>NZ_AP027291.1:1513526-1816231 GCF_030295745.1 Mycolicibacterium sp. TUM20985
ACCGCACCCGTGATCAGTACGGATCGATGGTTGCAGATGGCGCTAGGGACCTACTGGGCGGCTCAGGCGACGACGACGCCGACGATCGCACTGCGGCCGAGCACTGGCTACAGGACTACCTCACGGTGTCTGGAGCAACACCATCGAAGGTCGTCAAGGCCGACGCCGTCAAGGAGAAGATCAGCGAAGCCACCCTCAAGCGAGCAAAGAAGAAGTTGGGCGTCGTCGACCGGTCCGAGGGGTTCCCCCGCACCTCGACATGGGACCTCCCCAGTCGGCTCACCGCCCAGTCGGACCAGGTCTCGCGTGAGCCAACTGAGCCAACTGAGCCAACTGGACCCGACCTGCATAAACAGGATGAGCCAACTGGACCAGATTCCCAGTCAGCTCAGTTGGCTCACGCTCCCATGAGTGAGCCAACTGGTTAGCCCACTGGCCCCTCACCGGCTGTCATGCCCGCCAAGGTGCCCACGGCTCAACCCCGGGCATCCCGTGAACACCGCCGCACCATCCGCGGCATACCCGTCGACAGCTACCCCGCCTGCACCCTCTGCGGCAGCCCCGTCATGGCCGGCCAAGGCGATGCACACCTGACCTGCAAGCAGTCGCAGCAAACAGAAGAGCGCGCGTCATGAGTACCCGCCGCGTCGTCTTCGTCCCTGACGACTACTGGACAATTCGGTTGGAGCCACACCCGAAATCGCGACCAGGTTGTGCGTATCTTGCGCGGGGCCGCATCCATGCAGGTCAGATGGTGCCCCCGGCAGGATTCGAACCTGCGGCCTTCCGCTCCGGAGGCGGACGCTCTATCCCCTGAGCTACGGGGGCGCGTACTCGAACGATCCGCGCCGTTGGGCCTGCACAGACTAACGCATGCGCGGCGGCCCGATCGCGCCCCGGGGCGCCGGGACATCCGCCGGTCGCTGCGCTCCTGCCCGCCGGAACACTCCCCGGTCGCTGCGCTCCTGCCCACCGGAACACTCCCCGGTCGCTGCGCTCCTGCCCACCGCTAAACGATTCGGGAAGAGGCCACCTCAGACCATAGGATGGTTGCCCGTGACCCCAGCCGATCTGGCCGAGCTGCTCAAGACCACCGCTGCCGCGGTTCTGGCCGAGCACGGGCTCGACGCTGCCGCCCTGCCGGACACGGTCGTCGTCGAACGGCCGCGCAACCCGGAGCACGGCGACTACGCCACCAACCTGGCGTTGCAGCTGGCCAAGAAGGTCGGCGTGAACCCCCGTGAGCTGGCCGGCTGGCTGGCGACGGCACTGACGGGCACCGACGGCATCGCGGGGGCCGACGTGGCCGGTCCCGGCTTCGTCAACCTGCGCATCGAGACGGCGGCTCAGGGCATCGTCGTCGACAACGTCATCGACGTCGGCGTGGCCTACGGCGGATCGGAAGAACTCGCGGGCGAGAAGGTCAACCTGGAGTTCGTCTCCGCCAACCCGACCGGACCGATCCACATCGGCGGTACCCGCTGGGCGGCCGTCGGCGACGCGCTGGGGCGCCTGCTCACGACGCAGGGCGCCCAGGTCGTCAGGGAGTACTACTTCAACGACCACGGCACGCAGATCGACCGGTTCGCCAACTCGCTGCTCGCCGCGGCGAAGGGGGAACCCACCCCCGAGGACGGATACGCGGGCAGCTACATCTCCGAGATCGCCCAGCAGGTGCTGGCCACCGCACCCGACGTGTTGAGCCAGTCGGCCGAGCAGCAGCTCGAGACGTTCCGCGCCAAGGGCGTGGACCTGATGTTCACCCACATCAAGCAGTCGTTGCACGACTTCGGCACCGACTTCGACATCTACACCCACGAAGACTCGATGCACACCTCCGGCCGTGTGGATGAGGCCATCGCCAAGCTGCGCGAGACCGGCAACATCTACGAGAAGGATGGCGCAACCTGGTTGCGCACCACCGAGTTCGGTGACGACAAGGATCGGGTCGTCATCAAGAGTGACGGCAACCCGGCCTACGTCGCCGGCGATCTGGCGTACTACCTCGACAAGCGCCAGCGCGGATTCGACCTCTGCATCTACATGCTCGGCGCCGACCACCACGGGTACATCGCCCGGCTCAAGGCCGCGGCCGCCGCGCTCGGCGACGATCCGGACACCGTCGAGGTGCTGATCGGCCAGATGGTCAACCTGGTGCGCGACGGCCAGCCGATGCGGATGAGCAAGCGCGCGGGCACCGTCATCACCCTCGACGACCTCGTCGAGGCCATCGGCGTCGACGCCGCGCGTTACGTGCTGATCCGCAGTTCCGTCGACAGTCCGATCGACATCGACCTCGCTCTGTGGTCGAGCGCCTCGAGTGAGAACCCGGTCTACTACGTGCAGTACGCGCATGCGCGATTGTCGGCGTTGGCGCGCAGCGCGACCGACCTCGGCCTCCTCCCCAGCACCGAGCACCTCGAACTGCTATCCCACGACCGCGAGGGCACGCTGATGCGTTCCCTCGGCGACTTCCCGCGCGTGCTGAAGACCGCTGCCACCCTTCGTGAGCCGCACCGCGTGTGCCGCTACCTCGAGGATCTGGCCGGCGACTACCACCGCTTCTACGACTCGTGCCGGGTGCTGCCGCAGGGCGACGAGGAGCCGACGGATCTGCACGCTGCTCGGCTCGCGCTGTGCCAGGCCACCCGCCAGGTGATCGCCAACGGCCTGCACATCTTGGGCGTGAGCGCCCCGGAGCGTATGTGATGGCCCATCCCGCTGGCCCCCGCCATGCCGAGGACAACCGCCACGGTAGTGCCCCCGCGCGCCCGCAATCGGCGAGCGAGATGTTGGCACTCGCACCGAACGTGTGGCCGCGCAACACCGTCCGCGCCGCCGATGGCGGGGTGTCGATCGCCGGTGTTCCCGTCACCCGGCTCGCCGAGGAATACGGCACGCCGCTGTTCGTGATCGACGAGGACGACTTCCGCTCACGCTGCCGCGACATCGCCGCGGCCTTTGGTGGCGGTGAGCACGTCCGGTACGCCGCGAAGGCGTTCCTGTGCACCGAGATCGCCCGCTGGATCGACGATGAGGGCCTGTCGCTCGACGTCTGCAGCGGAGGCGAGCTCGCCGTCGCACTGAACGCCGACTTCCCCGCCGAGCGAATTGCATTGCACGGCAACAACAAGTCCGTCGCCGAACTGGCCATGGCGGTGAAGGCCGGCGTCGGGCACGTCGTGCTCGACTCGATCACCGAGATCGATCGCCTCGACGCCATCGCCCGCGATGCGGGCGTCGTGCAGAACGTGCTGATCCGGGTCACCGTCGGCGTCGAGGCGCACACCCACGAGTTCATCTCCACGGCGCACGAGGACCAGAAGTTCGGTCTCTCGCTTGCCAGCGGTGCGGCGATGGATGCCGTCCGGCGGGTGTTCGCGGCCGACCATCTGCGGCTGGTCGGTCTACACAGCCACATCGGCTCGCAGATCTTCGACGTCGCCGGCTTCGAGCTCGCCGCCCATCGGGTCATCGGGTTGCTTCGCGACGTCGTCGCCGAGTTCGGCGTCGACAAGACCGCCCAGATGTCGATCGTCGACCTCGGCGGCGGTCTGGGCATCTCCTATCTGCCGCAGGACGATCCACCGCCGATGGAGGACCTCGCGGCGAAGATCGGCGCCATCGTGGTGCACGAGTCCGAGGCCGTCGGCCTACCGGCGCCGACGCTGGTCGTCGAGCCGGGCCGGGCCATTGCGGGCCCCGGCACCATCACGCTGTACGAGGTGGGGACCGTCAAGGACGTCGCCGTCAGCCAAAGCGCGCATCGTCGCTACGTCAGCGTCGACGGCGGGATGAGTGACAACATCCGCACCTCGCTCTATGCGGCCGAGTACGACGCCCGCCTGGTGTCACGCAGCAGCGAGGCAGCTCCCGCGCTGGCTCGCATCGTCGGAAAGCACTGCGAGAGCGGGGACATCGTCGTTCGTGACACCTGGGTGTCCGATGACGTCGCACCCGGCGACCTGATCGGTGTCGCCGCGACCGGTGCGTACTGCTATTCCATGTCGAGCCGGTACAACCTGCTCGGCCGTCCCGCCGTGGTCGCCGTACACGACGGGGTGTCGCGCCTGATTTTGCGCCGCGAAACGGTGGACGATCTTCTGAGCTTGGAGGTAGGCAACTGATGGTGGAGAACGAGAAGCCGGTCGGGGTAGCCGTTTTGGGTCTCGGTAACGTCGGCACCGAAGTGGTGCGGATCATCGAGGCGAGCGCATCCGATCTCGCCGCCCGGATCGGCGCGCCGCTCGAGTTGCGCGGCATCGGGGTTCGACGGGTGGCCGCCGACCGTGGTGTGCCCATCGAGATGTTGACCGACGACGTGGACTCTCTGGTGTCCCGGGACGACGTCGACATCGTCGTCGAACTCATGGGTCCGGTGGAGCCGGCGCGCAAGGCGATCCTCGCCGCCCTGGAGCGCGGCAAGTCGGTGGTGACCGCCAACAAGGCATTGATGGCGGTGTCCACCGGCGAACTGGCGCAGGCAGCTGAAAGCGCCCACGCGGATCTGTATTTCGAGGCTGCAGTGGCGGGCGCCATTCCGGTCATTCGACCGCTGACTCAGTCGCTGGCCGGTGACACCGTGCTGCGCGTGGCGGGAATCGTCAACGGCACCACCAACTACATCCTCTCGGCGATGGCCGAGACGGGGGCGGACTACTCGTCGGCGTTGGCGGACGCGAGCGCGCTCGGCTATGCGGAGGCGGATCCGACGGCCGACGTAGAGGGGTTCGACGCCGCGGCGAAGGCGGCGATCCTTGCATCGATCGCCTTCCACACCAGGGTGACCGCCGACGACGTCTATCGCGAGGGCATCACCAAGGTGAGCTCGGCGGACTTCGAGTCGGCCAAGGCCCTCGGCTGCACCATCAAGCTCCTGGCCATCTGTGAGCGCATCATCAACGATGAAGGGCAGCAGCGAGTCTCGGCGCGCGTATACCCCGCGCTGGTGCCGTTGGAGCATCCGCTCGCCTCTGTCAACGGTGCGTTCAACGCGGTCGTCGTCGAGGCGGAGGCTGCCGGTCGGCTGATGTTCTACGGCCAGGGCGCAGGCGGTGCGCCAACGGCCTCGGCGGTGATGGGCGATCTCGTCATGGCGGCCCGCAACCGCGTCCAGGGCGGCCGCGGGCCGCGCGAGTCCAAGTACGCCGAATTGCCCATCGCACCCATCGGATTCATTCCGACGCGGTACTACGTCAGCATGAACGTCACCGACCGGCCGGGCGTGCTGTCGGCCGTCGCCGCCGAGTTCGGCAAGCGCGAGGTCAGCATCGCGGAGGTCCGCCAGGAGGGCATGGTCGACGAGGAGGGCCAACGGTGTGGGGCGCGCATCGTCGTCGTGACCCACCGGGCGACCGACGCCGCGCTCTCGGAAACGGTTGACGCCCTTGCCGATCTCGACGTCGTCTCGAGCATCAACAGCGTGTTGCGTCTGGAAGGGACGAACGAATGAGTAGCGCCGCCCGCACCACGGTGCACCAGCCGTGGCCCGGCCTGATCGCCGCCTACCGCGACAGGCTCCCCGTGGAGGACGGCTGGACTCCGATCACCCTGCTGGAGGGCGGCACGCCGCTCATCGACGCCAGGCGCCTCTCCGAACAGACCGGCTGCACGGTGTACCTGAAGGTGGAGGGGCTCAACCCCACCGGCTCGTTCAAGGACCGCGGCATGACGATGGCGGTGACCGAGGCGGTGGCCCGCGGCCAGAAGGCCGTGCTGTGCGCCTCCACCGGCAACACGTCGGCATCGGCGGCCGCCTACGCCGCACGGGCGGGGATCACCTGTGCGGTCCTGATCCCGCAGGGCAAGATCGCCATGGGCAAGCTGGCCCAGGCGGTCATGCACGGCGCCAAGATCATTCAGATCGACGGGAACTTCGACGATTGTCTCGAGTTGGCCCGCAAGTTGACCAACGACTTCCCGACGGTGTCGCTGGTGAACTCGGTGAATCCGTACCGGATCGAAGGTCAGAAGACGGCGGCGTTCGAGATCGTCGACGCCCTCGGTGAGGCTCCCGACGTCCACGCCCTCCCCGTCGGCAACGCGGGAAACATTACCGCGTACTGGAAGGGCTACACCGAGTATCACCGCGACGGATTGATCGACAAGCTACCCCGCATGCTCGGCACCCAGGCCGCGGGTGCCGCTCCCTTGGTGTCGGGTCAGCCGGTCGCGAAACCCGAGACCATCGCCACCGCCATCCGGATCGGCTCGCCGGCGTCGTGGAACTCCGCGGTCGAGGCGCAGCAGCAGTCGAACGGCCGCTTCCTGGCCGCCACCGACGAGGAGATCCTCGCCGCCTACCACCTGGTGGCGCGCAGCGAGGGAGTGTTCGTCGAGCCGGCGTCCGCGGCCAGCATCGCCGGCCTGCTCAAGTCGATCGACGACGGCTGGGTCCAGCGCGGCTCCACCGTGGTGTGCACGGTCACGGGCAACGGACTGAAGGATCCGGACACGGCACTGAAGGAGCTCCCACCCGTGATGGCGATCGCGGTGGACCCCATTGCCGTTGCGGCCGAGCTCGGCTTGGCCTAGCAGCGTGCACGCCCTTCCCGCTGGGCTGGCCGCCACCTCCGTCGTGGCCGCGTCGAGCGCCAACCTCGGCCCAGGTTTCGACAGCCTTGGCTTGGCGCTGGGCTTGTATGACGAAATCTACGTGCAGACAACCGATTTCGGTCTTCACGTGGAGGTCGAGGGGGAGGGGGCCGGACAGGTTCCGGTGGATTGCTCGCATCTCGTGGTGCGCGCCGTCGAGCATGGTCTGCGCGCGGCGGGGGTGAGCGTCGGAGGACTGATCGTCAAGACGCGCAACTCGATCCCGCACTCGCGCGGGCTCGGCTCCTCCGCCGCTGCCGTCGTCGGCGGTCTCGCCGCAGCCAATGGTCTTGTGGCGCAATCGAGTTCAGCGCCGCTATCCGACGCCGACCTCATTCAGCTGTCCTCGGAGTTCGAAGGGCACCCCGACAACGCGTCGGCGGCCGTCCTCGGTGGCACGGTGGTGTCGTGGACCGAGGGCGAGGCTCCGCAACCGAGGTACGCCGCCGCCGAAGTGCACCTGCACCCCGACATTCGCCTCTTCACCGCCATTCCCGAGGTGCGTTCGTCGACGGCGGAGACCCGTGCCGTCCTGCCCGATCACGTCAGCCACGCGGACGCACGTTTCAACCTCAGCCGCGCCGCGTTGATGGTGGTGGCCCTCACCGAACGCCCGGATCTGCTCATGGCGGCCACCGAGGACCGCCTGCATCAGCCGCAGCGTGCGGCGGCGATGCCCGCCTCCGCGGAATACATCGAGATCCTGCGTCGTTCTGGGGTGGCAGCGGTGCTCTCCGGTGCCGGGCCCGCGGTGATCGCCTTCAGCACCGAGTCGGAGCTTCCCAGGGCGGCCATCGAGTACGGCGTCGCCCACGGTTTCTCCGTCCAGGAAATGTCGGTCGGCCAGCATGTTCGCTGGGCATCGACCGAGGCCATCTCGGATGGTCTCGGGTCCAAGACCGGAGCCGTGTAGTTGACAACCTTCACACCTGAATCAGGCGAGGTTCTTGCTTCCCACGAGAATGCGGGTTATTCTCGCTCTCGTCCAGCAATCGCACGTCTGTGCCTGCGCCTACACTAGGACGACTACCAATCCTTCTCGTGGATGACGGTTCGCCGTACGACGGCGAATCCCGGCGATCACCGTTGTAACAGCAATGGATCTACAGGCAATGGATCTATAGCAACGGTGGACCAGAGCATCAGTAGGCACTTGGTAGCCCGGCATTTGGCGGTTCAGCCGAATGCGACGAACCCCCGCACAATCGGATCGGCGGGGGAAAGAAAGGAAATCCGTGACTGATACGGACCTCATCACGGCTGGTAGCAGCAACGACGACGTCGAGCTGCAGAGCCCCGTGAAATCACCCACCGTGGAAGCGGTTTCGGCTGCACCGAGTGATTCGGCCCCGGCACCGACCACGGGAAGCACCTCGGGCGCCGTTTCGGCCTCGGGCGATCGCCCGACCTCCCTGACCGCCATGGTCCTCCCCGACCTTCGGGCGCTGGCCGGACAGCTCGGCATCAAGGGCTCCTCGGGTATGCGCAAGAGCGAGCTGATCGCTGCCATCCGCGAACACCGCGGTGAGACCAACGGCGCAGGTGCCGCGACGAAGCAAGCCGTCGCCGAGCCCGCGCCTGCCGCCGAGTCGGCACCGCCCGCCGCAGCCGCCGCCGAGGCTCCCGCGCCGCCGCGCCGCGAGCGACGTGGCTCGTCACGTGGCGCCGGTGCCGCGGTCGACACGGAGAAGCCCGAGCAGAAGGCCCCCGAGGCCAAAGTCGCGACCGAGGAGAAGGCACCCGCCGAGGCTCCCGCAGACAAGGCCGCCGACAAGGCGGACCGTGGCGAGAAGAACGACAAGCCCGCCAACGAGAAGTCGGCCGGCGACAAGTCTGCTGGTGACGAGAAGGACTCCGCCCAGTCCGACGGTCCGCGCAACAACGACCGTCAGAACAACGGAAACCGCGGCAACCAGAACAACAACAACCAGAACAACGGCAACAACCAGAACAACAACCAGAACCAGAACAACAACCAGAACCAGAACGACGACGACGACGACGGCGACGGACGCCAGGGCAGGCGTGGCCGTCGGTTCCGCGACCGCCGGCGCCGTGGCGAGCGCGGCGACGTGCAGGGCGGCGGCGGCGGCGGCAACGACCGCGACCGCGACCGCGACACCGAGTTGCGTGAGGACGACGTCGTCCAGCCCGTCGCGGGCATCCTCGACGTCCTCGACAACTACGCCTTCGTCCGTACCTCCGGGTACCTGGCCGGCACCAACGACGTCTACGTCTCCATGAACATGGTTCGCAAGAACGGCCTGCGCCGCGGTGATGCGATCACCGGCGCCGTCCGTGTGGCCCGCGAGGGCGAGGGCGGTGGCGGCGGTAACAGCGGCCAGAACCCGCGGCAGAAGTTCAATCCGCTGGTGCGGCTCGACTCGGTCAACGGCGGCCCCGTCGAGGACGCGAGGAACCGCCCCGAGTTTCAGAAGCTGACCCCGCTGTACCCGAATCAGCGGCTGCGTTTGGAGACCACTCCCGACCGGCTGACGACGCGTGTGATCGACCTGATCATGCCGATCGGCAAGGGCCAGCGCGCCCTCATCGTCTCGCCGCCCAAGGCGGGCAAGACGATGATCCTGCAGGCGATCGCCAACGCGATCACCACGAACAACCCGGAATGTCACCTCATGGTCGTGCTCGTCGACGAGCGACCTGAGGAGGTCACCGACATGCAGCGCTCGGTCAAGGGTGAGGTCATTGCCTCCACCTTCGACCGGCCGCCGACAGACCACACGGCGGTCGCCGAGTTGGCCATCGAGCGAGCCAAGCGACTGGTCGAACAGGGCAAGGACGTCGTCGTCCTGCTGGACTCGATCACGCGCCTCGGCCGTGCCTACAACAACGCATCGCCGGCTTCGGGGCGCATCCTCTCCGGTGGTGTCGACTCGACGGCGCTGTACCCGCCGAAGCGCTTCCTGGGCGCGGCCCGCAACATCGAGGACGGCGGCTCGCTGACGATCATCGCCACGGCCATGGTCGAGACCGGTTCCACCGGTGACACGGTCATCTTCGAGGAGTTCAAGGGCACCGGCAACGCCGAGATCAAGCTCGACCGCAAGATCGCCGAGCGTCGCGTCTTCCCCGCGGTGGACGTCAATCCGTCCGGTACCCGCAAGGACGAGCTTCTGCTCTCGAGTGACGAGTTCGCGGTCGTGCACAAGCTGCGTCGCGTGCTGTCGGGGCTGGACTCGCACCAGGCGATCGACCTGCTGATGAGCCAGCTGCGCAAGACGAAGAACAACTACGAGTTCCTGGTGCAGGTCTCCAAGACCACGCCTCAGAACATGGATTCCGACTAGTTGGTCCGATCGCAAGAGCCCCCGACACGCCGTCGGGGGTTCTTTGCGTTCACGCTCAGTCTGCGGCGGGGTCGGCCCGAAGGCCCGGCATCACGTAGCGACGGACGTGCCCGAGCACCGCGTCGTGGTCGGCGGGGTCGAGTTCTCGGCCGGGCACCGTGGCCAGCGACAGCAGCGCCCGAGCCACCCACTCCGACGCCTCGGCGATGTCCACGTCGGGATGGATCTCGCCGCGATCCCGGGCGGCGACCAGGTACCGCGACCAGAATTCACCCAGGTCGGGCACCAGGCCGAGGACACCCGCGCCCGCACAGGCCGCGAACTCCTCCGGCTCCTCCACACGCAGCTTCATCAGCAGCGCGCCGGGATCGGCGTAGGCCGACCGACCGTGGCGGATCCCCGCGGCGATCTGCTCGTCGAGACCGTCGATCTGCTCGAGCATCGCGTGCGATTCCGACCAGTAGGCGTCGTTGAGCCGCACGATCGCGGCACCGAGCAACGAGTTCTTGTCGGGGAAGTGCCGATACAGCCAGCCCCGCGAGACGCCAGCCACCTCCGCGACCTCGGAGACCGTCGTCGACCGAATGCCCTTGGCGCGCAGGCACACTTCGGCGGCGTCGATCAGCCGATCCCGCACGCTTCTGGATGCCGGCCGGGGTGCGGTGGCGCTCGTCAACGGCGGACTCCTGTTCGTCTTTCGGCGCTAGAGGGTGGGACTGATGCATTCTGCCCGTTGCCAGACGGTACCGTCTGCCGGGTCGGTGGTAGACACTTCGTACATTCTGTTCACACCCGAGACCGAGGTAGCCAACGATGGCGGACACACTCCAGCAGTTGCTCCGGGCGAGAGCCGATCAGGACTCCGTCGCCGTCAAGCACGGTGAGGCGTCGTGGACATGGCGCCAACACATCGCCGAGGCGAGCGCGCACGCCGCCGCCGTCATCGAGGCAGCGGACCCGTCGCGCCCGCTGCACGTCGGCGCGCTCATGGGGAACACCCCGGACATGTTGACCGCGTTGGCCGCCGCGGGCCTCGGCGGATACGTCCTATGCGGCATCAACACCACACGCCGCGGGGACGCTCTAGCCCGCGATATCGCGCGCGTCGACTGCCAGCTGGTCCTCACCGGCCCCGACCATCGACACCTGCTCGACGGCGTCGACCTGCCCGGTGTCACCGTGATCGACACGAGTAGCCAGGACTGGGCGCAACGGATCGGCACCGCGCCCGCGTTGGTGCCCCATCGCGAGGTCGAGCCGGACGACACGTTCATGATGATCTTCACCTCGGGCACCAGCGGTGAACCCAAGGCGGTCGAAGTGCCGCATGCGATCGTCCTGTTCGCGGGAAGTGCACTCGTCGAGCGGTACGGTCTCGACGGGTCCGACGTCTGCTACCTGGCGATGCCGCTGTTCCACTCGAACGCGGTGTACGCGGGCTGGAGCGTCGCCCTCGGCGCGGGTGCCGCGATGGTGCCCGCCGCGTTCTCGGCGTCGAAGTTCCTGCCCGACGTCCGCCGCTATGGCGCGACCTACATGAACTACGTGGGCAAGCCGCTGGCCTACATCCTGGCTACGGCCGAGCAGCCCGACGACGGTGACAACCCGTTGCGGATCGCGTTCGGAAACGAGGCGGCAGACCGTGACATCGCCGAGTTCAGCCGGCGGTTCGGCTGCTCGGTGTGGGACGGTTTCGGTTCGACTGAGACGGCCGTGATCATCACCAGGCCCGACGACTGCCCGCCGGGATCGATCGGCAAGGGCTTCCCCGGGGTGGCCATCTACGACCCCGAGACCGTCGTCGAGTGCGACGTGGCCCGGTTCGACGACGACGGCGCCCTGCTCAATCCCGACGCGGCGACGGGGGAGCTGGTCAATACCAGCGGAAGCGGCCTGTTCCGTGGGTACTACAACGACCCCGCAGCCACCGACCAGCGGCTGCGCCACGGCATGTACTGGTCCGGGGATCTCGCCTATCGGGACGCCGACGGGTGGATCTACCTCGCCGGGCGGACGGCGGACTGGATGCGGGTCGACGGAGAGAACCTGACCACCGCGCCCATCGAGCGAATCCTGTTGCGGCTCAATGACATCAGTCGAGTGGCGGTGTATCCGGTGCCAGACGAACACGTGGGTGATCAGGTCATGGCGGCGATCGTGCTGCGCGACGGCGCCGAGCTGAGCCCCCAGGCGTTCGAGGAGTTCCTGAAGGCCCAGCGGGATCTCTCGCCGAAGGCCTGGCCGCGTTACGTGTGGGTGGCCGAGGACCTACCGAGCACGGCGACCAACAAGATCCTCAAACGCGAATTGATCACCCGTGGCGTCGATCCGGAGGGTCGGGTGCTGTGGAAGCGCGACGGGACCGCGTTCCTCGACGCGTCGCTCGGCCCGCTGAGCACCGTGGAATAGGCACCGGTGTCCGGTCGTTTAGGTAGTTGGCGGCTGACCTGGCATAATCGACCGTCGACCCCTCGGTTCCGGTTCACGTCTGAAGACTCGGGTCAGTGACTTCAGGCGACCCGGCGACCACCTATTGAAGAGGACCAACATGAAATCGGGTATTCACCCCAACTACGTAGAGACCAGCGTGGTCTGCGGCTGTGGTAACAGCTTCCAGACCCGCAGCACCAAGGAGAGCGGCCACATCGTGGTCGAGGTCTGCTCCCAGTGCCACCCCTTCTACACCGGCAAGCAGAAGATCCTCGACAGCGGCGGCCGCGTGGCCCGCTTCGAGAAGCGCTACGGCAAGCGCACCTCCGGTGAGAAGGCTGCAACCGAGAAGTAGCTGCTCAAACGGCGCCCGTTCCGACGCATTCGTGCGAAGGACGGGCGCCGCTTGCGTTTCCGTGATGGGTTCGTCGAAGGAGGGCACGATGGCAGGGACCGATGCCGCGACGCGAGTCGATGCGCTGCTCGCTGAGCATGCCGACCTCGAACGTCAGCTCTCCGATCCCGCCCTGCATGCCGACGCGGGCGCGGCCCGCCGGGTGGGTCGCCGGTTCGCCCAGTTGGCGCCCGTCGTGTCCACCCACCGCAAGCTGGAGACCGCTCGCGGCGACCTCGAGGCCGCCCGCGAACTGGGCACCGAGGACGCGTCGTTCGCCGCCGAGGTGCCCGACCTGACCACCCGTGTAGCCGAACTCGAACAGCAGCTCGGCGACCTTCTGGCCCCGCGCGACCCACATGATGGGGACGACGTGGTCATGGAGGTGAAGTCGGGAGAGGGCGGCGAGGAATCGGCCCTGTTCGCTGCCGACCTCGCCCGCATGTACGTCAGGTACGCCGAACGCCACGGCTGGAACGTCACCGTGCTGGACGAGACCTTCTCCGATCTCGGGGGATACAAGGACGCCACGCTCACGATCGCCAGCAAGGGAGCCAGCCTCGACGGCGTCTGGTCGCGGCTGAAGTTCGAAGGTGGCGTGCACCGCGTGCAGCGGGTGCCGGTCACTGAATCCCAGGGCCGGGTGCATACCTCGGCCGCAGGCGTGCTGGTCTATCCTGAACCCGAAGACGTCGCCGAGGTCTCCATCGACGAGTCCGATCTGCGCATCGACGTGTACCGGTCCTCGGGCAAGGGCGGCCAGGGCGTCAACACCACCGACTCGGCGGTCCGCATCACGCACCTCCCGACGGGCATCGTCGTGACCTGCCAGAACGAGCGTTCGCAGCTGCAGAACAAGGCCCGCGCAATGATCGTGCTCGCCGCCCGACTGCAGGCGCTCGCGGAGGAGCAGGCGTCGGCTGACGCGTCAGCCGACCGGGCCAGCCAGATCCGCACCGTGGACCGCAGTGAGCGCATCCGCACGTACAACTATCCCGAGAACCGGATCACCGATCATCGCATCGGTTTCAAGGCGCACAACCTCGACCAGGTCCTCGACGGGGACCTCGATCCGATGTTCGACGCGTTGGCCGCCGCCGACAGACAAGCCAGGCTGCAGGAGACATGACCCGGTTGCGGCGAGCCATCGACGAGGCGGCCGCCACGCTGACCAGGGCCGGCATCGACAGTGCTCGCGTCGACGCCGAACTCCTCGCCGCGCACACTGCGGGCGTCGATCGCGGACTGCTGCGATTCCACGATCCCGACGAGCACTTCTACGCCGGCTACGGCGCCGTCGTGGACGCACGTGCGCGCCGGGTGCCCCTGCAGCACCTGACCGCGTCGGCCGCATTCGGGTCGCTCGTCCTCGAAGTCGGTCCTGGAGTGTTCATCCCGCGGCCCGAGACCGAGTCGCTGCTGGAATGGGCGCTCGGGCAACCGCTTCCGCGAGCCCCGCTGATCGTGGACCTCTGCACCGGGTCGGGGGCGCTCGCCGTTGCGCTGGCCGCGGCGACGCCGGGGGCGCATGTCATCGCCGTCGAGGACTCCGCCGAAGCGCTGGCGTACGCGCGGCGAAACCGTGCGGGCTACGACGTCGAGCTCGTCGAGGCCGACGTCACCGGACCCGGATTGCTCGAAGAGTACGACGGCACCGTCGACCTGCTGGTGTCGAATCCGCCCTACATTCCAGACGACGCCGTACTGGATCCCGAAGTGGCTGAGCATGATCCGGCTCACGCTCTATTCGGCGGACCCGACGGGATGCGGATCATCGGCCCGATCGTGACGCTGGCCGCCCGGCTGCTGCGCCCCGGCGGGGGCGTCGCCGTCGAGCACGACGACGACACCGCCGCGCAGACCGTGGCGTTGTTCGAGGACTGCGGTGCCTTCATCGAGGTCACATCGCGCCGGGACCTGGCCGGTCGCCCCCGGTTCGTCACGGCGAGGCGAAGGGGTTCAGGCTAGGGAACATGAGCTACAGCGAGAAGCGGAGCGGGATCGCGCATGAGTTACAGCGAGAAGCGGAGCGGGATCGCGCATGAGCTACAGCGAGAAGCGGAGCGGGATCGCGCATGAGTGAGGTGTTCGACTGCGCCGACCCGGCTCAACGGCCGGCCGGCATCGCCTCGGCGATCAGCGCGCTCAAGGGCGGCCGCTTGGTGGTGCTGCCCACCGACACGGTCTACGGTATCGGCGCCGACGCCTTCGACGGGGCCGCCGTCGCGGCGCTCCTGGCCGCCAAGGGACGCGGTCGCGACATGCCGGTACCCGTCCTCGTCGGGTCGTGGCACACCATCGATGGGCTGGTGTATTCGGTGCCCGAATCGGCCAGGCACCTCATCCGCGCCTTCTGGCCCGGCGCGCTGAGCCTGGTCGTTCAGCAAGCGCCGTCGCTGCAGTGGGACCTTGGCGATGCGCAGGGCACGGTGATGCTGCGCATGCCACTGCATCCGGTGGCGATCGAGTTGCTGCGCGAGGTCGGGCCCATGGCGGTGTCGAGCGCGAACATCTCGGGAAGGCCCGCCGCCGTCACGGCCGCGGACGCCCGCGACCAGCTCGGCGACCTGGTCGAGGTGTACCTGGAGGCCGGACCGTCCGCGCGGGGTTCGGCGTCTACGATCGTCGACCTCACCGGCGCGCAACCCCGCGTACTGCGCGAGGGGCCCGTCACGTCTGCAGCCATCGCCGACGTCCTCGGGCTCGAGCCGGAGACGCTCTCGAGCTAAGGCTGGCGGGCGGTCTCAGGTCGGTCCAGTAGATTTCACCGCGTGGAGGGCCTGCTCGCATTGTCGGATCGCGGTGCCGGCGTCCCGCTGCGCGAGCTCGCGCTCGTCGGGCTCACGGCGGCCATCGTCACGTATTTCGCGACGGGCTGGGTGCGAGCCCTGGCCACCCGCCTCGGGGCCGTGGCCTACCCGCGCCAACGCGACGTCCACACACAGCCGACGCCGCGCATGGGTGGCTTGGCGATGTACGTCGGCATCGTCGCGGCCGTGCTTCTCGCCTCGCAGCTGCCGGCACTGACCCGCGGCTTCGTCTACTCGTCGGGCATGCCCGCGGTCGTCGTGGCTGGTGGGCTGATCATGGCGATCGGGTTGATCGACGACCGGTGGGGTCTCGACGCCCTGACCAAGTTCGCCGGCCAGATCACCGCCGCGAGCGTGCTGGTCACGATGGGCGTCGCATGGAGTGTGCTGTACATCCCGATCGGCGGCGTCGGCACGATCGTGCTCGACCAGGTGACGTCCATCCTGCTGACGTTGGCGCTGACGGTGTCGATCGTCAACGCCATGAACTTCGTGGACGGCCTGGACGGGCTGGCCGCCGGCCTCGGATTGATCACCGCCGCGGCGATCTGCATCTTCTCCGTCGGACTGCTCAGAGACCACGGTGGCGACGTGCTGTTCTACCCGCCCGCGGTGATCTCGGTGGTCCTGGCCGGTGC
This sequence comes from Mycolicibacterium sp. TUM20985, assembly GCF_030295745.1. NCBI lineage: Bacteria > Bacillati > Actinomycetota > Actinomycetes > Mycobacteriales > Mycobacteriaceae > Mycobacterium > Mycobacterium antarcticum. The sequence goes on from NZ_AP027291.1 coordinate 1,529,701, forward strand.
CTGCCTGGGGTTCCTGCCCCACAACTTCCATCCGGCCAAGATCTTCATGGGTGACTCCGGCTCGATGCTGATCGGACTGATGTTGGCGGCGGCCTCGACCACGGCCGCCGGGCCCATCTCGCAGAACGCTTACGGCGCCCGTGACGTCTTCGCGCTGCTGTCGCCCTTCCTTCTGGTGGTCGCGGTGATGTTCGTGCCCGCCCTGGACATGGCGCTGGCCATCGTGCGCCGCACCCGTGCTGGACGCAGCCCCTTCAGCCCGGACAAGATGCATCTGCACCACCGACTCCTACAGATCGGCCACTCCCACCGACGGGTCGTGCTGTTGATCTACATGTGGGTGGGCATCGTCGCCCTCGGCGCGGCCAGCACGATCTTCTTCGACCCCCGATACACCGGCGCGGTCATGCTCGCGGCGATCGTCGTCGCCGTCGTCATCACGCTCATTCCACTGTTGCGGAGGGGCAGAGAAGTTCCCAGCGAGCTCTCAGACTAAGGTGTACGACGCTAAGTAGTAGTACCCCGTTTAGGCCTGCCTACCATGTGGTACGGTGCTGGCAGAACCCGAAAAACCTCGCGGGTTGCCGGCCCGGCCCATCGGCTTTGCACCAGCCGATCGGAGCCGATGTACGACCGACAAAGGGAGCAACCCCTTGGGTGATTCCAGCGCGACCGACGCCCTCCGATACGCTCGGCGGGCACGCGCCGGATCATTGACGTCAAAGGGGACAGCTTCCGTGAAAGCGTGGATTGAGGTGAGTCAGTGACGACACCAGCGCAGGACGCGCCGTTGGTGTTCCCATCCGTCGCGTTCCGGCCGATGCGTCTCCTGATCGTCTGCATCGCGCTCACCGCGGTGGCTCTGGTGGCGTCCGGATTCATCGGCCACGTCTTCTTCGGAGCCTTCTTTGGCGTCGGCCTCGGCCTCGGCTTGGTCAACGCGCTGTTGGTGCGTCGTGCGGTCGAGTCGATCACCGCCGAGGACCACCCCCTCAAGAAGAAGATGGCCGTCAACTCCGCGATGCGGCTGTTCTTCGTCACGGCGATCGGGCTGACCATCGCCATCGTGTTCAAGAAGCACGACGGCCTCGCCGTGCTCTTTGGGCTCGCGATCTTCCAGGCCGTGTTGGTGCTGAGCACCAGCATCCCCGTGCTGAAGAAGATCCGCACCAACGGACTGGACGTGCTGGAATCGGAATCGAAGGATTGACAGACGGCAATGAATGAGACCTTCCTCGCCGCCGAGGGTGGAGCACCGATCCACGTCGGGACCCATGAGTACGTGTTCCATTTCCTGGGCATGACCTTCAACGGCGACACCATCATCTCCACCTCGATCGCGGCCGTCATCGTCATCGCGCTCGCGTTCTACCTGAAGTCCAAGGTCACCTCGACCGGTGTGCCCGGCGGAGTTCAACTGTTCTTCGAGACCATCACGATTCAGATGCGCCAGCAGGTCGAGGCCGCGATCGGCATGAAGATCGCTCCGTTCGTGCTACCGCTCGCCGTGACCATCTTCGTGTTCATCCTGGTGTCGAACTGGCTTGCGGTGCTGCCGGTGCAGTATGGCGGATCCGACGGCGCCGCAGGCGAATTGATCAAGGCGCCTGCGTCGGACATCAACTACGTGCTGGCGCTCGCCGCGTTCGTCTTCATCTGTTACCACGCTGCAGGTGTGTGGCGTCGCGGCGGCTGGGGCCACGCGAAGAAGGTCGTCAAGGGTCACGTCACGTTGATGGCGCCGATCAACATCATCGAGGAACTCGCCAAGCCGATCTCGTTGGCTCTGCGACTCTTTGGCAACATCTTCGCCGGCGGCATCCTGGTCGCGCTCATCGCGATGTTCCCCTGGTACATCCAGTGGGCACCCAATGCCATCTGGAAGACGTTCGACCTCTTCGTCGGTCTGATCCAGGCGTTCATCTTCGCCCTGTTGACGATTCTGTACTTCAGTCAGTCGATGGAGCTCGATCACGACGACGACCACGATGCCAAGGACAGTCACGACACCAAAGAAGAAGCGCACCACTAAAAGCCAGTACGACCCCGTACGCCAGCAGTCCTGGTGGTACCACCACCAGTTACCAAGGAGGAATAAGGAATGGATCCAAACGCCCTCATCACGGCCGGTGCTCTCATCGGTGGTGGATTGATCATGGGTGGCGGCGCAATCGGCGCGGGTATCGGCGACGGCATCGCCGGTAACGCGCTGATCTCCGGCATCGCGCGGCAGCCCGAAGCACAGGGCCGCCTCTTCACGCCGTTCTTCATCACCGTCGGTCTGGTGGAAGCCGCATACTTCATCAACCTTGCGTTCATGGCGCTGTTCGTCTTCGCCACGCCGGGCCTGCAGTAAATCGTCGGCATGGGTGAACTCTGGTCAACCGTCCTGGCGGACGGCATCAACATCCTGGCCTCCAGCCAGGCAGCGGGCGAAGGAGGCGGCGGGGGGAACAACTTCCTGATCCCCAACGGGACCTTCTTCGTCGTGCTGATCATCTTCCTGATCGTCCTCGGTGTGATCACGAAATGGGTTGTGCCACCGATCAGCAAGGTTCTCGCGGAGCGGGAGGCCATGCTGGCCAAGACGGCGGGGGACTCCCGCAAGTCGGCGGAACAGGTCGCAGCGGCGCAAGCCGACTACGACCAGGCGATGGCCGGAGCTCGCTCCGAGGCGTCGTCGATCCGCGACGAGGCCCGGGTGGCCGGTCGGCAGGTCATCGACGAGAAGCGCGCCGAGGCCAGCGGTGAGGTCGCCGAGACCGTAAGCGAGGCAGATGCCGAATTGGCCGGACAGCGCTCGTCGACGGAATCCGCCCTCGAGTCGTCGGTGGACAGCCTGTCCACCACGCTGGCGAGCCGCATTCTGGGCGTCGACGTGCAATCAGGCGGGAGCCGCTAAATGTCGACATTCATCGGTCAGCTGATCGGGTTCGCGCTCATCGTCTACATCCTGTGGCGCTTCGTCGTGCCGCCGGTGAAGACGATGATGCAGAAGCAGCAGGACGCGGTGCGCACGGCGCTCGCCGAAAGTGCCGAAGCGGAGAAGAAACTCGCCGAAGCGGACGCCATGCACGCGAAGGCGCTCGAAGAGGCGGAACGGGAAGCCTCGAAGGTCACCGAGGAGGCGCGGCACGATTCCGAGCGCATCGCCAGCCAATTGCAGGAGCAGGCGGGCGTCGAAGCCGAACGCCTCAAGGCTCAAGGTGCGCAGCAGGTTCAGCTCATGCGGCAGCAACTGATCCGGCAGCTGCGGCAGGGTCTCGGACAGGAGTCGGTCGGCAAGGCCGACGAGCTGGTGCGTGCCCACGTGGCCGATCCGGCCGCACAGGCCGCCACAGTGGATCGCTTCCTCGACGAGCTTGACGACATGGCCCCGTCGAGCGCGACGGTCGAGACCGGCGCGTCGGCACGGTTCCGCGCTGCCAGCCGTGAGGCGTTCGCCACGCTCAGCGGCGAATTCGACGACGTGGCAGGTGATCTCGACTCGTCGGGTTTGACCACGCTCGCCGACGAACTCGCTTCGGTGGTATCGGTGCTCATCGCCGAGCCCAGCCTCACCAAGAATCTCGCCAAGCCCAGCGACGATCACGATGCCAAGGTCCGCCTCGTCGATCGGCTCTTCGGCGGCAAGGTGGACGATCACACGCTGAAGCTGCTGCGCGCCGCGGCATCCCAGCGGTGGTCCGCGGAGGCCGATCTGGTCGCCGGGGTCGAGCACACCGCACGTCTTGCCCTTCTGAAGCGTGCCGAGCTCGACGATGAGGTCGACGCCGTCGAGGACCAGCTCTTCCGCTTCGGTCGCGTCCTCGACGCCGAACCGCGCCTGTCCGCTGCACTCGGTGACTACACGACGCCGGCGAGCGGCCGAGTCGAGTTGCTGAACAAGGTCATCGAGGGTTCCGGTGTCACGGGGACCGCGGCTGCTCTGCTGTCACAGACGATCAGCCAGCTTCGCGGCGAACGGGCCGACGAGGCGGTCGTCGATTTGGCCGAACTCGCAGTGGCCCGTCGCGGCGAGCTCGTCGCGCACGTCAGCGCGGCCGCAGACCTCTCGGACGCCCAGCGCACCCGACTGGTCGAGGTGTTGACCCGGATCTACGGACATCCCGTGTCCGTTCAGCTCAACGTCGCGTCCGAACTGCTCGGCGGTCTCGCAATCACCGTCGGCGACGAGGTGATCGACGGCTCCATCGCGTCGCGCCTGGCCGCTGCGCAGACCCAGCTGCCCGACTGACCCACAATCCACATCAAAAGGTAGGAAGACCAGAACATGGCAGAGTTGACAATCTCCGCTGCTGACATCGAAGGTGCCGTCGAGGAGTACGTGTCCTCGTTCTCCGCCGATACCGAGCGCGAAGAGATCGGCACGGTCATCGACGCCGGTGACGGCATCGCGCACATCGAGGGCCTGCCCTCGGTGATGACGCAGGAGCTCCTCGAGTTCCCCGGTGGCGTTCTCGGTGTCGCACTGAACCTGGACGAGCACAGCATTGGCGCGGTCATCCTCGGCGACTTCGAGAAGATCGAGCAGGGCCAGCAGGTCAAGCGCACCGGTGAAGTGTTGTCGGTCCCCGTCGGTGACGCATTCCTCGGACGCGTGGTCAACCCCCTGGGCCAGCCGATCGACGCGCAAGGCGACATCGAAACGGACACCCGCCGCGCGCTCGAAGTCCAGGCACCGTCGGTGGTTCAGCGGCAGGGCGTGTCCGAGCCGCTGCAGACCGGCATCAAGGCCATCGATGCGATGACCCCGATCGGTCGCGGGCAACGTCAGCTGATCATCGGCGACCGCAAGACCGGCAAGACCGCCGTCTGCGTGGACACGATCCTCAACCAGCGTCAGGCGTGGGAAACCGGTGATCCCAAGCAGCAGGTGCGCTGCGTGTACGTCGCGATCGGCCAGAAGGGCACCACGATCGCCAGCGTCAAGCGCGCGCTCGAAGAGGGCGGCGCGATGGAGTACACCACCATCGTGGCGTCCCCGGCCTCTGACCCCGCCGGCTTCAAGTGGCTTGCGCCGTACACGGGTTCGGCCATCGGTCAACACTGGATGTACGACGGCAAGCACGTTCTCATCGTGTTCGACGATCTGTCCAAGCAGGCCGACGCCTACCGCGCGATCTCGCTGCTGCTGCGCCGCCCGCCAGGTCGCGAGGCGTTCCCCGGCGACGTCTTCTACCTGCACTCCCGTCTGCTGGAACGTTGTGCGAAGCTGTCCGACGAACTGGGCGGTGGTTCGATGACCGGCCTGCCGATCATCGAGACCAAGGCCAACGACATCTCGGCGTTCATTCCCACCAACGTCATCTCGATCACCGACGGCCAGTGCTTCCTGGAGTCCGACCTGTTCAACCAGGGCGTGCGACCGGCCATCAACGTGGGTGTGTCGGTGTCTCGCGTCGGTGGTGCCGCGCAGATCAAGGCCATGAAGGAGGTCGCGGGCTCCTTGCGACTGGACCTGTCGCAGTATCGCGAATTGGAGTCCTTCGCGGCGTTCGCGTCCGATCTGGACCCGACCTCGAAGGCGCAGCTCGAGCGCGGCAGCCGGCTGGTGGAGCTGCTCAAGCAGCCCCAGTACAGCCCGCTGTCGGTCGAGCAGCAGGTCATCGCGATCTTCCTCGGCACCAAGGGTCACCTGGATTCGGTCCCCGTGGAAGACGTCCAGCGCTTCGAGTCCGAGTTCCTCGAGCACGTCGGCGCGAGCCACGAGGGCATCTTGAGCGACATCCGGGAGAGCAAGAAGTTCCCGGAAGAGGCCCAGGAGAAGTTGACCGAGATCGTCAACGACTTCAAGAAGGGATTCGCCGCCACCGACGGTAGCTCCGTTGCCGTCAACGAGGCCGAGACCGAGGCGATGGACGAAGAGGACGTCGAGAAGGAATCGGTCAAGGTTCGCAAGCCGGCGCCGAAGAAGAAGTAGGAGACATGGCAGCCACACTGCGCGAGCTACGCGGACGCATCCGCTCCGCCGGGTCGATCAAGAAGATCACCAAGGCCCAGGAGCTCATTGCGACGTCGCGGATTGCCAAGGCGCAAGCGCGCGTTCAGGCAGCTCGGCCGTACGCAGAAGAGATCACCAACATGCTCACCGAGTTGGCGGGTGCCAGTGCGCTGGATCATCCGCTGCTCGTCGAGCGGGAGTCGCCCAAGCGCGCCGGTGTGCTCGTCGTGTCCTCCGACCGGGGGCTCTGCGGGGCCTACAACGCCAACGTGCTGCGGCAGTCCGAGGAGCTCTTCGCGCTGCTGCGTGACGAGGGCAAGACGCCCGTGATCTACGCGGTGGGACGAAAGGCCTTGGGCTACTACAACTTTCGTCAGCGCGAGGTCAAGGATTCCTGGACCGGCTTCTCCGAGCGACCCACCTACGACCAGGCCCGTGAGATTGCCGACGTGCTCGTCGCCGCCTTCATGGCGGGGGTCGACGACGAAGACGGGGACGCTGGCGACGACGGCATTCTGGGCGTAGACGAACTGCACATCGTCTTCACCCAGTTCAGGTCGATGCTGTCTCAGTCGGCAATTGCCCTGCGGGTCGCGCCGATGGTGATCGAGTACGTCGGTGAGCACGAAGACGGTCCGCAGACGCTGTTCTCGTTCGAGCCGAACGCCGAGCAACTGTTCGACGCGCTGCTGCCGCGCTACATCGCCACTCGGGTCTACTCGGCACTGTTGGAAGCCGCGGCCTCCGAATCCGCGTCGCGGCGCCGCGCGATGAAGTCGGCCACCGACAACGCCGACGATCTGATCAAGGCGTTGACGCTGGAGGCCAACCGCGAGCGTCAGGCTCAGATCACCCAGGAAATCAGCGAGATCGTCGGCGGCGCGAATGCGCTCTCCGACGCCAAGTAGCCCTCGATACCCACATCCCCGGAAGCGAAGAGAAGCGAAGAGACAATGACTGCCACCGCAGAAGATTCCAAGACCGCCGGTCGCGTGGTCCGCATCACCGGCCCGGTCGTCGACATCGAGTTCCCGCGGGGGTCGGTGCCCGAACTGTTCAACGCGCTACACGCCGAGATCACCTACGAGCAGATGGCCAAGACGCTGACGCTCGAGGTGGCTCAGCACCTCGGTGACAACCTGGTGCGCACCATCTCGATGCAGCCCACCGACGGCCTGGTTCGCGGTGTCGAGGTGACCGACACGGGCGCCTCGATCTCCGTACCCGTCGGCGACGGTGTCAAGGGCCACGTCTTCAACGCCCTCGGTGACTGCCTCGACGACCCGGGCTACGGCACGGACTTCGACCACTGGTCGATCCACCGCAAGCCGCCGCCCTTCTCCGAGCTCGAGCCCAGAACTGAAATGCTCGAGACCGGTCTGAAGGTCGTGGACCTGCTCACCCCGTACGTGCGTGGCGGCAAGATCGCCCTGTTCGGTGGTGCCGGCGTCGGCAAGACCGTGCTCATCCAGGAGATGATCAACCGCATCGCCCGCAACTTCGGTGGTACGTCGGTGTTCGCCGGCGTGGGGGAGCGCACCCGTGAGGGCAACGACCTCTGGGTCGAGCTCGCCGACGCCGACGTGCTCAAGGACACCGCGCTCGTGTTCGGCCAGATGGATGAGCCGCCAGGCACGCGTATGCGAGTCGCCCTGTCGGCCCTGACCATGGCGGAGTACTTCCGCGATGAGCAGAAGCAGGACGTGTTGTTGTTCATCGACAACATCTTCCGGTTCACCCAGGCGGGTTCCGAGGTCTCGACGCTCCTCGGTCGCATGCCGTCCGCGGTGGGTTACCAGCCGACGCTGGCCGACGAGATGGGTGAGTTGCAGGAGCGCATCACCTCCACCCGCGGCCACTCCATCACCTCGATGCAGGCCGTCTACGTGCCCGCCGACGACTACACCGACCCGGCGCCGGCGACCACGTTCGCGCACTTGGATGCCACCACCGAGCTCTCTCGCGCGGTGTTCTCCAAGGGCATCTTCCCGGCGGTGGACCCGCTGGCCTCCAGCTCGACGATTCTCGACCCGGCGGTGGTTGGCGAGGAGCATTACCGCGTCGCCCAGGAAGTCATTCGAGTCCTGCAGCGCTACAAGGACCTTCAGGACATCATCGCCATCCTCGGCGTCGACGAGCTGGCCGAGGAGGACAAGCAGCTGGTCAACCGGGCACGCCGCATCGAGCGCTTCCTGAGCCAGAACATGATGGCGGCCGAGCAGTTCACCGGCCAGCCCGGCTCGACGGTGCCGCTGAAGGAGACCATAGAGGCCTTCGACAAGCTGACCAAGGGTGAGTTCGACCACCTGCCCGAGCAGGCGTTCTTCCTCATCGGCGGCCTGGACGACCTCGCCAAGAAGGCCGAGAGCTTCGGCGCAAAGTTGTGATGAGCGCTCTTACCGAGAGGTGGTGACCGGTGGCTGAGATTCACGTCGAGATCGTCGCCGTCGAGCGTGAGTTGTGGTCGGGTGACGCGACATTCGTGTTCACCCGCACCACGGCGGGCGAGATCGGCATCCTGCCCAGGCACATCCCGTTGGTCGCCCAACTGGTCGACGACGCCATGGTGCGTGTCGAGCGCGATGGCGAGGACGACCTCCGCATCGCCGTCGACGGAGGCTTCCTGTCCGTCACCGAGGAAGCCGTTCGGATCCTGGTCGAGAACGCTGAATTCGAGTCGGAGATCAACGCCGACCAAGCCAAGCAGGACGCCGAGTCGGATGACGAGCGCACCGCGGCATGGGGCCGGGCCCGCCTGCGCGCACTAGGCGAACTCGACTGACGTCGCGATGAGCGCGTCCATGCTGATCATGGTCGTGCTGGTCGGTGTGTTGGGGCTGGTCGTCGTGGCGCTCAGCTACCGGCTGTGGAAGCTACGTCAGGTTGGCGGATCGGCAGCGATCCTGCGCGACGTTCCCGCGGTCGGCGGGCACGGGTGGCGCCACGGAGTAGTCCGCTATCGCGGTGGTGAGGCCGGTTTCTACCGGCTGTCGAGCCTGCGATGGTGGCCCGACCGGCGGCTTTCCCGGCGTGGCATCGAGGTGGTGTCGCGCCGCGCGCCACGAGGTGACGAGTTCGACATCATGAGCTCGGAGATCGTCGTCCTCGAACTCCGCGACACCGGTCCGGAGAGCCGCAGGGGGTACGAGATCGCCCTCGACCGTGGCGCTTTGACCGCGTTCACCTCGTGGCTCGAGTCGCGGCCGTCCCCCAGGGCCCGCAGGCGACCGAGCTAGCTCTTCGTCCGGCCGGGCTGCCAGAGCACATCGCCATCGGGATTGGCGACGCGCGACAGGATGAACAGTAGGTCCGAGAGCCGATTGAGATATTTGGCGGGCAGCAGGCTGATCGAATCCCCGTGCGCGTCGATCGCTTGCCACGCGGAGCGCTCCGCTCGTCGCGCCACCGTCCGCGCCACGTGCAGCAGTGCGGACAACGCGGTCCCGCCCGGCAGCACGAACGAATTCAGGGCCGGGAGAGGCTCATTGAACTCGTCGCACCAGGTCTCGAGGCGGTCGACGTAGTCCTGGGTGATGCGCAAGGGCGGATGTTCCGGGTTGTCGACGACGGGTGTGGACAGGTCGGCACCCGCGTCGAACAGGTCGTTTTGGATCTGGCGTAGGACGCCGAGGATCCGCTCGTTGGGCGCGCCAAGCGACACCGCGACGCCGATCGCGGCGTTGGTCTCGTCGCAGTCGGCGTAGGCCTTCAGCCGGGGATCGTTCTTCGACACCCTGCTGAAATCGCTGAGGCTGGTGGATCCGTCATCGCCAGTTCGCGTGTAGATGCGGGTCAGGTGGACTGCCATGGAAGAAACCGTACCCGGGCCCACCGGGCGAAACGGACCTCGGTCGTCCCCGCTGTTTACACTGAGCTCCGTGAGCGAGCGATTCGTGGTGACCGGTGGTACTCGGTTGTCAGGCGAAGTTGCCGTCGGGGGAGCGAAGAACAGTGTGCTGAAGCTGATGGCCGCGTCGCTTCTTGCGGAGGGCACCAGCACCATCACCAACTGCCCCGACATCCTGGACGTTCCGCTGATGGCCGAGGTGCTTCGAGGTCTAGGAGCCACGGTCGAGCTCGACGGCGACACCGTACGGGTCACCTCACCCGACGAGCTGAAGTACGACGCGGACTTCGCGGCGGTACGGCAGTTCCGGGCGTCGGTATGCGTCCTTGGCCCGCTGGTCGGACGGTGCAAGAAGGCGAAGGTCGCGCTGCCGGGGGGTGACGCGATCGGATCGCGGCCGCTCGACATGCATCAGGCCGGCCTGCGCCAACTCGGCGCACGCTGCAACATCGAGCACGGTTGCGTGGTGGCCGAGGCGGATCATCTGCGAGGTGCGGAGATTCAACTCGAGTTCCCGTCGGTCGGCGCCACCGAGAACATCCTGATGGCCGCCGTTCTCGCCGAGGGCGTCACGACGATCCACAACTCCGCGCGCGAACCCGACGTGGTCGATCTCTGCACGATGCTCAACCAGATGGGGGCGGAGATCTCCGGGGCGGGTTCACCGACAATGACGATCACCGGGGTGGATCGACTGCATCCCACCGAGCACCGGGTAATCGGCGACCGGATCGTGGCCGCCACCTGGGGTATCGCCGCCGCGATGACGCGCGGCGACATCTCGGTGACCGGCGTCGACCCGCAGCACCTCCAACTGGTGCTCCACAAACTTCACGACGCCGGCGCGACGGTCACGCAGGACGACAACGGGTTCCGCATCGTGCAGTACGAGCGGCCCAAGGCGATCAACATGGCCACGCTGCCGTTCCCGGGCTTCCCGACGGATCTGCAGCCGATGGCGATCGGTCTGGCGAGCATCGCCGACGGAACGTCGATGATCACCGAGAACGTGTTCGAAGCACGTTTCCGCTTCGTGGAGGAGATGATCCGGCTCGGTGCGGACGCGCGCACGGACGGGCATCACGCCGTGGTCCGCGGCATCAAGCAGCTCTCGAGCGCGCCGGTGTGGGCCTCGGACATCCGCGCCGGCGCCGGCTTGGTGCTGGCCGGACTGGTGGCGGATGGGGACACCGAGGTGCACGACGTCTTCCACATCGACCGCGGTTACCCCTTGTTCGTGGAGAACCTCGTCAGCCTGGGGGCCGAAATCGAGCGCGTGTCATAGCTTTTCGCCAGAAAACGGCGCTGGCGTGCAGTTTTGGGATATGGGCATTCCCGGGGTAGTCTCTATTCAGTGCCTACGGCCCCGGTCCTAGACCGGAAGGACGAGGATTGACGTCACCGCCACTATGAAGTACAGTGGCAGGGTTGCCTGAAATCCGGGTGTGTTGTTTGAGAACTCAATAGTGTGTTTGGTGGTTTTTGTTTGTTGTTTTTGGCTGCCTGTGGTGGGGGACTCCTCGTCTTCCTTTTTTCATGGGTGGTTTTGTTTTTTTGCCAGTTTTGACTGGTTGCTTGGTCAGGCTTGTTCTGATTCGGATTCCACCTGTCCCTTTGGGGGTGGGTTGTTTTTGTTTGGAGAGTTTGATTCTGGCTCAGGACGAACGCTGGCGGCGTGCTTAACACATGCAAGTCGAACGGAAAGGCCCTTCGGGGTACTCGAGTGGCGAACGGGTGAGTAACACGTGGGTGATCTGCCCTGCACTTCGGGATAAGCCTGGGAAACTGGGTCTAATACCGGATATGACCTCAGGATGCATGTCTTGTGGTGGAAAGCTTTTGCGGTGTGGGATGGGCCCGCGGCCTATCAGCTTGTTGGTGGGGTCACGGCCTACCAAGGCGACGACGGGTAGCCGGCCTGAGAGGGTGTCCGGCCACACTGGGACTGAGATACGGCCCAGACTCCTACGGGAGGCAGCAGTGGGGAATATTGCACAATGGGCGCAAGCCTGATGCAGCGACGCCGCGTGAGGGACGACGGCCTTCGGGTTGTAAACCTCTTTCAGCACAGACGAAGCGCAAGTGACGGTATGTGCAGAAGAAGGACCGGCCAACTACGTGCCAGCAGCCGCGGTAATACGTAGGGTCCGAGCGTTGTCCGGAATTACTGGGCGTAAAGAGCTCGTAGGTGGTTTGTCGCGTTGTTCGTGAAAACTCACAGCTCAACTGTGGGCGTGCGGGCGATACGGGCAGACTGGAGTACTGCAGGGGAGACTGGAATTCCTGGTGTAGCGGTGGAATGCGCAGATATCAGGAGGAACACCGGTGGCGAAGGCGGGTCTCTGGGCAGTAACTGACGCTGAGGAGCGAAAGCGTGGGGAGCGAACAGGATTAGATACCCTGGTAGTCCACGCCGTAAACGGTGGGTACTAGGTGTGGGTTTCCTTCCTTGGGATCCGTGCCGTAGCTAACGCATTAAGTACCCCGCCTGGGGAGTACGGCCGCAAGGCTAAAACTCAAAGAAATTGACGGGGGCCCGCACAAGCGGCGGAGCATGTGGATTAATTCGATGCAACGCGAAGAACCTTACCTGGGTTTGACATGCACAGGACGTATTCAGAGATGGGTATTCCCTTGTGGCCTGTGTGCAGGTGGTGCATGGCTGTCGTCAGCTCGTGTCGTGAGATGTTGGGTTAAGTCCCGCAACGAGCGCAACCCCTATCTTATGTTGCCAGCGCGTCATGGCGGGGACTCGTAAGAGACTGCCGGGGTCAACTCGGAGGAAGGTGGGGATGACGTCAAGTCATCATGCCCCTTATGTCCAGGGCTTCACACATGCTACAATGGCCGGTACAAAGGGCTGCGAATCCGCGAGGTGGAGCGAATCCCTTGAAAGCCGGTCTCAGTTCGGATCGGGGTCTGCAACTCGACCCCGTGAAGTTGGAGTCGCTAGTAATCGCAGATCAGCAACGCTGCGGTGAATACGTTCCCGGGCCTTGTACACACCGCCCGTCACGTCATGAAAGTCGGTAACACCCGAAGCCGGTGGCCTAACCCCTCGTGGGAGGGAGCCGTCGAAGGTGGGATCGGCGATTGGGACGAAGTCGTAACAAGGTAGCCGTACCGGAAGGTGCGGCTGGATCACCTCCTTTCTAAGGAGCACCACGAGTTTCGGGCCGGCCCGCATGTCGCGGATCACCGTGTCCCGGACGAATCGTGAGATGGCCGGCGCCTGTAGTGGGCGCGGGTCTGGTGCACATGACGAACGTCAAAAACCTGCTGGCTTCGATTCGTCGAGGTGGGTGGGATCATCAAACACACTGTTGGGCTTTGAGACAACAGGCCCGTTCTTCCCTGGCCACTGCGTGTGGTGGGAGGCGTGTTGTTGCCCCAGGTTTTGGTGGTGGGGTGTGGTGTTTGATTCGTGGATAGTGGTTGCGAGCATCAACTCGCAGCAGTGCGGGCTGCCTTCGGGTGGTCTGTCGTGTTGTGGGTTGTTGTGGTGTAATTTCGATTTTTGACAATTGGTTTTTGTGTTGTAAGTGTTTAAGGGCGCATGGTGGATGCCTTGGCATCAGAGGCCGATGAAGGACGTAGGAGGCTGCGATAAGCCTCGGGGAGCTGTCAACCGAGCGTTGATCCGAGGATGTCCGAATGGGGAAACCCAGCACGAGTGATGTCGTGTTACCCGTATCTGAATTCATAGGGTGCGGGAGGTAACGCGGGGAAGTGAAACATCTCAGTACCCGTAGGAAGAGAAAACAATAGTGATTCCGTGAGTAGTGGCGAGCGAAAGCGGAGGATGGCTAAACCGTATGCATGTGATACCGGGTAGGGGTTGTGTGTGCGGGGTTGTGGGACCCATATTTCTAGGACTACCTTCCTGGAGGGCAGTAAGAAAGTGTCGTGGTTAGCGGAAGTGGTCTTGGGATGGCCTGCCGTAGACGGTGAGAGCCCGGTACGTGAAAACCCGACGCCTGCCTTGTGTGGTGTTCCCGAGTAGCAGCGGGCCCGTGAAATCTGCTGTGAATCTGCCGAGACCACTCGGTAAGCCTGAATACCTTCTGATGACCGATAGCGGATTAGTACCGTGAGGGAATGGTGAAAAGTACCCCGGGAGGGGAGTGAAATAGTACCTGAAACCGTGTGCCTACAAGCCGTCAGAGCCCTCTCCTAGAGTGGGGTGATGGCGTGCCTTTTGAAGAATGAGCCTGCGAGTCAGGGACATGTCGCGAGGTTAACCCGTGTGGGGTAGCCGCAGCGAAAGCGAGTCTGAATAGGGCGTATCCACACAACAGTGTGTGGTGTAGTGGTGTGTTCTGGACCCGAAGCGGAGTGATCTACCCATGGCCAGGGTGAAGCAGCAGTAAGATGTTGTGGAGGCCCGAACCCACTTAGGTTGAAGACTGAGGGGATGAGTTGTGGGTAGGGGTGAAAGGCCAATCAAACTCCGTGATAGCTGGTTCTCCCCGAAATGCATTTAGGTGCAGCGTTGCATGGTTCTTGCCGGAGGTAGAGCTACTGGATGGCCGATGGGCCCTAAAAGGTTACTGACGTCAGCCAAACTCCGAATGCCGGTAAGGCAACAGTGTGGCAGTGAGACGGCGGGGGATAAGCTCCGTGCGTCGAGAGGGAAACAGCCCAGATCGCCGACTAAGGCCCCTAAGCGTGTGCTAAGTGGAAAAGGATGTGCAGTCGCGAAGACAACCAGGAGGTTGGCTTAGAAGCAGCCACCCTTGAAAGAGTGCGTAATAGCTCACTGGTCAAGTGATTGTGCGCCGATAATGTAGCGGGGCTCAAGCACACCGCCGAAGTCGCGGCAACGAGTACACCTTCGGGTGTGACGTTGGGTAGGGGAGCGTCCTGCACACCGGTGAAGCCACCTAGTGATGGTGTGGTGGAGGGTGTGGGAGTGAGAATGCAGGCATGAGTAGCGATAAGGCAAGTGAGAACCTTGCCCGCCGAAAGACCAAGGGTTCCTGGGCCAGGCCAGTCCGCCCAGGGTGAGTCGGGACCTAAGGCGAGGCCGACAGGCGTAGTCGATGGACAACGGGTTGATATTCCCGTACCCGTGTGTGCGCGCCCGTGACGAATCAGTTCTGCTAACCGCCCAAAAGGTGGTTCATCAATCCCTTCGGGGGGCGAGGACCGCTGGCTGCGCGGGACCCGAGTTGGTAGTAGTCAAGCGACGGGGTGACGCAGGAAGGTAGCCGTACCAGTCAGTGGTAATACTGGGGCAAGCCCGTAGGACGAACGATAGGCAAATCCGTCGTTCACGTAGTCCGAGAGGTGATGCATAGCCGAGTGAGGCGAATTCGGTGATCCTATGCTGCCAAGAAAAGCCTCTAGCGAGTGCTCACACGGCCCGTACCCCAAACCGACACAGGTGGTCAGGTAGAGAATACCAAGGCGTACGAGTGAACTATGGTTAAGGAACTCGGCAAAATACCCCCGTAACTTCGGGAGAAGGGGGACCCCTTACTGTCATGGCACTTGCTGCCGGCAGCGGTGGGGGGTCGCAGAAACCAGTGAGAAGCGACTGTTTACTAAAAACACAGGTCCGTGCGAAGTCGCAAGACGATGTATACGGACTGACGCCTGCCCGGTGCTGGAAGGTTAAGAGGACCGGTTAACCCGTAAGGGTGAAGCTGAGAATTTAAGCCCCAGTAAACGGCGGTGGTAACTATAACCATCCTAAGGTAGCGAAATTCCTTGTCGGGTAAGTTCCGACCTGCACGAATGGCGTAACGACTTCTCAACTGTCTCAACCATAGACTCGGCGAAATTGCACTACGAGTAAAGATGCTCGTTACGCGCGGCAGGACGAAAAGACCCCGGGACCTTCACTACAACTTGGTATTGGAGTTCGTTACGGTTTGTGTAGGATAGGTGGGAGACTGTGAAACCGATACGCCAGTATTGGTGGAGTCGTTGTTGAAATACCACTCTGATCGTATTGGGCTTCTAACTTCGAACCGTATATCCGGTTCAGGGACAGTGCCTGGTGGGTAGTTTAACTGGGGCGGTTGCCTCCAAAAAAGTAACGGAGGCGCCCAAAGGTTCCCTCAACCTGGACGGCAATCAGGTGTTGAGTGCAAGTGCACAAGGGAGCTTGACTGCGAGACGTACATGTCGAGCAGGGACGAAAGTCGGGACTAGTGATCCGGCACCCCCGAGTGGAAGGGGTGTCGCTCAACGGATAAAAGGTACCCCGGGGATAACAGGCTGATCTTCCCCAAGAGTCCATATCGACGGGATGGTTTGGCACCTCGATGTCGGCTCGTCGCATCCTGGGGCTGGAGCAGGTCCCAAGGGTTGGGCTGTTCGCCCATTAAAGCGGCACGCGAGCTGGGTTTAGAACGTCGTGAGACAGTTCGGTCTCTATCCGCCGCGCGCGTCAGAAACTTGAGGAAACCTGTCCCTAGTACGAGAGGACCGGGACGGACGAACCTCTGGTCTACCAGTTGTCCCACCAGGGGCACGGCTGGATAGCTACGTTCGGACAGGATAACCGCTGAAAGCATCTAAGCGGGAAACCTCTTCCAAGACCAGGTTTCTCACCCATTCAGTGGGATAAGGCCCCCCGCAGACCACGGGATCGATAGACCAGACCTAGAAACCCCGCAAGGGGCGCAGGGAACTGGCACTAACCGGCCGAAAACTTACACACACCCAAAAGAGCCAATTGGCCAGGAATCGTGTAACACCACACTGACCTCGCAACCACACCATGTTCACGAAACGAACAGACCACACCCCACCACCAAATAACACGGGGCTGAAAATAAAATAGAGTTACGGCGGCAACAGCGGTAGGGAAACGCCCGGACCCATTCCGAACCCGGAAGCTAAGCCTACCAGCGCCAATGATACTAACCATACGGTTGGAAAAGTAGGACACCGCCGAACACCCTTTAAGCCCTGAGGCCCCCAATTCATTTTGGGGGCCTCAGGCATTTCTATATGTAGATGTCTTACTTAGTTAATCGAAGAGTGTCGCGACGGGATACGCGCGATTCTTCTCCATGTCGAGCAGCTGTTTCTTCCGCTCCAATCCACCGCCGTAACCGGTCAGGCTGCCGTTCGCCCCGATGACGCGGTGGCACGGGACGATGATTCCGATCGGATTGTGCCCATTCGCCAGCCCGACGGCCCTCGATGCTCCCGGTGCGCCTATCTGACGGGCGATCTCCCCGTATGAGCGAGTTTCGCCATACGGAATGGTGGTCAACGCAGTCCACACGCGACGCTGGAAATCCGTGCCCACCATGTCGAGGTGGAGATCGAAGTCGACCAGGTCACCGGAGAAGTACGCCTCCAGCTGTCGGACCACGTCTTCGAACATCACGGGATCGGGCTCCCAGCCCACTCGATCGGGTTCATAGGTCTGGTCGACCATCCGGAGGTGCCGCAGGCGGCCCTCGGTGCCTGCCAGGGTCAACGGCCCCACGGGGCTGTCGACAGTGCGGTAATGCAGGGTCTCCATTACTTCTCCTTCGCGGCCGTCTTGGGCGGCCAGATGTTGACTTCGTGGTCTAGCGCTGTCCAAAGGTGTTGGGTCGCATATGCTCTCCACGGCCGCCAGCGGCTGCTGTGTTCGGTCAGAGCCCGCGGATCCGCCGGCAAGCCGATGGCCTTCGCCGCCGCGAGCACGCCGAGATCGGTGACCGGAAACGCGTCCGGATCGCCAAGGGCGCGCATCGCAATCACTTCTGCCGTCCATGGCCCCACCCCGGGCAGGGCAAGCAGCTGCTCACGGGCACGGTTCCAATCGCAGCCCGGATTCAGGGCGACGTCCCCGTCGGCCAAGGCGCGGATCATCGTGATGAAGGTTTGCTGCCGGGACTTGGGGAAGGCAATGTGGGTCAGGTCGAGGTCGGCGAGCTGTTCCACGCTGGGAAACGTATGCGTGAGAGCGCCTTTGGCATCGTCGACGGGTGATCCGTAGATTCGCGCGAGACGACCGGCATGCGTTCGCGTGGCCTTGACCGAGATCTGCTGTCCGATGACGACGCGCAACGCAAGTTCCGATTCGTCGACCGTCCGTGGGATGCGCTGACCCGGCGCCTTGGCGACCAGCGCCGTCATCTGCGGATCACGGCCGAGCACGTCGACGACCGCTTCGGGGTCGGCGTCCAGATCGAGCAGTCGGCGGCATCTGGCGATGGCCGACGACAGATCCCTGAAGTCGTCGAGCGTCAGCTCGCAATGGACGTGGTCCGGCTGCGGGGTCAGGCTGACGACGCCGTTGCCGGACGCGAGCCGCAACGTCCGGCGGTAGGCGCCATCGCGGAATTCCTCGACCCCGGGCACGCCGCTCGCCGCGAGATGACCGAACAAGCCCTCGTAGGCGAACGGCGTTCGGACCGGCAAACGCAGCACCACCACACCCGCACCCGCCGACTTGCCGGGGCCGAAACGTGTTCGCGCACGCTGGCGTAGCGCAGTCGGCGTCAAGGCCGTCACCGACATCAGCGTTTCGTTGAACTGGCGGATGCTGGAGAAGCCGGCGGCGAAGGCTACATCGCTGAACGGGAGCTCCGTCGTCTCGATCAGTATCCGGGCGGTCTGCGTCCGCTGCGCACGGGCCAGCGCAAGGGGGTTCGCGCCGACCTCGGCCTGCAGCAGGCGTTCGAGTTGCCGCGTGGTGTACCCGGTTCGGGTGGCCAGTCCGGTCACCCCTTCACGGTCGACGGTGCCGTCGGCGATCAACCGCATGGCGCGCGCCACGACGTCACCGCGCACATTCCATTCGGGCGACCCGGGAGAGGCGTCGGGCCTGCAGCGCTTGCAGGCCCGGAACCCCTCTCGCTGCGCCGCCGCGGCTGTCGGGTAGAAGCGGACGTTGCGGGCGAACGGAGGCCGCACGGGACAGCTGGGCCGGCAATAGATCCGAGTCGTGAGGACGCCCGTCACGAACCAGCCGTCGAACCGGGAATCCTTCGACTGGACGGCCCGGTAACACCGGTCGAAGTCTTCGTGCATGGTTCGACTCTTACACGCGGACTCCGCGAGCACTAGCGGAAAACCGACATGTGAGTGTCGCCGGACACCCGCCAACCCGCTGTAGGTTCTCATGCTGCGCTCATTGCTCGGGTTGCGGACTTCGACCTCTCCGAGTTGTCTCTCGACAGCCGCATGGCGGTTGGACTACCGCCGAATGCGGCGGCAACGCCGCCTCGGGCGGCTCACTCCGTCGAGTTTGAGTCAATCAAGAGCGTCGCTCACGCGGCCTGAATCGCGACCCCCGCCCGTCAACTGAACTGGGGGCAGTCCCCTGCTGCTTCGTGGCCTCACCAGCAGCGACGACAGAACAGACTTGTGCGAATCGGCCGTGCAATCACCGGTCGGTGGTGGCGGACGGGGCCGTGGTGACGTGGCCCTCGTACACCTTGTATCTGGATTCGAGCTGGAGATCGCGGCGATCGTCACCGCGGCATCCCCCAAGGAGCACTCCGGAGCGCCGTGCAGCTGTGTGTCACTATCCTCGCGGATATTGGCATTGTCGCCACTAGAAGTGACTGGATCGTGCGCGCGACACTGAGGGAGAACCGCCCGTCCCGGCACGTCGCGCGCCCAGAACCACGATGAGGAACACCGATATGACTGATCTGATGAAGGCCGTCGTGCTCACCCGTTTCGGCGGTGCCGACGCCTTCGAGCTGCGCGAGGTCTCCGTACCGAAGGTCGAACCTCGCCAGGTACGGGTGCGCGTCCATGCGACCGCCGTCAACCCGCTCGACCTCCAGATCCGTCGCGGAGACTACGCCGATCACGTGCCGCTCCCGGCGATCATCGGGCACGACATCTCCGGCGTGATCGAGGAAGTCGGATCCCACGTGACCGACTTCCGGGTCGGCGATGCGGTGTACTACACGCCCCGGATCTTCGGCGGCCCCGGCTCCTACGCCGAGCAGCACGTCGCCGACGTCGACCTTGTCGGCCGTAAGCCCGAGAACCTCAGTCACCTGGAGGCGGCGAGCCTGACCCTTGTCGGCGGAACGGTCTGGGAAGCCCTAGTGACCCGAGCTCAGCTCACCGTGGGGGAGACGATCCTCATCCATGGAGGCGCGGGCGGTGTCGGCACGATCGCGATCCAGATCGCGACGGCGATCGGCGCACGCGTGATCACCACCGCAAAAGCCGGCGACCACGAGTTCGTGCGCTCCCTCGGAGCGGATGCGGCGATCGACTTCACGTCCGCGGACTACGTCGACGCCGTGGCCGAGATGACGCGAGGCAAGGGGGTCGACGTCGTCTTCGACACGATCGGTGGCGACGCGCTCACGAGAAGCCCGCTGGCGCTCGCCGACTTCGGACGCGTCGTCAGCATCGTCGACATCGCGCAACCGCAGAACCTCATCGACGCGTGGGGCAAGAACGCCGCCTATCACTTCGTCTTCACACGACAGAACCGAGGAAAGCTGGACGCGCTGACCACAATGGTCGAGCGTGGTCTCGTGAAGCCCGTCATCGGCGCGACTCTTCCGCTCGCGCGAATGGGCGAGGCTCATGAACTCCTGGAGAACAGGCGGTCCTATGCACTCCGCGGCAAGTTCGCGATCGACGTGGCGGGCGAGACCGTTGCGCTTCCCCGCCGCATCTCGTAGCGGATCAACTCCGCCCGGCGAAGGTGGCGCGGTACTCCGAGGGGGACACATCCAGGAGCCGGCGGAAATGCAGTCGGAGGTTCGATCCGGTTCCCAGCCCGACCTGGTCCGCGATGCGGTCGACCGACAGCCTCGTGCTCTCGAGGAGTCCGCGGGCGGTGTCGACCCGCGCCCGCAGGATCCACTGCAGCGGGGTGCTGCCGGTCTCGTCGGCGAAGCGGCGCAGGAACGTGCGTGGCGACATTTGCGCGTGTGCGGCGAGTCCGGCGATCGTGAGCTGCTGGTCGAGCCGCGCCATGGCCCATTCCCGCGTCGCGGCGAGGGTTTCGCCCTGGGCTGCCGAGCTGGTCTTCGGCAAGTACTGGGCCTGACCCCCGGTCCGATAGGGCGCGGTGACGAGTCCTCGTGCGATCTCGTTCGCCGCGCTCACGCCGAGGTCGCGCCGAACGATGTGCAGGCACAGGTCTAGACCGGCGGCGGCCCCCGCCGAGGTGAGGACGGATCCCTCGTCGACGAAGAGCACGTTCGGCTCGACCGTGATCTGCGGATAAAGCTTCGCGAGCTTCTCCGCCGCATCCCAGTGCGTCGTCGCCCGCAGGTCGTCGAGCAGGCCGGCATCCGCGAGGGCGAATGCGCCGTAGCAAATCGACGCGATACGTGTCCCGCGGGATGCGGCAGTCCGGAGCGCTTCGCGCACCTCCACCGGTATCGGCCGACCCGCCGGCGCATACCCCGGGACGACGATCGTGTCCGCGTCGGCCAATGCATCCAGGCCCCGCGGGACCGCGTAGCCGAAGCCCCCGTGGGACGGCACCGTTCCGGCGGTGACCCCGCAGGCCGACACCTCGTAGGGATACCCCGACTCCGGATGGAACACTTCCGCCGGGATCCCGACGTCCAGCGGGAGCGCCCCGTCGAGTATGAGGACCACCACCTGATGCGGTCGAAGCATCACCCGACTCCGATCCGGTCGACGCGGGCCGACCGCGTCATCATCCTCGCACGTGTGGGCATTCCCGCCATGCGTGCGCATCTCGCCTCGCGGCGCTCACCGAGCATCGCAGCTGGTGGCTAGCGTCATGAGTGTGATCGATTTGCAGAACGGCGTCCGTTTCGAGCGCGGGCCGGGCGGCCCTTGCGCCGAACGCCGCCGAACTCGCATTGGTCGAACCGTTGTGAGCGTTTACTTTTCAGCTGCACTGGAACGCAGCCGGTCCTCCGCTGATCGCGGTGTCGTCTCCGAAGATGCCGCCGCCGGGTTTCGCATCAGCATGATCGCCGGCATTGCAGCGAGGACGAAGAGCACTCCTGCCATGACGACGTAGACATAAACGCCGGTCGCCGCGCTCGCGGGGGCATCGTCGGTCGAGGTGCCAGAAATTTGGGTCGCCTTGAGCACCTCACCCCCGGCAAAGTTGACGACGACCGAGCTGAGGGCGATCACGACCGACACCACACCGGCGATGGTGCCCTGCCGCTGGGGGGCTTCGAGGCTGGTCGCGAGGTTGTAACCGGAGGCGCCGATCGCACCGGCGGCCATGCCGAGCATGGCGCTGCAGGTGATCGCCAACGGGAGGACGGATACGCCCGCCAGCATCGCGAAGGTCGCCACCATCCCGAGGACGATTCCGCCGAGGAGGGGCAGTGCAGGACCGCACCGCCCTGCGATCCATCCGGCGCCGATGCCACCGATGGCGATCCCGAAGTTGGCCGCCGCGAACAGGACTGCGATCGCCTCGCCGTCGCCCAGCCCGTAACCGAGCCCCGCGTCGGGGGGCACTTGGGCGACGATGCTGATCAATTGCAGCATGCTCCGGAAGGAGCCTGCCGCCAGTACCAGGGCCAGTAGCGTCAGCAAGATCGGGCGGCTCAGCGCCTTAATGTCGATGATGGGTTCGTCGACCCGCAGCGCGAGGACGGCCCAACCCGCCAACGCGGCGGCACCAGCCGCCGCCAAGGTGATCATGCCCCCGGACAGCCATCCGAAGTCACCGCCAAGGCTGAGGTAGGCCAGCACCGCGCCCAGGCCGCCGCCGAGCAGGAGCGCCCCGCCCACGTCGATGTGGCCGGTGTTGCGGACCGGCGACTGCGGGATGAAGGAACGCACGCTCAGCGCGGCCACCGCCGCGAGCAGCGCCGCCACGATGAACACGCTTCGGTACCCGAATACGTCGATGACCGGTTGCATCAGAAACGGTTCGACGATCCCGACGATCGACGAGCCGGACGTCACGAGTCCAACCACGGCCATCGCCACCCGCGGGGGGCAGATCTGGCGGGTGAGGGCCACCGTGAGGAAGATCGCGGCGAAGGCGGCGCCCTGGAGGAAGCGCCCCATCAGGAAGATCCAAACGTTGGGGGCGACGAGGCAGACCAGCGCCCCCACGCCTGCCAGGAGCAGGGTTTCGATGAGTATCCGGCGCGAGCCGAAGATGTCGGAACTCTTCGCCAGCAGCGGCGACCAGATGGCCCCGGCCAGCATTGCACTGGCATTCAGCCACGCGGCCTGGTCGGTGTCGAAGTGCTCCAGCAACTGGGGCAGGACCATCATCGGCGAGCCGATGACCACGTCGGATAAGACGTTGGCGAGGGTGAGAACGGTCGCCCACACGATGAGCCGTTTGCTCCAGTGGTGCTCTCGGGCGTCGGGGGAGGATGTCTCCTTCGTGTCTTCCACGAGTTCTCTACCGTGCGTCGACGGTTGAAGGATCCGGCGCACCGCGGTCGGCACCGGGTGCCTTCAGCGCCGCGTTGCGGGCGGCAATGGCCGCCCACGTGGTCGGCAGCATGCGGTCGCGGCCGCTGGAAGCACGACTCTGGGCGAGGGTGACGTAGGGGCGCTGCCGGGCCTCGTACCGCGCGAACGCGGTGGCGTGGTCGTTGCCGCACCCTTCGAGTTCTTCGGCAAGGAAGCGGGCGCCGGTGAGCGCAAGTGAGGTGCCCCGACCGGACAGGTAGGCCGGGCAGTAGCCGGCGTCCCCGACGAGGACGACGCGGCCGCGTTGCCAGGCCGGCAGGTGGACCTGGCTCGCGGCGGTGAAGTAGAAATCAGGATCGGCGCGCGCGGCATCGAGCAGCTCCGGGATCCGCCACGAGCGGTATTCCGCGAAGGCGTCGAGGAGGATTTCCTTCTGGGCGTCCAGGTCGTGGTGGTCATAGGCGATCGGTTCCGAGCGGAACTGAAATGCCCCGACGGCCTTGCCGTTGTACCGGAAGATGCCTGCCATTCGGCCGGGCACGTTGTGTATCGAGTTGGTGCCCTCCGATTGCGCATCGCCGGGGAGATCGGCGAGGGCGAAGTAGACACCTAGGTGCCGCAGGAAGTGCTTCTCGGGCCCGAACACCAGCCTGCGTACCGCGGAGTGTTGGCCGTCGGCACCGATCACCAGGTCATATCGTCCGGTGCGGCCCGCGGTGAAACGTACGTCGACGCCGCCGGCGCCGTGGGTCAGTGTCTCGATCGAGTCGCCGAAGCGGATTACGGCAGTGTCCGGGAGCGCATCGGCGAGGATGTGTACGAGATCCTCACGGAGAAGCTCGATGTCGTCGCCAAAGTCGCTGATCTCCGCCATCGGTATCCCCCCCACCGGCTTGCCGCCGCTGTCGACGAACTGGGTGAGCTCGGACATCCGGACCCGTCGCTGCTGGATCTTCGGGAGCAGTCCCATCCTGTTCACGGCCTCGATGGCGTCACCGCGGATGTCGATGGGTGTGCCGGTGACCCGGAGGTGGCGGGCAGACTCGACGACGGTGACGTCGTGGCCGAGGGTGCCGAGGGTGAGTGTGCAGGCGAGCCCGGCGATACCGGCTCCCGAGATGAGGATTTTCAGTGTGCGCTCCAGATTTCGCTGAGGTCGGGGTCGATCGGATCGGCGGATCAGACGCCGAACCCGCGGCGGAGCGACGTCCCTGCTTAAAAAGACAAAATGTTGCTTTAATCAGGACACTACCGATCATCGGCTTGCACGGCAACGCCGCACCTGGCGACAATCGGTCCCGGGCAGAGAACGGAATGTGAGTGTGGTGGGCGGCGCGATGGACAAACGGAGCAGCGATCGGCCGCCCGCGCGGCGCCCCGGCGGCCGCAACGCGCGGGTGCGCGCGCGAATCCTCGACGCTACGGCCGAGCTCGTGGCACGCGACGGCATCGCGGGCTTCCGCTACGAGGAGGTCGCCGAGCTCGCCGGCGTACACAGGACCAGCGTGTACCGAAATTGGCCCGACCGCGAGGAGCTGGTCACCGAGGCGCTGTTGCAGTACGCCGAGGACCTCGCGTCCATCGCCGACACCGGCGACCTCCATCGCGACCTGGTGGACTATCTGATGGCCCTCGCCGGGGGCCTGGACACGCCGTTCGGCCGGGCGCTCGAACTGGCGATGCAGCCCACCCGAGAAAACCCCGCGGTTCGGCAGACGGTCGCCAACATCCTCGAGCAACGCGGAGCAGACACGCAGCGGCGGGTGAACCTCGCCGTCGGCCGGGGCGAGCTGCCACCGGTCGACAGCGTCTTCCTCGGCGAGATGCTTTCCGGCCCGGTACGCCTGATCGTCAACCGCGGCATACGACCCTTCACCCTGATGGACGCGGAGCGCATCGTTGACGTGGTGCTCGCCGGCATCCGTGCCACGACACCGCATGTCTGAGCGCTCGCGACCCCGGAAAACACTTTCCGTCGTCGAGAACCGGGAACCCCTCCGGGTGGTAACGGACTCAACGTCGTTCATCAAGCGCGCCTATGGTCGGGTGCCATGACCGATCTCAGTGGGAAGTCGCGCGAGACCCTGGTAGCCGAACTGGTCAAGTTCGATCGCAAGAACGTCGTCGCCCAAGCGCAATTGCACGACCTGGACCCCGACGACACCGACGACCGCGTGATGGCCGAAGCCATGGGCAAGGTGGCCTACACCGAGCGCAAGCACCGCGAGGTCCTCGCCGAGCAGGAGAAACGGGGCACTGCGTAACGAGGGTGAACGACGAGCGGAACTCACTGAGCCACGGTGGGCCTACCTCAACTCCCGACCCGATTGGCCGAGGCAACGTCGGCCGTATAGCCGGCGGACTTGGCCTCAGGTTCGAGGTCTACCAGTGCTCGGGACAGGGCGACGGTGATGAGGACGACTAGCCACACGGCGATGATGGTGAGGCCGGCCGCGATGGGCGAACCGTACTCGGCAACGACCCCGGCCAGGCCGATGCCCGCTGGAGTAGCGACGTGTAGGCATGCGTTCTGCAGACTGAGCACCCGACCGCGGACCGCGTCCGGGATGCGTTCTGCCTGAAGGACTCCGAGCACCGCTCCCTGCACGGCGACGGCAACACCGAGCAGTGCGGCACCGACGAACACCACTGCCGGCGAGGCCAGCGTCGCGATCAGCACGAAGCCGGCCGTCGTCCCAGCCAGTGCGGCGGACACCCAGGACCAGCGTTTCCCGTTGGCGCCGATGATTGCGAAAATAGTTGTCCCGGTTAGCATTCCGGCAGCGAGCGAGGTCAGGACGAATCCAAGCAGGTCCGGCCGTGCGATGGCGCTGAAGTACAGTGGCAGCACCAGGCCCTGCAGCCCGCCCAGCGTCACCGCCATGCCTACCGTCAGAGCGACGGTGCCGGTCAGAAGACGACTGCGGCGTAGCACCGCGGCACCTGACCCGAACTGCGCCCGCGGCGAGTCTCGTTGGTGGGGGCTGGCAACGACGGCGCCAAGGCGATGTGGCATGGCGGCGGTGAGCAGCGCAGCGGCACCGGAAGTTGCCGCGGTGACGAGCAGGACCGCTGTGCCGTCGAACAGCGTGAGCAAGGTGCCGGCGGCTGCGGGTCCGATGATCAGTGCCATCGAGGTCATCGACTGGCGCAGGCCCACCAGTCGTTCCAGTGGCATGCCGGTGTGTCGGGCCACCGCCGGGGCGAGTACCTGCCGCGCAGTCATTCCCGGGACGTCGCCGAAGGAGCCAATGATCGCGAGTGCGATCAGCGACCACAGGTTCAGGCCCCAGAGCACGTCGACCAGCGGGACGGCGCCGACCGCGCCAGCCGAGACGACGTCGGCGAGTATCGAGCACGATCGGCGGTTGACTCGATCCAACAGGACACCGGCGAACAGCCCGACGAGCAGCGCTGGTGCTGCCGTCGCAATGGAGACTGCTCCCATACTCAACGGGCTCAAGCCTGTCTGTAGGACGATCAGGGGTAACGCGACGGCGAGAATTCCGTTGCCGAGCAGGCTCAGGAAGTGCGAGCCGAGGTAGACGATCGCGACTCGTGGCATGCGTCCAGCAGAAACTGTGACGCTGCGGCGGAGTCAACCACTTGACTGTGCCGCTACGTCCGGGTGTTCCATCGAATAGTGACGCTCAACGACACAACACAGACACAGATTCACTTGACGGACTCCGACTACGCGCGTGCTGAGCAGATGCTCGCCCCCTACCGGATGCGGCGGGTGCCCGGAAGTTCGATACAGCCACAGTGGTTTTCCGAGGGTAAGCGATTTTGGTATCAGGTGGGGACGCGCTTCATCGTGGTGGATCTCGATGGTGGCGGTCGCCGCGACGCGTTCGACCACGATCGGTTGGCAGCTGCACTGTCGCTGGCGTCTGGCCACGCAGTGAGTGCCGCCGACCTACCCATCACGGCCGTCGAGGTTGGAGAATCGTTGCGGTTCAGTGCATTCGAGTCGCGGTGGGCGTGGTCGGACGACGCGGGCACGTGCGTTCAGCTCGACGGTGACGAACCGTCTCCGTTCGGCGAGGTGGTGTCCCCGGACAAGTCTTGGGTGGCGTTTCGCCGGGACGGCAACATCTGGGTCCGGAGTCTGGATCGTGAGCAGGAGTTCCCGCTCACCGACGATGCCGAGCCGCAGTTCGACTACGGCGGGTTGCCCGATGCCACCGGGATGCGGGCGCTGATGCGACTGTTAGGTCTGCCACCGCTTTTCCACGTGTCGTGGTCGCCGGACTCGACCCGAATCCTGGTGCAGCGCATCGACCAACGCGACCTGCCCGAACTGGTGCTCGTCGAATCGTCTCCCCGCGATGGAGGCCGCCCGGTGGAGCACCGCACCCGCTACCCGATGCCCGGGGAAGAGGCGCAAGCGACGATGTCGTGGACGGTCCTGGACGTCGCCGAGCGCACCGTGGTCCGACAGCAGGACGAGCCGACCGTAATCACCCACCCGACTGCCATCGTGTACGCGTGGTGGACTGGGAAGGCGGGCGAGGCGGTGCACTTCCTGCGTCAAGCCCGCGATGCCCGCACACTGGAGCTGCGGCGTCTCGATCCCGCCAGCGGCGTCACCACCACGTTGATCAGTGAGACCGGTGAAACCCGGGTCGACCCGACTCCGCAGCTGGGCGACCCGGCGATGGTGCGGGTACTGGACTCCGGCGAGATCCTGTGGTGGTCGCAGCGTGACGGCTGGGGACACCTCTACCTGTATTCGGCTGATGGGCTACAGGTCACGCAGGTCACCATGGGGCAGTGGCTGGTACGCAGCCTGCTCTGGGTCGATGAAGATCAGCGCCAGGTGTGGTTCCTCGCGGGCGGGCTCCTCGAGCACGACCCCTACGTCCGCCAGATCTGCCGGATCGGTCTCGACGGCACCGGGTTCACCCGACTGACCGACGACCACCTCGACCACGACGCGGTGAGCCCAGACGAGGGCGGCTACCTCGTCGACCGAGCCTCCACGTCGAGCCAGCCGCCCCGTTCGGAGGTGCTCGACGGTGACGGGCAGGTTCTGGTCGAGCTCGAATCTCCCGACGTGGCTGCCCTGGAAGCCCTCGGCTGGAGTCCCCCCGAGCGGTTCCGCGCGACCGCCGCCGACGGCAAGACCCCGATCTACGGCCTGTTGTGGCGACCGCATGGTTTCGATCCGCAACGGCGCTATCCGGTGATCGAGCACGTCTATCCCGGGCCGCAGAACTTCCGGGCTGGCCCCTCGTTCAACGAGATGCACTACGGCGAGCCGGAGGCGTACGCCGCCCTAGGGTTTGCCGCGGTTGCGATAGACGGTCGGGGTACCGCGGGGCGTAGCAAGGCCTTTCACGACCACTCCTACGGTGACATGGGCAATGCCGGTGCCTTGGACGACCACATCAGCGCCATCCGCGAACTGGGCCACCGGTATCCCTGGCTCGACACCGAGCGGGTCGGGATCACCGGCCAATCCGCAGGCGGCTTCGCCGCCGCCCGTGCTCTGCTGATGTACCCGGAGTTCTACCGAGTCGCAGTAGCGGTGTCCGGCAACCACGACAACGGCGTGAACCTGACGATGTGGGCCGAGCACTACCACGGCGACGCCAGCGACGAGGGCAAGCGAGCCATCTCCAACGTAACTCTGGCCGCCAATCTGGAGGGCAAGCTGCTGCTCATCCACGGGGAGCTCGACGACAATGCGCATACCTATCAGACGATGCGCCTCGTCGATGCACTCATCAAGGCGGACAAGGACTTCGACATGTTGCTCATCCCGGGGGCCGAACACGCCCTGGTCGGCCGCCAGCACTACTTCCTACGACGAACCTGGGACTACTTCACCCGTCACCTGCACGGCTCCGAGCCACCTACGTATCGGCTCGCGCCGTTGCCGATGCCAGCGCTAGGGGGCTGAGTTTTGGTAGAGCAGTGGTCAGAACCCATGGATGAGCCTCGGCGAAGGCCAGACACGAGCAAGGGGATTCGCGATGGAACGGGATGCTGTCACGACTGGTATGACGGTGATGCAGATGCTGCAGGCGGGCCGGTTCGCCGATGTCTGCGAGCTGCTCGTCCCGGCGCTGCGCGAGCTGGTCTCGCCAGACACATTGCGGGCCCCCTGGCAGGGATTGATCGCGGCGCACGGCCCGGTCACGCTGGTCGGTACACCGTTGAGTGAGTCGGCCGGTCCGAACAAGACGATCGTGCAGATTCCCGTGACGTGTGAACGCGGCGCTATCACCGTGGTCATGGCGATCGACAAAGCGGGCAGCGTGGCGAGTCTGCAGTTCGCTCCGCCGGAAGCGATTCAACCGTGGCAACCGCCGCCCTACGTGGACCCGACCAGCTTCACCGAGCACGAAGTCACGGTCGACTCCGGGCCGCTGGCGACACCGGGCACGCTGAGCCTGCCGAAGTCGCTGCGTCGGCTGCCGGCCATCGTGCTGCTCGCCGGTTCCGGGCCGCTCGACCGGGACGCGACACTTGGCCGCAACAAAGTGATGAAGGACCTCGCGTGGGGCCTCGCGAGCCGGGGAATCGCGGTGCTGCGCTTCGACAAGGTCACCTACACCCACGGCGATTCGCTGGCTGGTGTCATCGACTTCACCGTGATCGACGAATACGTGCGGCCCGCGGTCGCGGCGGTTCGGCTGTTGCGGGAGCACCCATCGGTCGACGCCGCGCGGGTGTTCCTGCTCGGTCACAGCCAGGGCGGCACCGTGGCCCCACGTATCGCAGCCGCCGAACCGGCCGTCGCGGGGCTGGTCGTCATGGCCGGCGCCACACAGCCACTGCACCACGCGGTGGTGCGCCAGTTTCGTTACCTCGCAGCCCTTCGTGAGCCTGGGGCGGACGTCGCCACCGATCCGGCAGTGCAGACGATTACCGGGCAGGCCGCGCTGGTCGACAGCCCCGCCTTATCCCCTTCCACACCAGCCCGCCTGTTGCCATTGGGCGTCCCCGCCCCGTATTGGTGCGATCTACGCAGCTATGACCCGGTCGCGATGGCCGCGGAGCTAGACAAACCGATGCTCATCGTGCAAGGCGGACGCGACTACCAGGTGACCGTCGCCGACGACCTCGTCGGCTGGCAGACCGGCCTCACTCATCGCAGCGACGTCACCATCCGCATCTACGATTCGGACAACCACTTGTTCTTTCCGGGCGCCGGACCATCCACACCCGCCGAATACGAACCGGCGCAACACGTCGATGAAGCCGTCGTCGCCGACATCGCCGTCTGGTTTGCCCGCGGCGGCGAGCCTGACCAGACTCATGACTCTCGCTAAGCCTGCAGGAGCTCATTCGCCCGGCGAAGTACGTCGAGTTGGGCCGCGTTGTACAGCTCCGCTACCGCTGCCGCGATGGTCTCATCGGCGAAGTGGGCCCCTCCAGGGGCGTCGGTTCGCGCTTCGGGCAAGCCGGGGTGCGCCGCACGCACCGCCCGGATGTGCGGGACGAGGTGTTCGGCAACCTCCTGTCGGGTCGACTCGTCGGCGTCGGCCGGTAGGTCGTCGAAGACGGCGACCGCAGGCTCGGCCGGGGCATCCTTCAGAAGGTCGGCGTAGACCTGCAGGCCCCGCGGTCCGAGCACGCGACTCAGGACGACGACCAGCGAGCGGTCGGCGTCGGACAACGTGGCCACGGTGTCCGGTGCAATGAACTCCGGGGACAGGTCGGTGGGTGCCGAGCTCTGCAGAATCAGCCCCAGTTCCTCACGCGCCCGCTGCAGCCGTGCAATGGTGGCGGCGAGTTCGGCGTCCAACGCCCGCAGGGCATCTTCTGGGTGATCGCTGGTGTCGCCCATGTCGGCGATTTGGGGGAGGGCGAATCCGAGATCGGTGAGTCGTTTGATCCGCACCAGCCGAACGAGGTGAGCGACGCCGTACTGCTTGTAGCCGTTGGAGTTCCGTTCGGGCTCGGGGAGCAATCCGATCTGGTGGTAGTGCCGCACCGCCCGCAGGCTGGTGCCTGCCAGCTCGGCGATTTCACGGGTGCTCCATGCCACTGCTCCAGTGTGGCCCACGCCGACCGGACTTGACTATGCCGCAACGTCCGGGTGTGTCCTGGTGACATGGCAACACACGAACACCTTTCCGTCGACGATCTGTTTCGTTCTCCGACTCGGGCCCTGGCGACCATGTCGCCGGACGGCACCAGGATCGCCTACCTGGCGCCGTGGAAGGACCGCCTGAATGTGTGGGTACATAGCGTTGATTCCGATGGAGACGCACGATGCATCACCGCCGACGAAACCCGCAGCGTGGTCAACTATCAGTGGACCGACGATCCGCGGTGGATGCTCTATACCCAGGACAACGGTGGCGACGAGAACTGGCACGTCTATCGCATCGATCTGACCGACCCGTCAGCGGCTGCCGTCGACCTCACACCGTTCCCCGGGGTCCGGACGTATTTCGAACTGCTGGCCGGACGCCCCGGCAAGGCGCTGGTCGGCATGAACAGGCGCACCCCGGAACTCGCCGACGCCTATGAACTCGACATCGCCACCGGCGAACTGACCCTGCTCGCCGAGAACCCCGGCAAGGTCGCCGGGTGGTTCGCCAGCCGCAACGGCGATCTGTTCGCGCTCTCGACCACCGTCAAGGGCGACGTCGAGCTGTCAACCTGGGAGCCGGCAGAGCGCACCCTGCGGTCCATTGCGCTCTACGACGGCGCCGACTACACGGTGGGGATCTGGCCCATGGCCGTCACCGCGGATGGCAAGGGCCTGCTGCTCGGCTCGAACCGGAACCCGGACCGGACGACGCTGATACGGCTGGACATCGCCACCGGCGAAGAGACCGACGTCGACAGCCATCCGACCCTCAGCATCGACCCGAGGGCCGCGGTTTCTCCGACGCTGCCCTCGCCCCTCATCCTCAGCCAACGGACGGGTGACCTACTCGGGGTGCGCTATCTCGGTGAGCGACAGGTCATTCGCACACTGGATCCTGAATTCGCCGACGTGCTCGCCAATCTGGAAAAGCTGTCTGACGGCGACGTATCCGCGATCTCCTCCGATGACGCAGGCCGGCTCTGGGTGGTCACCTTCACCCACGACCGTCAACCCGGCGTGACCTACTTCTACGATCACACCACCGGGCAGAGCCGGGAGCTGTTCCGCCCCTTCCCGCATCTGAATGCCGCGACGCTGGCACCCATGACACCGGTCACGATCCGTTCCCGCGACGGGCTGGACCTGCACTCGTACCTGACGTTGCCAGTCGGTCTCGAGCCGCAGGGTCTGCCGATGGTGCTCGCGGTGCACGGCGGGCCGTGGGCGCGCGACACCTGGGGCTATCAACCCGATGTGCAACTGCTGGCCAACCGTGGATATGCGGTGCTGCAGGTCAACTTTCGCGGCTCCACCGGCTACGGCCAAGGATTCGTCAAGGCGGCGGTCGGCGAGCTCGCCGGCAAGATGCACGACGATCTCATCGACGCGGTGAACTGGGCCGTCGAGCAAGGCGTTGCCGATCGCGATCGGGTGGCGATCTATGGGGGCTCCTATGGCGGTTACGCCGCGCTGGTCGGCGTGACCTTCACCCCGGATGTGTTCGCGGCGGCAATCGACTACGTGGGCATCTCCAGTCTGGCGAATTTCATGCGGACCCTTCCTGACATCGCGCGGCCGCACCTGGCCAACAACTGGCACCTGTTCGTAGGTGACCCCGACATTCCGGAGCACGAGGCGGACATGCTGGCCCGTTCGCCGATCACGCGGGTGGATCAGATTCGCACCCCGCTGCTGGTGATCCAGGGCGCCAACGACTCTCGCGTCGTCAAGGCCGAATCAGACAACCTCGTGGAGGCGCTACGCGACCGCGGGGTCGGCGTCGAGTACATGGTCAAAGACGACGAGGGCCACGGTTTCCTCAACCCGGAGAACGTGATCGACATGTACCGACTGGTCGATCGATTCCTCGCCGAGCACCTGGGCGTTTGGCGCAAGGAGCTCACGGCATGACCGAGGCAGTCACCGATGACCGGGTACCGACCTTGCTCGAGCGGATGGGCGGTGTGTCGGGACTGGTGGTCGGCGCCGTACCGACCTTCGCCTACGTGATCGCGAATGCGATCGCTGGGTTGGACGCGGCGGTCTTGGTGGCCGTCAGCATCAGCATCGGGCTGATCGTGCTGAGGAGAATCCGCAAAGAGTCGATCCAGCCGGCTGTCTCCGGACTGCTGGGTGTGGTGGTCGCGTCGCTGATCGCGTTCTACACCGGATCAGCAGAAGGCTTTTTCCTGCCGGGCATCTGGGTGAGTCTGGTGATGGCCGTCGTCTTCGCGGCCTCCGTGCTGGTGCGACGGCCCCTGGTGGGAGTGATTTGGAACGTGCTGACCAGTGCCGGTGAGCGGAAATCATGGCGCACCGAGAAGGGCGCACTCCACGCGTTCGACATTGCGACGCTGGCGTTGGTGGCGGTCTTCGCCGCGAGGTACGTCGTCCAGGACTGGCTCTATGATGCCGGCTCCACTGGCTGGTTGGCCTTCGCGCGAATCGCGATGGGGTATCCGATGCTCGCTCTGGCTCTACTCGTCACCTACTGGGCGGTCCGGCATGCACGCAGAAAGCTCGACGTGGTGACCGACGAACAGTACGAGAAGCTGGCGACGTGACGGTGCTTACTCCATCGCATAGCGGCTCACGGATTCCGGGTGGATGACGAGGCGAACCTGATCTTCGGCCAGGATGCCGGCGAGGTCGCCGGAACGTGCCGGATCGTCGAGGTCCCAATAACGCGCTGCGAGGCGCGCGGAGAGTTCGCGCGCTCCGTCGGGTTCCACGACGGTGCGGCCGGTGACCGTCACCCACCGTTCGCGTTCACCGACCGGGGCGGCGACGACGATCGAGGCGCGAGGGTCCCGGCGCAAGTGACGAACCTTGAGAGTATCTGGGCCGGTGAACAATTGGATCGTGCCTTCGGCGGTAGCCTCGAACCACACCGGCCGAGGCTGGGGTGGTCGTGGCCCTGCGGCAACGGTCAGGAATCCGTACAGGGGGCGTCGGAGGAACTCGAGGTCATCCGCGGTCAGCAAAGCGGTCAGCGACGCGACGTCGGCGGTCATATTTGACCGACGATGGCGGTAACCCGGATCTCGACACGCATCTTCGGGGCCCCTAGGGCGGCGACGCCTATCTCGGTCCAGATGGGCGCTTGGTCGCCCATCCGCTTGCGAAGTTGCTCCACCATGACTCGGTTGTGATCGTCTCCGATCGAGTCGCTAGAAGTGGGGATGTGGAACGAGTCCACGGCGATGACGTCACCCCAGGTAGCGCCGGCCAGGGCGATGGTGCGCTCGAGGTTGTCGAATGCCCGAACGATCTC
Organism: Mycolicibacterium sp. TUM20985; assembly: GCF_030295745.1. Taxonomy (NCBI): domain Bacteria; kingdom Bacillati; phylum Actinomycetota; class Actinomycetes; order Mycobacteriales; family Mycobacteriaceae; genus Mycobacterium; species Mycobacterium antarcticum. The sequence continues at coordinate 1,564,127 of NZ_AP027291.1, forward strand.
GTCCTCGAGGGCCTCGGGGAAATTGAAGTCGTCGTCCCAACCCCCTTGCCCGGAGGTCTCGACACGGTCGCCGATTCGGACCGCCTGGTGGTAGTGCATGTTGGCCAGCTGAGTGTCGCCGTACCCGGGGGTGGCGAAGAACTCCGTCGTTGACATGTTGGGTCCTTTCGATTGCGCTTATCCCGAAGACGATGCGCCTTGAGGCATCACTTCAAGCGTGAACTCAATATAGCACGTAGTTACTTCACGGGTGAAGTGTGGTCCGAGATAGCATGGCCCCATGGCCGCCGATGTGCACTCGACTCCGAACCCTGGCGCAGACCTCCCCGACGAGGGGCTTTGGTTGACCGCCGACGAGAAGGAGGCATGGACCGGGCTGGTCTCGCTGGTTCTCCTGCTGCCGGGTCGACTGGAAACGCCGTTGCAGAGCGGTGCTGGTCTGACACTCTTCGACTACCTGACGCTGAGCCACATCTCGGAGGCTCCGGAGCGGAGTTTGCGGATGAGTGAGCTGGCGTATCTCGCCAACGGCTCTCTGTCGCGGCTGTCAAACGTCGTCAAGCGGTTCGAGCACAAGGGTTGGGTGGAGCGATCGCCGGACCCGAGCGATGGTCGCTTCACGATCGCGGCTCTCACCGACAGCGGTTACGCGGTCGTCGTGGCCGCCGCGCCCATCCACGTGCGGACGGTGCGCGAGTTCGTGCTCGACCCACTCAACGCCACCGACCGGCGTGCGCTCGCCCGCATCGCCGCCAAGCTCCGAGCACGGCCCGTCGACCTGACCTAGTGGTGCGGTGGGCTGCGACATGGCCTGCTGATTGGCTAGGCCAAGAACGCGACCCGCGCGAAGCGTTGACCGATTAGATGATGGGTCGATGCGTCGGGGTGGAGGTTGTCGGGAAGGGGATGATCGTCGATGTCGCCGGGGCCGTAGAGGTCTCGGCCGTCGAGGTATTTCAGCGTGGGGTCGTCAAGCATCCGTTCGGACACGATGTGAGCGAGCTGGTCGCGGATGACGGACAGGGTAAGGCGGCCGCGGGCCGTGTCGGCGGGGTCGCCGGTCGCACGGAACCTGACCTCGCCGAGGGCGAGGGCGTCCAGGTCGAAGGTCACCGGCCCGGGGGTGTGTTCGTGCATGGGGCAGGACAATGGCCCGACGACGAGCAGCGGTGTGTCGGGGTGTCCGTCACGGATGGTGTCCAAGAAGCCGTGGACCGCCGGGCCGAAGGCGCGCTCCCGCATGACGTCGGCGTTGACGAGGTTGATGCCGATCTTGACGCTGAGGAAGTCAGCCGCAGTGTCGCGCATCGTGCGGGCCGTGAAGGGGTCGAGCATCGCGCTACCCGACAACCCGAGATTGATCAGCTCGACGCCGCCAAGCGACGCGGCGAGCGCGGGCCACGTGGTGCTGGGGCTCGCCGCGTTGGAACCCTGGCTGATGGAGCTTCCGTGGTGCAGCCAGGTTCGACGTTCCCCGGTCGGCGCACGAGTGATCGGTTCATCGGTGCGTACGGCGACGAGTTCGACTCGCTCGTAATGCGGCAGCCACATCGCCACGTCCTTGTCGTGCGCAGGCAAGGCGTCGAAGCGCACGGTCCCCGGCGCGCCGCGCTCGATCTCGGTCCGACCCGACGCCGGGTCGGTTCGCATGACGTCGCCGCCGGTGGTCCTCGCTTGCCGCGCCAACTTCCCATCGAGCAGGAGGTCGACGGTGCCGTCTGCGCGATCGGGCACTCCGACGAGGACTGCCGTTGTCCGCAGCAGATCGAGTTCGATGACCGTGGCGCGGGTGCGAAAGACCAGCCGCACCCCTGCGGGTTGGGCCTCTACCGCGCGGAGCTGTGGATCGGGACATTGAGCGCGGGCGCGGGCAGGCAACCGGTGGGGCAGCCATCCTCGCTCGGTCCGTTCGAGTTCCGCCAGTCCGCGAAGGAGGCCGAGGTCGATGGAGTGGTCAATCATCCAATGCAGCTCCTTCCGCGACAGGTTGTGGCATCGAGAATCGACATGGTCGTTTAGAAGAGTAGGTCGCGGCGCCATGAGCGAGAATTTGGCCATGCCACTCATCCCCATGCCCACCGCCGAGATCGACGATGCCGACGTAGCCGGCGTCCTGGACCGTGCCGTTCGGATCATCAACCCCGTGATCGACGTGCTGTCCCGGGTCGACCCGTTCGGTCTGAAGGGCCGCAGCCACCATCTCGGAGACGCCGACGGCTCGGTGGACAAGGCGCTCGACGCGTTGGCCTGGGTGCTCAACACCGCCGACGTCCCCGGTACTCAGGCGTGGGCGGGCATGACGCTGGACGATCGGGTCCACTGGTGGGTGCGCAGGGTCGGCGCCGTGGACACCGTCATCGTCGCGTTCCCCGGGGTCTTCGGCGTGGTGGCCGACCGGCTGCCCGTCCAGGACGTCCTCGGTTTCGCCAGTCAGGCCATCGTGTTGTGCGCCGTGGCCCGTGAATGCGGCATCGACGACTACGGACGACAGGTCCGCCTCCTCGCCTCGGTGATGTGTCACCGCGAGATCGGTGCCGCAGACGAGGCCGAGCCCTCCGCAGAGCCGGAGTCCCCGGACGCAGGCAGTGGGCCAGGCGCCTTCGTGGCCGCCCTGTGGCGGATCGCCGGGGTGATGCGGGCCATCGGCGGGGAGATCGCCAAGCGTCCGCGGCCGCGGCGCATCTTCCGCTATCTGGGCATGCTGCCTGCGGTGGGTGCCGTCGCCGACTACTTCGGTGAATACGGAGCCTTGGTCCGAGCGGCGAAGGCGGGACGCAAGTGGATCGAACAGCAGACGGTTCTCGTTCCGTAGCTGCCATCGCCATCGGGCGGCCGCCGATGCTGCTATAACCAGTCCAAGAGGTCACCCACAACGGAGTGGAGCGTCGATGTCGATCTCGAATCACGCCCGATACGTCGGCCGGGTGGGTGCCTTGGCCGTCGCGCTCGGGATCGGCGCAGCCATCGCCGGCGTCACTGGTACCGCGTGCGCCGACGACGGTGAGTCCGGCTCGTCGCCCGGCCCGTCCGCCTCCTCGACCTCGACCTCGACCTCGACGGACACCCACGAGTCCACCGCGACCGCCGACCACGTGCGGCCCGATGCGCCTGCTACGGCTCGGGAGGACACCACCCGGGACGACGCTTCGACATCCGAACCGGCTACCACGCCGGACGAACCGGTGACGTCGAAGAAGAGCAAGCGCTCGAGCACCGCGGCCGCCGAGAGTGCGGTCGCCGATAGCCAGGCCGAGGAGAGCCAGGCCGAGGGGGAGAGCGAGGGGGCCGCTGCGCGCCAGGTCGACAGCGCGCCGAAGACGCTCGCGCCCGCTGACACCGCGACGCGTCAGGTCTCCATCCCATCCGCCCCCGTCGTGAGTGCCGCGGCGGTGCCGATGACGGCCGCAGCGCCGGCGGCGGCCGTGACCGTGACCAGTCCGCTGGCGACACAGCAGCAACTCGACGCCGAGCGGTTGGCCACCCGCACCGTCAACACCCTGCCCGTCGCGCTGATGCAGTTGGTCCTGCGGTTCGGGTTCCTCATGGCGGCCCAGCAACAGTTCGCCCAAGTCGGCGGTCCCGATCGGGGCAACCTCGACCAGCTCGACGCTGCCGTGAACGAATACGCCATGGGTGCGGCGTTCCAACAGCAGATCCTGAACTCCAACGACCCCAGCGTCGTCATGCAGGTGGCGCCACCGCACACCTGGTACGGGATGGCGGTGCCCGGTTCGCGGATCTTGTACGACAACCCCGACACGATCTACCGGTTCATGGGGGTCAACGCTGCCTCGTCCTACGTCATCCGTGGGCAGTTCACTGGCGACCGGCCCGCCGATACGACCTTCAGCGTCCTTACCGGGCTGTCGGGGAACACCGCGTCGGTCCTCGGCGGTCGCGACCTCGTGGTCGATCAGGACGGTACCTTCACCATCACGGTCAGTCGCGACGCCGCGGCACCAGGTCAGACCAATCATCTTCAGCTGACCAATGATTCGACGCTGATCGCCACCCGGAACACATTGTCTGACTGGGGTGCCGAGGTGCCGATGACGCTTGCGATCGAGCGGATCGGTGGCCCGCCGAACAGCCTCTTCAGTCAGCTCGGCGGGTTCGCTATTCCCGGTCTCGGACCGCTTGTGGTGGGCAATTCGGCGCTCACGACGTTGGTGTCATTGATACCGCCGCTGCCCTACACGCCTCCGCTGCTGCGGGGCGCCGTCGCCGCCGTGATCATGGCGCTGGGAATTCAGCGCGAGGCCACCTACATGGCGGTGGCCACGACCGATCCGGTGACCGGACAACGGATTCCGCCCAACGTCTTGAAGGACCCCGCCCGCAACGCGGAATTCCTTGCCACGCAACTGCAGAGCGCAGGCTACTTCCAATTGGCCGACGGCGAAGCACTGGTCGTCACGATCGATCCGGGCAACGCCGGCTACTTCGTCCTGCCGGTGACCAACGACTGGACCATCTCCAAGGACTACTGGAATCAACAGACCAGCCTGAACGATTCGCAGGCGATCGCCAACGCCGACGGCACCTACACGTTGGTGATCTCGAAGACCGATCCCGGTGTGGCGAACTGGGTGTCCACGGGCGGCCTCGACCAGGGGACCATCTCCATGCGGTTCCAGGATCTCGATCCCGACTCCTCGGATCTGCCCACGGTGAGATCGCAGGTGGTGGCGCTGGACCTGTTGGGCACCGTGCTGCCCCCCGGCACGGTGTACTACACCGAGGCGCAACGCGGCGCGCAGCTGTCCACCCGCAAGTCCGGCTACGACAACAGGTTCGCGCCGTACCCGCAGCCGTAGCCGAGAACCTAGAATCCGAACGTGGCCCGACTGGTACAGCGTTACCTGGACCGCATCCTCGACCAACACCGACCGGTGACCGAGGGCGCGCTCGCCAGCTACATCCCCGAGCTCACGCGCGTCGACCCGAACGGATTCGGCCTGACGCTGTCATCGGGCGACGGCTTCGTCTACGAATGCGGTGACGCGGGAATCGAATTCACGATTCAATCGATCTCGAAGCCGTTCACGTACGCGTTGGCGCTCGACCGGATCGGGCAGGACGCCGTCGACGCCAAGATCGGTGTCGAGCCCTCTGGTGAGGCGTTCAACGAAATCAGCGTCGACGAGACCACCAAGAGGCCGAAGAATCCGATGATCAACGCCGGTGCGATCGCGGCGGTGTCGCTGGTTCCGGCCGGCTCTGCTGACGAACGCTTCGCGATGATCGCGGAGTTCTACTCGGCGTGTGCGGGTCGTCGGCTCGAGCTCGACCACGACGTCTACACCTCCGAGCGGGCGACGGGTAGCCGCAACCGCGCGATCGCCTACATGCTGCAGAGTTTCGGCGTCCTCGACGACGATCCCGACGACGTGCTCGACGTGTACTTCCGGCAGTGTTCGTTGAAGGTCACGTCGACCGATCTGGCGCGGATGGCGGCCACGCTGGCCCGGGGCGGCGTCAATCCGCTGACGGGGCGGCGGGTGACCAACGCCTCGGTGGTCAGGCGCACGCTGTCGGTGATGGTCACGTGCGGTATGTACGACGCGGCGGGTGACTGGGTCAGCGCCGTCGGCATGCCGGCCAAGAGTGGGGTGGGCGGTGGCATCGTCGCGGTCCTTCCCGGCCAGCTCGGCATCGGGGTGTACTCACCTCTACTGGATGCCAAGGGCAACAGCGTGCGCGGAGTTCGCCTGTGCCGCAGCCTGTCCGAGCAACTTGGTCTGCACTTCCTGACGGTGGCCCGCGACTCGCGTGCCACGCTGCGGGCGGTGTACGAACCGCATGACGGCATCCGGGTCTACGAGACGCACGGCGATCTGCTGTTCAGTGGTGCCGAGCAGGTGGCCCGCACCATCGACCGCGAGCGCGATGAGTTCGCAGCGGCCATCCTCGACGTGTCGAGGGTGGACGACATCGACGATGCCGCCCGAGAACTGCTGTCCGGCACCAGCGCTGCGCTGCGTGCGGAAGGCAAGATCGGCCTTCTCGTCGATCCGCAGGGAATCGTGATTCGCCACGAGCCAGGCTACGAGGCCATGCGCCATGCCACCGTCGACGACGCCGTGGCGGCAGCAGGAGACGCTCTGCGACGCGGTGGAAGGTGAGTCAGCCGTGGGTGATTGGACACGCCACGCTGACGTCGACCGCTCTGGTCTTCGTCGGGTCGGGCGTCGGCATGCCCGGATTGTGAATCGACGTCACGGTGCACGTGGTGAGCAGTGAGATGTCGCCGGCGGGGGATCCGTTCACCGTCACCGGATATCCCTGTTTCTGCAGCTGGTCGATGACGGCCGCCGCCGATTCGCCGTCGCTGGTCGGTTCCGCCGCGCCGGGTGCCGCGAGACCGACTGCGGTGACGGCACCCAAGACGACCAATGCGGAGGCGAGACGTCGCGGTACCAGCGACATGAGGTCTGTCCTCTCGGCAATGCTCAACTTCCGGGCCCCACCTGGGGAAACGGTCAGAGCCTAACTGCTGGGAGGAGCTGTTCCCGGCTTCTACACGGGTACGGCGAGCCGTGTCGGCTCGTCATGGCCGCGCAGCGTGACGGTCTCGCCAAGAGTCCAATGCGCGCTCTCGGCTTCGGATGCGCGGGCGACGACGGCGGACGAGGCGACGAGGTGCCCGTCGACCGTCTTCGAGAGCTCGCACAGCCGGGCCGCCTCGTTGACCGGTTCGCCGATCACCGTGTATTCGAAGCGATCCTTGGCGCCGATGTTGCCCGCCACGACCTGGCCCGCGGCCACCCCGATGCCGGCCTCGCACTCGGGCACCTCGACGCGCAGCCGCTCCGCCATGCCACGGGCCGCGGCCAGGGCCTCTTCCTCGGCGTTTTCGAGTGTCACCGGGGCGCCGAACACGGCCAGCACCGCGTCGCCCTCGAATTTGTTGACCAAGCCGTGATGCTTGTCCACCTCGTCGACGACGACGGCGAAGAAGCGGTTGAGCAACTCGACGACTTCGACCGGAGGTCGGCTCGTCACCAACCGGGTCGATCCGATGATGTCCACGAAGATGACGGCGGCAGGCCGTTCCTCGCCACCGAGCTTGGGCCTCTCCTTCTCCGCAAGTGCCGCTACCTCGCGACCCACGTGTTGGCCGAACAGGTCCCGGACCCGTTCCCGCTCCCGCAAACCGGCGACCATCGAGTTGAATCCCCGCTGCAGCTGTCCCAATTCCGTGCCGTCGAAGACCACCAGGTTGGTGTCCAGGTCACCCTGCTCGACGCGGTTGAGCGCCGCGCGGACCACCCGGACCGGGGTGGCGATCAACCATGCCAGGATCCACATCAGGATGAAGCCGAACACCAACGCGAAGACTGCGAGAACTACGATCGCCCAGGCGAACTGGGTGGGGGTGAGATTCTCCAGGGTCAGGGCGAAGATGGCGGCCAAGAGGATGCCCAGTACGGGCACACCCGATCCGAGCAGCCACACCAGCATGATGCGGCCCATGACACCGGGGGCGAAGCGCTGCGGCGGAGGGCCGACCTCGAGGGCCTGGGCAGCCACGGGGCGCAGCGCGAACTCGGTGAAGAGGTAGCAGCTGGCGGACACGACGATGCCGGGAAAGCTAATGCCCAGCAGCCACTTCGGGATGAACTGACTGTCGACGAGTCCGTACATCGTGGTGAACACGACGGTGCCGGTGCCCCACAGGATCAGCAGTACGCGCGTCAGCCGCCACGGTGCGAAGAACGTGTGGTGCTGATCCGCCTTGGTGGGTTCGCGCTCCTCGATGGCCCAGCGGACGTTCATCATCACGCGCCGGGTGGCCCAGAACGTACCGACGATCAACGCGCAGAACAGATAGACCGGAACCGCGATGAACGTGATCCACCGGACGTCCGGAGCGAACACGTTCGGGCTGGGGAAGGCGACGATCACGACGAGCGCCGCAACGCCCATCCCGATCAGGTTCGCAATGATCACGAACGTCGTGAGGATGACCTGGATGCGAACGCGCCGGCGGACCTGGCTCTCGGAGACGCGACCAAGGATCCACGAGCCGTATTCGGGAGTGGTCGTCACCCGTGTGCTCTGATGTGTCACCGTCTCGAGGACCCGGCCGAGACGCTGAGCCGTGCTCATCTTCTCCGTCATCGTGGCGTCAGCCTAGCCACCTCGTTGCCGCCATCTATGGTGGTTCGGTGCGCCTCGTCATCGCCCAGTGCACCGTCGATTACGTCGGCCGCCTCACCGCCCATCTGCCCTCCGCGCGTCGGCTGCTGCTGATCAAGTCGGACGGGTCGGTCAGCGTGCACGCCGACGACCGCGCCTACAAACCGCTGAACTGGATGAGCCCGCCGTGCTGGATCGTCGAGGAAGCCGGCGGCCCGAGTCCGGTCTGGGTGGTGGAGAACAAGGCCGGCGAACAGCTCCGCATCACCGTCGAGGACGTCGAGCACGACTCCAGCCACGAACTCGGCGTCGACCCGGGTCTGGTCAAGGACGGTGTGGAAGCTCATCTGCAGGTGCTGCTCGCCGAGCACGTCGAGTTGCTTGGCGTCGGGTACACGCTCGTGCGGCGGGAGTACATGACCGCGATCGGCCCGGTGGACCTGATGTGCCGCGACGAACTGGGGCGTTCGGTGGCCGTCGAGATCAAGCGCAGGGGTGAGATCGACGGAGTCGAGCAGCTGACCCGTTACCTCGAACTGCTCAACCGCGACACCGTGCTGGCCCCGGTCAGTGGTGTCTTCGCCGCCCAGCAGATCAAACCGCAGGCCCGAACTCTGGCCGTCGACCGTGGAATACGCTGTGTCACATTGGATTACGATCAGATGCGCGGATTGGACAGCAACGAGTTCCGGTTGTTCTGACGCCGTAGGATGGTCGGATGGCCAAGCGCCGCAGCCCACCACGAAAGCAGCGGACGATGCCGCCGCTCCCGGCGCCGCGCCGCATCGAGGTCGGGCCGGACGGGTACGACTACGACGTCAAGGTGGTCGCCGCGTCGAGGGCCGTCAAGACCTATCGATGCCCAGGTTGCGACCACGAGATCAAGCCGAGCGTGTCGCATGTGGTGGTGTGGCCGGCCGATCTTGGCGAGTCCGCGGTCGAGGACCGCCGACACTGGCATACGCCGTGCTGGACCAACCGGTCGAACCGCGGACCGACCAGGACGTGGTCCTAGCCGTTAGTGCCGGTCAGTCCTCGTCGGCGGCGGGTTCGACGAGTTCGACGAGCACACCACCGGAGTCCTTGGGGTGGATGAAGTTGATCCGCGACTGCGCGGTGCCGCGTCGTGGCGTGTCGTAGATGAGCCGCACGCCGTCTTCGCGCAACCGCTCGGACAACGCATCGAGATCGCTCACCCGGTAGGCGAACTGCTGCAGTCCAGGTCCGCGCTTGTCGATGAACTTGGCGATGGTGGACGTCTCGTCCAGGGGTGACATCAGCTGGATCTGGGTGCTGCCCTTGGCGGCGCCACGGACCGACAGCATGGCCTCGCGGATGCCCTGATCGTCGTTGACCTCTTCGTGCAGCACGATCATCCCGAGGTGGTCGTGGTACCACTTGATCGCGACGTCCAGGTCGGGCACGGCGATGCCCACGTGGTCGACGGCGGTTACCAGTGCGCTGGCGAGGGCCGGACGTGCACCAACATGCTCGGTGGTCATTTAGTCACGGTAACCTTTACCCGATTGTTTACGTAAGTGTGATAGGCCACACAGTCCTTCACAACGCCTCTGGAGGTAGCACATGACGACGTCGGTGATCGTTGCGGGAGCTCGCACGCCGGTCGGCAAGTTGATGGGTTCGCTCAAGGACTTCTCGGGCAGTGACCTGGGTGCGATCGCCATCGCGGGCGCTCTCGACAAGGCCGGGGTGGCGGCCTCGGCGGTGGAGTACGTGATCATGGGTCAGGTCCTGACCGCGGGCGCAGGGCAGATGCCCGCTCGTCAGGCCGCGGTGGCCGCAGGCATCGGCTGGGACGTGCCGTCGCTGACCATCAACAAGATGTGCCTGTCCGGTATCGACGCGATCGCGCTTGCCGACCAGTTGATCCGGGCGGGCGAGTTCGACGTCGTCGTCGCAGGTGGCCAGGAGTCGATGACGCAGGCGCCGCACCTGCTGATGAACAGTCGGGCGGGGTACAAGTACGGCGACGTCACCGCGCTCGACAGCATGGCCTACGACGGTCTGCACGACGTGTTCACCGACCAGCCGATGGGCGCCCTGACCGAGCAGCGCAACGACGTCGACGAATTCACCCGGGCTCAGCAGGACGAGTTCGCCGCACTCTCGCATCAGAAGGCTGCGGCGGCCTGGAAGGACGGCGTGTACGCCGACGAGGTGGTGCCCGTGCAGATCCCGCAGCGCAAGGGCGACCCGATCGAGTTCACCACCGACGAGGGCATCCGCGCCAACACCACCGCCGAATCGCTGGCCGGGCTCAAGCCCGCGTTCCGCAAGGACGGCACCATCACCGCAGGCTCGGCATCGCAGATCTCCGACGGCGCGTGCGCCGTCGTGGTGATGAACAAGGCCAAGGCCGAGGAGCTGGGCCTGACCTGGTTGTGTGAGATCGGCGCGCACGGCGTGGTCGCCGGACCCGATTCGACGCTGCAAAGCCAGCCCGCCAACGCGATCAAGAAGGCCATCGCCAAGGAGGGCATCAGCCTCGACGACCTCGACGTCATCGAGATCAACGAGGCGTTCTCGGCGGTAGCGCTGGCGTCGACGAAGGAGCTGGGCATCGCAAGTGAACGCGTCAACATCAGCGGCGGAGCGATCGCCATCGGGCACCCGATCGGAATGTCCGGCGCCCGGATCACCCTGCACGCGGCGCTGGAGTTGGCCCGCCGTGGTTCGGGGTATGCGGTCGCCGCGTTGTGCGGGGCCGGCGGGCAGGGCGACGCGCTGATCCTGCGGCGACCCTGAGGGTTGCCGGACCGGTCGGCCCGACCTCAAACGACGCGACGTAGTAGCTGACGTCGCCGTCGGGCACAATGGGGCCATGAAGACCACCGTCGATCGTCACAGGGCTGCTGGCTGGTTCCGGATCATCGCCTTCACCGAAGCCGTCACCTGGGTGGGGCTGCTGGTCGGGATGTACTTCAAGTACCTGGGCTCGCCGCGCACCGAGGTCGGTGTGAAGATCTTTGGAATGGCCCACGGCCTGGTGTTCGTCGCGTTCGTCGCAACGGCGCTGCTGGTCGGAATCGCGTTCAAGTGGGCGGTGTCGACCTGGCTTCTGGCGTTGCTGGGGAGCATCGTGCCGCTGGGCAGTGTGATCTTCCTCATCTGGGCGGAACGATCGGGTCGGGTGAGCTTCGGCGGTACCACCGTGGCCACTCCGCCCGTCGCCGAAACGACGTGACAAACTTGACCGCGTGACACGACCACGACCTTCCGTCGGCCCCGCGCTGGCGGGTGCGGTTGACCTCTCGGCGCTCAAGCAACCCCCACCATCGCGTGAGGGCGCGGCCAGCGCCGGCCCCGTGGGTCTCGACATCACCGAGGCGAACCTCGAAGCCGAGGTGCTCGCCCGGTCCAACCAGGTTCCCGTCGTCGTGCTGCTGTGGACCCCGCGCAGCGAGGCCAGCACCCAGCTTGGCGATGCGCTGGCGGCTCTCGCCAACGCCGATGGCGGCACGTGGGCACTCACCACGGTCAACGTCGACACCGCGCCTCGGGTCGCGCAGGTGTTCGGCGTGCAAGCCGTGCCCACGGTGGTCGCCGTCGCCGGTGGCCAGCCCATCTCGAGCTTCGAGGGCGTTCAGCCCCCGGAGCAACTGCGACGCTGGATCGACTCGCTGCTCGGTGCCACGGCGGGAAAGCTGGCGGGCGACGAATCCGAGAACGCCGAGGAGGTCGACCCCGAGCTCGAGCGGGCGCGGTCCCTGTGGGACGACGCGGAGTTCGATGAGGCCATCGCCGCCTACCAGGCGATTCTGGACGCCCAGCCCAATCACGTCGAGGCCAAGGATGCGCTCCGCCAGATCGCGTTCCTCAAGCGTGCGACCGTCCAGCCCGCCGACGCCATCGCCGTCGCCGACGCCGCACCCGGCGACATCGAGGCCGCCTTCGCCGCCGCCGACGTCGAGGTGACCCAGGATCTGGTCGTCGAGGCCGTCAACCGCCTGATCGGTCTGGTGCGAACGACCGCCGGTGACGATCGCACCACGGTGCGCACTCGGTTGGTCGAGCTGTTCGAGCTGTTCCCGCAGGACGACCCGCGGGTCATCGCCGGCCGGCGCAACCTCGCCAACGCGCTCTACTGACTCGCGATTTCGGCGCGTAAACGTTCGCTCAGCGAACGTCTACGCGCCGAAATCGCTTGGAGGACTTGGAGTAGAGGGTTCGAACCAGACCGCGGCCAGCGGTGGTAGCACCATGACCGCCGACGCAGGGCGCCCGTGCGACGGCTCGTCGGTGGCCTCGACCGCACCGAAGTTGCCGATGCCCGAGCCGTTGTACACGTCGGAGTCGGTGTTGAGCACCTCACGCCAGGTGCCGACGTGTGGCAGCCCGAGTCGGTAGTGCGCGTGCTCGGCTCCGGAGAAGTTGAACACGCAGGCCAACACGGACCCGTCGTCGCCGTACCGAAGGAAGCTCAGCACGTTGTTCGCCGAGTCGTTGGCGTCGATCCACGAGTAGCCCTCGTGGCTGGAGTCCCGCGACCAGAGGGCCCGACGGGACTTGTAGACCTCGTTGACGTCGCGAACCATGCGCTTGATGCCGCCGGAGAAGCCGTCCTCGTCCAACTGGAACCAGTCCAGGCCACGCTCCTCGGACCATTCGGCGCGTTGACCGAACTCCTGACCCATGAACAGCAGCTGCTTGCCCGGGTGAGCCCACTGGTAGGCGAGGAGACCGCGCACGCCGGCCGCCTTCATGTGGTCGTCACCCGGCATGCGTCCCCACAGAGTGCCCTTGCCGTGCACGACCTCGTCGTGGCTGATGGGCAGCACGAAGTTCTCGCTGAACGCATAGATCATCGAGAATGTGATCTCGTGGTGGTGAAAGGTGCGGTGGATCGGGTCGCGCTGGATGAACGCCAGCGAGTCGTTCATCCAGCCCATGTTCCACTTCATCGAGAAGCCAAGGCCGCCAAGGCTCGTCGGTCGGGTGACGCCGGGCCACGACGTCGACTCCTCGGCGATGGTCACGATGCCGGGAGCGATCTTGTGGACGGTCGCGTTCATCTCCTGCAGGAACTGCACCGCCTCGAGGTTCTCGCGCCCGCCGTAGATGTTGGGACTCCAGCCGCCCTCGGGTCGGGAGTAGTCGAGGTAGAGCATCGACGCGACGGCGTCCACCCGCAACCCGTCGACGTGGTACTCCTGCAGCCAATAGAGCGCATTGGCCACCAGGAAGTTGCGCACCTCGGCGCGGCCGAAGTCGAATACGTAGGTGCCCCAGTCCAATTGCTCACCACGGCGGGGATCGGAGTGCTCATAGAGCGGGGTGCCGTCGAACCGCCCCAAAGCCCACGCGTCCTTCGGGAAGTGGGCGGGCACCCAGTCGACGAGTACGCCGATCCCTGCCTGGTGCAGCGAATCCACCAGGAAGCGGAAGTCATCGGGACTGCCCAGCCGCGACGTCGGCGCGTAGTACGAGGTGACCTGATAACCCCACGAACCGCCGAAGGGATGCTCGGCGACGGGCAGCAACTCGACGTGCGTAAATCCCTGTTCCACGACGTAATCGGTGAGCTCCGTGGCGAGTTCGCGATAGGTCAGACCCGGCCGCCACGACATCAGGTGCACCTCGTAGGTGCTCATCGGTTCGAACACCGGATTCTTCATGGCGCGTTCCGACATCCAGTCGTCGTCGCTCCACGTGTACTCGCTGATGTTGACGCGCGAGGCCCGCTGCGGCGGCACCTCGGTCGCGAACGCCATGGGGTCGGCGCGCTCGGTGACGACGTCGTCGGCACCGTGGATGCGGAACTTGTAGAGCCCGTCGGTCGGGAAGCCGGGCCAGAAGACCTCCCAGACGCCCGTCGACCCGAGTGTGCGCAGCGGAGCCTCGTTGCCCGCCCAGTGGTTGAAGTCTGCGATCAGGCTGACGCCCTTGGCATTCGGCGCCCACACGGCGAAGGAAACACCTTCGACCTCGCCGTCGGGAGTGGTGAAGCTGCGCGGGTGGGCACCGAGGACCTCCCACAGCCGCTCGTGCCTGCCCTCGGAGAACAGGTGCAGGTCCATCTCGCCGAGGGTCGGCAGGAAGCGGTACGGGTCGGCCGCGGTGTGAACGTGGGGAGTGTCACCCTCGCCCGCATAGCTGACCTCCAGTCGGTAGTCGGCCAGGTCGGTGTACGGCACGGCCACGGCGAACAGGCCGGACTCGACGTGGGAGAACGGGAATCGTTCACCTCCGACGATCGCGACTACTGCCTGGGCATTCGGACGGAGCGTGCGGATGACGGTGTGGTCATCGTATTCGTGCGCTCCCAACACCGAGTGGGGATCGTGGTGGTGTCCACCCAGCAGGCGGCCGAGGTCGGCGTCGTCGGGGCGCAGGCGCGCTGTGGCGAGGTCATTGGTGCGGGTCATGAGAGTTTTTCCCTCCGAAGCAACTCGAGCCGCTTGTCGATCGGTATTGACGGCATGTTCAGGACGTGGGCGACGGCGCGCACTGGGTCGATGCGAACGTAATTGGCGTTGCCCCATTGGTATTCGTCGCCGGTGATTTCATCGCGCACCCAGAATCGGTCGTAGTCGGCCATCCCCAGCGCGGCCATGTCGAGCCACAGGGTGGATTCCTCCGGGCCGAACGGGTTCAACGTCACCACCACCAGCACGCAATCGCCGGTGATGGGGTCGAACTTGCTGTAGGCCAGCAGCGCGTCGTTGTCGATGGCGTGGAACTTGATGGTGCGCAGTTGGCTCAACGCGGGGTGGAGTTTGCGGATTTCGTTCAGGCGCGTCAGGAACGGCTCGAGCGATCGACCCGACGCCAGGGCGGCATCGAAGTCGCGGGGTCGCAGTTCGTACTTCTCGGAGTCCAGGTACTCCTCGCTGCCCTCCCGGACGGCCTGATGCTCGAACAGTTCGTAGCCGGAGTAGACCCCCCACGTCGGGCTCATCGTCGCGGCCATCGCCGCCCGGATCGCGAACATTCCGGGCCCGCCGTACTGGAGGCTCTCGTGCAGAATGTCTGGCGTGTTGACCCACAAACTCTGGCGGGCGTAATCGGCGTGCTCGGCGATCTGCTCGCCGAACTCCTGCAACTCCCACTTGGCCGTGCGCCAGGTGAAGTAGGTGTACGACTGCGTGTATCCGAGCTTGGCCAGCCCGAACAGACGCGCGGGGCGGGTGAAGGCCTCGGCCAGGAACAGCACGTCGGGGTCGACGTTCTTGGCCTCACCGATCAGCCAGGCCCAGAAGTTCGGCGGTTTGGTGTGCGGGTTGTCCACCCGAAACACCTTGACGCCGTGAGACATCCAGAACTTGACGACGCGAAGCACTTCGGCGTAGATGCCCGCCGGATCGTTGTCGAAGTTGACCGGATAGATGTCCTGGTACTTCTTGGGCGGGTTCTCGGCGTAGGCAATGGTGCCGTCGGGCAGGACGGTGAACCACTCGGGGTGGTCCTTGGCCCACGGGTGGTCCGGCGCGCACTGCAATGCCAAGTCGAGCGCGACCTCGAGGCCCTCGCCGCGGGCTTGTTCGACGAAGTCGTCGAAGTCCTCGATCGTGCCGAGGGCCGGATGCACCGCGTCGTGCCCGCCCTCGTCACTGCCGATCGCCCACGGCGAGCCCACGTCCCTCGGCGCCGCGGTCACGCTGTTGTTGCGCCCCTTGCGGTGCACCTTTCCGATCGGGTGGATCGGCGGCAGGTAGACGATGTCGAAACCCATCCGGGCGATGCGCGGCAGCGTCTTGGTGGCCGTCGCGAACGTGCCGTGCACGGGTTTGCCGTCACCGTCCCAGCCACCCGTCGAGCGCGGAAAGATCTCGTACCAGGCGCTGAAGCGCGCCAGGGGTCGATCGACCCACACGCCGTACTGGTTTCCGCGCGTGATCAACTCCCGCAGCGGATAGTCGTGCAGCAGCACGGTCACTTCGGGGGCGAGCGCGGCACCGGCCCGGGTGAACGGGTCGCCCGCTGTGCGGAGGTTCTTCGCCGCCTCCAATAGGGGATAGCGGTCTTGGCGCGGCACACCGGTAGAGGCGCGTTCGAAGAGTTGCGCGCCGATCAGGAGGTCGTTGTCGAGTTCGGCCTCACCTTGTCCGGCGTTCAGCTTGGCCGTGACGTTCTTGCGCCACGTGGCGATCGGGTCTCCCCAGCCGTCCACCCGGAACGTCCACAGCCCGACGGTGTCGGGAACGAACTGCCCGTGGAAGAAGTCGGGTTCAGCACCCGGCTCCATGGGCAGTCGCTGTGGCTTGACCCGCTGGGAGAGGCCGACGACCTCCTCGATCGGCACCGCCTCCACGTGGGGGGCGGCCAATCCGGCGGGCGCCGCCGCCAGCTGGGGATAGGTGTCTCCGTGATAGCGGACCACCAGCGTCGCAGACACCGCGTCATGGCCCTCTCGCCAGACCACCGCATTGACCGGGACCACTTCGCCGACCACGGCCTTGGCCGGATACCGGCCATGCGAAACCACGGGCGCGACGTCATCGATCTCGATTCGTCCGGCCACCACTTCTCCTCACGCCCACGGATCGACCGGGGGCTGTCGTGTCATCGATTACCTCGTCGCGCCCTATACCCACCGTAGTGTCCGGCTCAACCCCATGGGCCGGATGTCATCACGATCGGTCTCCCGCGCGGACCCGTCGAGTCGGTAGGGTGAAGTCGCGTGAAGGCGCTACGAAGGTTCACCGTCCGTGCCCACCTACCCGAGCGTCTCGCGGCACTCGAACGACTCTCGGTCAACCTGCGATGGTCGTGGGATACGCCGACGCAAGAGTTGTTCGCCACAATCGATTCCGACCTGTGGGAACAGTTGGGTCAGGACCCGGTCGCGCTTCTTGGCGGGGTGAATCCCAAGCGACTCGACGAGCTTGCCGGCGATGACGCGTTCCTGAGTCGGCTCGACTACCTGGCGGCTGCGTTGGACACCTATCTGACCCGTCCCATGTGGTATCAGGAGATGCAGAAGGATGACGCGACAGGCTCCTGGCCGACCGGCATCGCCTACTTCTCCATGGAGTTCGGCGTCTCCGAGGTGCTGCCGAACTATTCGGGCGGGCTTGGCATCCTGGCCGGCGACCACCTGAAGTCGGCATCCGACCTCGGGCTTCCGCTGATCGCGGTGGGGTTGTACTACCGGTCGGGATACTTCCGCCAGTCCCTGACCGCCGACGGTTGGCAACACGAGGACTACCCACCACTCGATCCGCAGGGCTTGCCGTTGCGACTGTTGACCGACGCTGCGGGGCAACCCGTGCTGATCGGCCTCGCCATGCCCGACGCCGGCGAGCTCAAGGCCAGGGTGTGGGTGGCGCAGGTCGGACGAATTCCGTTGCTGCTGTTGGATTCCGACATCCCCGAAACCGAACACGAACTGCGCTCGGTGACCGATCGGCTGTATGGCGGCGATCAGGAGCACCGGATCAAGCAGGAACTCCTGGCCGGCATCGGCGGCGTGCGGGCGATCAGGGCGTTCACCGCCGTCGAGGGGTTGCCGGAACCGCAGGTGTTCCACATGAACGAGGGCCACGCCGGATTCCTGGGCGTCGAACGGATCCGTGAGCTCGTCACCGACGGGGGGCTCGACTTCGACACGGCGCTGGCCGTGGTCCGGTCGAGCACGGTGTTCACCACCCACACGCCGGTGCCCGCAGGCATCGACCGGTTCCCCGTCGAGATGGTCGAACGGTACTTCGGCGGCCGCGGGACGACGGCAGATCTTGCAGCCAGTGACTCCTCCGCGCTGCTGCCCGGCGTGCCCGTCGATCGGATCATCGGGTTCGGCGCCGAGGAGGAGGACCCGTCGAAGTTCAACATGGCCCACATGGGTCTGCGGTTGGCGCAGCGCGCCAACGGGGTGTCTCTCTTGCACGGCCGGGTGAGCCGGGGCATGTTCAACGATCTGTGGCCGGGGTTCGATCAGGACGAGGTGCCCATCGGGTCCATCACCAACGGCGTGCACGCCCCGACGTGGGCTGCCCCGCAGTGGCTGGAACTCGGCCGCGAACTCGTCGGCGACGAAGGGTTGCGCTCGCCCAACGAGCCCGCGGTCTGGCAGCGGCTGCAGGAGGTCGACCCGGGGCACCTGTGGTGGATCCGGTCCCAGCTGCGCTCGCTGTTGATCGACGACGTGCGGCGACGGCTGCGGCGTTCGTGGCTGGAGCGGGGTGCGGCCGATGCCGAATTGGGTTGGATCGCAGATGCCTTCGATCCGAACGTGCTGACGGTCGGATTCGCCAGGCGGGTGCCGACCTACAAGCGGCTGACGTTGATGTTGCGGGACCCGGAGCGCTTGGAGAAGCTGCTACTCGACGAGCAGCGACCGGTGCAGTTGATCGTGGCGGGCAAGTCTCATCCCGCCGATGACGGCGGCAAGGCGTTGATCCAGCAGGTCGTGCGGTTCGCCGACCGGCCCGAGGTGCGCCATCGCATCGCCTTCCTACCCGACTACGACATGTCGATGGCCCGGTTCCTCTACTGGGGTTGCGACGTGTGGCTCAACAATCCGCTGCGACCTTTGGAGGCGTGTGGCACGTCGGGGATGAAGAGCGCCCTCAATGGTGGTCTGAACCTGTCGATCCGCGACGGGTGGTGGGACGAGTGGTACGACGGCGAGAACGGCTGGGAGATCCCGACGGCCGACGGACTCGCCGACGAGGCGCGGCGCGACGACCTGGAGGCCGCCGCCCTCTACGAACTGCTCGAGAAGTCCGTGACGGCGCGATTCTACGAACGCGACGAACACGGGATCCCGCGTCGTTGGATGGAGATGGTGCGGCACACGCTGCAGGTGTTGGGGCCAAAGGTGTTGGCGTCGCGGATGGTTCGCGACTACACCGAGAAGTACTACGTACCGGCGGCGCAGTCGCTGCACCGCACCGTGGAGGCGGTCGAGGGCGTGCCGTTCGGCGCGGCACACGACCTGGCGGCGTACTGCGAGCGCGCCCGGAACGCCTGGCCGAAGGTGAAGATCACCGACGTCGACGGCTACGGGTTGCCGGACACTCCGCTGCTCGGCTCGGAACTGACGCTGACCGCCATGGTGCACCTCGAGGACCTGCGGCCCGACGAGGTGGTCGTCCAGGCCGCCGTGGGCAGGGTGGACGCCAGCGATGCGCTGCTCGATCCCGTCACGGTGCCGATGACCCACACCGGCTCCGCCGACGGCAAGGAGATCTTCTCGACCACGACCGCTCTGCAGGTCGCCGGCCGGGTCGGATACACCGTTCGGGTGCTCCCTCACCATCGGTTGCTCGCCGCCGACGACGAGCTGGGTCTCGTCACGTTGGCGTGAGCCGCATCTTCGAGGTCGCCGTCGACGGGGGGCCGTACGCGCTGGCGGCGGGATCGGACGGTGCCATGTGGGTGACGCTGGTGCACCGGGGTGCGATTGCGCGGGTCACCCACGACGGGGACCTGGAGGTGTATCCGCTGGCGCCGGACAGCAAGCCGTCGATCATCACGGCCGGGCCCGACGGCGCGCTGTGGTTCACGTGTGCGGGCGACGACCGGATCGGGCGGATCTCGACGGAAGGTGAGCTCACGGCCTTCGAATTGCGTTCGGGCAGTGTGCCTCTCGGCATCACCGCCGGGGCGGACGGGGCGCTGTGGTTCGCCGCGTCGGGCACCGGCGTGATCGGCCGGATCACCGTCGACGGCGAGATCGGCGAGGTGGCCGCGCCGGGTGGGATGCCGTCGATGATCGCGTCCGGACCCGACGGCGCGCTGTGGTTCACGTTGAACCAGGCCAACGCGATCGGTCGACTCGACCGCGACGTGGTGACCCTGCGCAAGCTGCCGACGCCGGGCGCCGGCCCCGTCGGCATCGCGGGCACGCACGACGACGCGGTGTGGTTCACCGAGATCCTCGCCGACAAGGTGGGGCGCATTCCGTTGCACGAGGCGATGCAGGAGCTGGATCTGCCGGGCAAGCCGCACGCGGTGATCGCCGATCCGGTCGGTGGGGTGTGGGTCAGCCTGTGGGGTGCCGATCAGATCGCCCGCGTCAGCGCCGATGGCGAGGTGGCGATCATCGATCTCCCCGCGGGCAGTGATCCGCACGGGCTGGCGATCGGGCCCGACGGAGCATTGTGGGTGGCGCTGGAAGCCGGCTTCGTCATGCGTCTGCCGACGGTGTGATCGACACGTTTGGGCACTCCGCGTAGCAGGCCCTACTACGCGCTGTAAGTTCGGCCAGAACCGTCAATGAGGGAGTTCGTCGTGCGCCGTCGCCACCTGGAAGTCATGGCCGTCTGCGTGTCGATCGTCGTGTTGACTCCCGTGCCGGTGGCCGGCGCCGACCCCGATCCGGGTGGCCAACCGGTGGCGGCCGTGGAACCGGCACCCGACGCGGCGCCGCCCATCGACGACGGCCGTGTCGTATCGCCGCCGCCGCAGATGCTCAAGACGCCGGACGGCTGGACGCTGACCTTGTCGGCCAAGGACGAGACGCAGATGATCAGTGCACCTCTGACCACCGCGCTCTCCTCACGCGAATACGTGGTCGGCGGGACGTTCACGGGTTCGCTGGCCGGCCCCGAGGAGGCCGAGGTTCCTGGCGGCACGATCGAGGTGGGCTACCAGATCGGCTGCGGCATCGACATGAGTACGTCGAACGGTGTCTCGCTGACCGGCACGGTCGGGCTCAACTCGTCGTTGGGCATCCTCGGGACCGATGTCATCTCCCCTGAGCCGGACGGCATCCTGCCGGGCATCGGCGGCAACATCGGCGGCGGTGTGACCGTAGGTCTGAAGCCGGGCATCATCAACGTCGTCCCGGTGACGAAGAAGGATTACGAGGGCGCCGAACCGTGGGTCATGATCAGTAACTTCCACGTCAAGATCGACGGCTGCGTGGGCCAGTCCTTCATTCGGTCGTACGCGTTCTTGAGCCGTTCGACCAAGATGTCCGACGCGATCGTGGCCTACTACGGCGAGACCAAGGTCGTCTGAGCCCAGCGATTTCGGCGCGTTCCCGTTCGCTCAACGAACGTTTTCGCGCCGAAATCGCGACGGGTGAGGGGTTTAGTCGAAGCGTTTGAAGCAGCGGTCCAGGTCGCCGAGCACGCCCACCCGGAAGGCGTCGATGCGCGAGAAGCCCGACGGCACCGAATCGCCGTTGACGTCGCTGGCCACCAGACCGTTGACCAGGATGCCCGACACGGCCTCGTCGACGTCGCCGGCCGTCAGCGCGATGGTGTCTCCGCCGGGGGTGGTGATGTTCTCGGTCATCTTGACGGTCGCGACTCCGGTCAGACACGCGGTGCGCAGCGCGGCCTCGGCGTTGTCGAGCGCAACGCCGCCGCGTTCGTTCTGGATCGACTGCATGAAGCGCGAGACCACCACCGAGTAGGCCGTGTTGTCGCCGGTGACGACCCCGCTGTCATCGGCGTTCTGCGCGCCCAACTCCTGGAGGGCGGGCAGGTCGACCGTGATCGTGTTGGTCGCCGGGCAGTACGACGCCGGTCCGCCGACGCGGGCGTCGGGGCACTCGCCGTCGGTGAAGCTCAGCTGCGGCGGATCGGCGGGGCTGAAGACGACGTTCATGGCGTCGACGATGGACTGCACCGACTCCCTGGTGACCGGCAGCTCGCCGGTCTGGTCGTCGGGCAGTAGCAGCGGCAGATCGCCGCGGCGCTGCTTGATCTCCTCGAGGTCGATCGCCGCGCACGACGCCGCGCCGTCGGTGAACCCGAACTGGAACGCCGACACCCGCTCGAAGGCCGAACCGTGTTCGTCCTCGCCGACCTCGGAGTCGCTCTCGTTGAGCAGCGGGTCGCGGAAGGCGATCACCGCCGCGAGCAGGTTGTTGAGGCCGTCGGCGGTGCTGAGCGTGAAGCGCGGGGAGTTGCCCTCGGCCACCCAGCGCATGTACACCCCCGCCAGGCAGTCGGCCTGCTGCTCGCCGACGATGGTCGGCGTCTTCTCACTGGTCAGATCCGCCTGGTGCGCCACCGAGTGCCCGTACTCATGGGCCAGCACCATGCTCACCGCCATGTCGCCGTTGGCGTCGCGCAACTGCGGAAGCAGCTCACCGCGGTCCCAGCCGATGGTGTTCTCGTCGAAGCAATACCCGGCGTTGACCAACCCGGCGACGTTGTCGCCACAGAACGCGACGTCCTCGTAGTCGGTGGAATCCCACGAGACCAGCTCCTCGACGGGGGTGAACTCCCCGTCGAAGGTCTCACCGAAGCGGCTGGCCCAGAACTCCTCGATATCGCTGACCGCACTGGCGGCGAGGTCGTCGATCTTGCCGCCGTCGGTGTTGCTCACGTCGCGAGACGGAGCCTCGGCGTCATCGCGCAGGCCCGTCGGGCCGTTCACCGCGGGCATGCCCGCCACGCTGAAGGGGTCGGCGAACACCGAGACCGGCGTGCCCTGCAACGTCGTCGCGCACGACGTCAGGAGCAGGGTGGTGCCGACCAGACCCAACACGCTGCCCGCGAGGTGCCGTCGCTTCATCGCCGCCCTTTCGTCTCCGTCCGGCCGGGACGGCGCGCACGTCAATTTCAGCCAGGATAGTGACAGCGGAGCACCCCGATCCCAAGTTCGGCCGCCGACGCCGACGTGACCTGCGCCTCACGTCGTGCGCAAGCGCTCCAGCGCCTTGCGGACCTGCCCCGGATCGGTGGTCGCCCAGAACGGCGGCAGCGAGGCACGCAGGAAGCCCGCGTAACGGGCGGTGGCCATCCGCGAGTCGAGAACGGCGATGACACCGCGGTCGTCGACGTGGCGGAGCAGTCGTCCGGCGCCCTGGGCGAGGAGTAGCGCGGCGTGGCTGGCCGCGACCGCCATGAACCCGTTCCCGCCGTGCGCGGCGACCGCGCGCTGGCGTGCGGTGATGAGCGGGTCGTCGGGGCGGGGGAACGGAATTCGGTCGATCAGCACCAACGACAGCGACGGCCCCGGCACGTCGACGCCCTGCCACAGCGACAGCGTGCCGAAGAGTGACGTCTCGGCGTCCTCGGCGAAGCGGCGAACCAACGCCGAGGTGGTGTCCTCGCCCTGGCAGAGCACCGGTGTGTCGAGTCGGCCCCGCATCGCCTCGGCGGTGGCCTTCGCGGCGCGCATCGACGAGAAGAGCCCCAACGTCCGGCCCCCGGCCGCGGTGATGAGCCCCTCGATCTCGTCGAGTTGCTCGGCCGATCCGCTGCCGTCGCGTCCCGGCGGCGGCAGGTGGGCGGCGACGTAGAGGATGCCCGCCTTGGCGTGCGCGAAGGGGGAGCCGACGTCGATCCCCTTCCAGCCGGTCTTCGACTCGCCGTCCATCGCGAGCCCCCACGCCCGCGCCATCGCATCGAAGTTCCCGCCGATGGTCAGGGTCGCGGACGTGAGCACGACGGTGCCTTGCTCGAACAGCCTGTTGCGCAACAGATTCGCCACCGACAGCGGTGCCACCCGCAGGATTGCGCGTTTGCCCGATGCCCGTCCCTCCTCGTGGTCCAGCCACACCACGTCGGAACGGTCGGGGATGGCAGGCCCGTACGACGTCAGGATGCGCGAGGCGATATCGCTGACGTCGTTCAACGCCGTCACGGCCTCGTTGCGCGCGGCAGCGGCCTTGGGATCGGTGGGCGCGGTGTCGATCGCCGAGCGGACCTTGTCCGCGGCGTCCCTCAGCACGGTCAGGTAGGTCGACATCTCCTCGTCGAGGACGTCCTTGCGCCCGGGCTCGGCGTCGTAGAGGGCCGACGAGAAGGTGGCGGTCGCGGCCTCGAACCGTTGCGCGAGTTCGGGATCGACGAGCCGGGACGCGCGGCGCAGAGCGACGCCGAGCATGGTGGCCGACAACTCGCCGGTGGCCACACTGGTCACTCTGTCGACGAGTTCGTGGGCCTCGTCGACGACGAGAAGTTCATGCTCGGGCAGCACGTTGACCTCGGAGATGGCGTCGATGGCCAGCAGTGCATGGTTGGTGACGACGATGTCTGCCGAGCCGGCGGCACCCCGTGCCTTCTCGGCGAAGCAGTCGGTGCCGAAGGGGCAGCGCGCCGCGCCCATGCACTCCCTGGCCGAGACACTGACCTGGCTCCACGACCGGTCGGCGACGCCTGGCGTGACCTCGTCGCGGTCACCGGTCTCGGTGTCCGACGCCCATTCGGTCAGGCGCTTGACCTCGCGGCCCAGTGCCGTCGTGGCCACGGCATCGAACAGCTCATCCTGCGGCACGTCGTCGGCGGACTCGGCTGAACCATTGTGAATCTTGTTCAGGCACAGATAGTTTCCGCGTCCCTTGAGAAGTGCGAACTCGGGGCGGCGGGGTACCTCGCCGGTCAGGGCGTCGGCCAGTCGCGGCAGGTCGCGGTCGAACAACTGACGTTGCAGCGCGATGGTGGCGGTCGAGATGATCACCGGCTCGGCGCGTTCCATGGCCCGTTTGATGGCGGGCACCAGATAGGCCAGCGACTTCCCGGTCCCGGTGCCTGCCTGGACGGCGAGGTGCTCACCGGTCTCGAAGGCATGATCGACCGCCTCGGCCATCTCGATCTGACCGCTCCGCTCCGTACCGCCGAGGGCGGCAACGGCCGTGTCCAGCAGCTCTCTGACGCCGCCCGTGTCTCCTCCTCAGGCCTGGCGCGTGGCGTCGACCATGCGGGTGGGAATCGCGGGCTCGCCGCGGGAGAGCTTCAACCCGTCCCACGGGAGGCTGTGCAGACTCGCCGCGACACGCTCGCGAGCCCGGGCGATGTCGAGGTCGGCGACCGTCTGCCCGCCGCGCACGAGCGGCTGGGCCAGCTCGGTGGCGACCAGTCCCCGGGGCGTCGCGGGGGGCTGGTCGGCCAGGTGCACGATCTCCTCGACGACGGTGCCGGTCGACTTGGCCAGCCGGTGGGCCTGCTTGCGGCCGCCGTGAGACTCCTTGTGGCTGCTGCGCTTCGCGACCGGAATGCCATCGACCTCGACGAGTTTGTAGACCATGCCCGCCGTCGGCGCGCCAGACCCCGTGACGAGGGACGTGCCGACCCCGTAGGAATCGACGGGTTCGGCGCGCAGGGCGGCGATGGCGAACTCGTCGAGATCGCTCGTCACGACGATGCGGGTGGCTGTGGCGCCCAACTCGTCGAGCTGGCTTCGGACCTGCCTGGCGAGCACGCCGAGATCGCCGGAGTCGATGCGGACGGCGCCCAACCCGGGACCCGCGACGGCGATGGCATTCGCCACGCCCGCACTGATGTCGTAGGTGTCGACGAGCAGGGTGGTGCCGACGCCGAGGGCGTTGACCTGCGCGCGGAACGCGGCCCGTTCGTCGGGCCCGTCGGGGGAGGCGTACAGCAGGGTGAATGCGTGGGCGCTGGTGCCCAACGCGGGAACGCCGTACCGCCGCTGCGCCTCGAGATTCGACGTACCCGTGAAGCCTGCGACGTACGCGGCGCGGGCGGCGGCGACGGCGGACATCTCGTGAGTGCGCCGCGACCCCATCTCGATGAGAGGCCGCCCCTCGGCCGCGCTGACCATGCGCGCAGCTGCCGAGGCGATCGCGCAGTCGTGATTGAAGATGGACAGCGCCAAGGTCTCCAACAGCACGCACTCGGCGAACGTGCCGTGCACCGACAGCACCGGGGAGCCGGGAAAGTACAGCTCACCCTCGGCGTAGCCGTCGACGTCGCCGGTGAACCGGTAATCGGCCAGATACGCCAAGGTGTCCGGGTCCAGGAAGTCCGCGAGCACCGCGAGCGCGGTGTCGTCGAAGGTGAACTGCGGCAACACTTCCAGGAACCGGCCCGTGCCGGCGACGATGCCGTATCGCCGACCGTCGGGGAGCCGGCGCGCGAAGATCTCGAACGTGGTCCGTCGGTGGGCGGTGCCGTCGCGAAGTGCGGCCGCCAGCATCGTCAGCTCGTACTTGTCGGTGAGCAGAGCCGTCGCCGCATGCACCTGATCGGTAGCCACAGCGCCAACCGTAGCCGTTCGGACCGTCGCCGAGGTCGGTGTCTATCCTGGGCGGCATGGTTACGCCGGCGCGAACCCAGCCAGGGACTCGCGAGGAACGCGTGGTGGATCCGGCGACGGACGAGCAGGAAGCCACCGACAGTCCGTGGGTGACGCTGGTCTGGGACGATCCCGTGAACCTGATGTCGTACGTGACGTACGTGTTCCAGAAGCTCTTCGGCTACAGCGAGCAGCACGCCAACAAGCTGATGCTCCAGGTGCACGAGGAAGGCAAGGCCGTGGTCTCGTCGGGCAGCCGCGAATCCATGGAGGTCGACGTGACCAAACTGCACGCAGCGGGGCTCTGGGCCACGATGCAGCAGGATCGCTGAGCTCCGGGAGTACATGGCGTGCGCAAGTGGAAGCGTGTTGAGACGGCTCAGGGTGTGCGTTTTCGGTCGACCCTCGCCGCCCACGAGGCGACGTTGCTGCAGAGCCTGGTCAACTCGTTGATGGACATGCTGGTCGATCGCGAGAGCTCTTCGCCCACAGATGAACTCGAAGAGTTGACGGGTATGCGGACCGGTCATTCGCAGCCGCCCGACGATGACACGATGTTGCGCCTGCTGCCCGACTTCTTCCGGCCGCAGCATGACCACCCCGCCGGTTCCCGTACCGCCGAGAGTCTCAACAGTGCGCTGCGCAGTCTGCACGAACCGGAGATCATCGACGCGAAAAGACATGCCGGACAACGACTGTTGGCCACGCTACCCCTGGCCGGCGGCAGGTTCGAGATCACCGAGGACGACGCGCACTGCTGGACCGCCTGCGTCAACGACATCCGGCTCGCACTCGGCACGATGCTCGAGATTGGCCCCGAGGGTCCGGACCACCTGCCCGCCGAACATCCGATGGCCGGGCATCTCGACGTATACCAATGGCTGACCGTGCTGCAGGAGTACCTGGTTCTCGGGCTGATGGGCAAGCGCTGATGCGCGATTTCGGCGCGCAAACGGTCGCTGAGCGAACGAAAGCGCGCCGAAATCGCGGGGGCGGGCGGACGTGACGGGCTCGATCACCGACGTGTCGGGCATCCTCGTCGGGAACCATCACCGGTTGGACGCCGATGCGACGCTGGGCACCGGCTGGGCGTGCGGCACCACGGTCGTCCTCACCCCGCCGGGCACCACCGGTGCGGTCGACGTGCGCGGCGGCGCGCCCGGCACCAGGGAGACCGACCTGCTCGATCCGGCCAACAGCGTCCGCTACGTCGACGCCGTCGTCCTGACGGGCGGCAGCGCGTACGGACTCGCCGCGGCCGACGGTGTCATGCAATGGCTCGAGCAGCACGACCGCGGCGTGGTGATGGATGGCGGCCTCGTCCCGATCGTGCCCGCCGCGGTCATCTTCGACCTTCCGGTCGGCGGCTGGCAGTGCCGCCCGACCGCGGAGTTTGGGTTCGCTGCCGCAGAGGCGGCGGGGGTCGAGGTGCCGGTCGGCAACGTCGGCGCGGGCGTCGGTGCGCGCGCCGGAGTCCTCAAGGGCGGCCTGGGCACGGCATCGGTGACCCTCGACGAACTCGGGGTGACCGTCGGCGCGATCGTGGCGGTGAACTCCGCGGGCAACGTCGTCGATCCGCAGACCGGACTGCCGTGGATGGCCGACCTCATCGCGGCGCTAGGGCTGACGGCACCGCCCGCCGACGAGATTGCCGCCTACGCCGCACGCGACGCTGACGAGTCGCCGCTGAACACCACCATCGCCGTCATCGCCACCGATGCCGCGCTCAGCAAGGCCGCCTGCAAGCGGGTGGCCGTGGCCGCCCAGGACGGCCTGGCGCGCACCATGCGGCCCGCGCACACGCCGTTGGACGGTGACACCGTGTTCGTGCTCTCGACCGGCGCCGTGGAGATCGTGCCGACGGGCAAGGGGGTCACCCCGGCGGCGATGTCCCCCGAGACCAAGTTGACGACGATCGTCGGGGCGGCCGCCGCCGACTGTCTGGCGCGTGCGGTGATGGTCGGCGCGCTGGCCGCCGAGACGGTGGCTGGAATACCCACCTACCGCAGCATGTTGCCCGGAGCGTTCGCAAACGTGCGGGCGACGGGGCAATACCGGGAAGGGCCGTCTTGACGTGCTGACGATTCGACGCGAGTTGGTGGAGGCCATGGTGGCCCATGCGCGCGCCGATCACCCCGACGAGGCGTGTGGAGTGATTGCCGGGCCAGAGGGGACCGCGCGGCCGGAGCGCTTCATCGCGATGGACAACGCCGAGCGGTCCCCGACGTTCTACCGCTTCGACTCGGGTGAACAGCTCAAGGTGTGGCGCGCGATGGACGACGCCGACGAGGTACCCGTCGTCATCTACCACTCCCACACCGCGACCGAGGCCTACCCCAGCCGGACCGACGTGAGCTACGCCTCCGAACCCGACGCGCACTACGTCCTCGTCTCGACGCGCGACCCCGACGAGCACGAGCTGCGCAGCTACCGCATCGTCGACGGCGTCGTCACCGAGGAACCCGTCACCATCGTCGAGCAATACCAGAAGATCTGAAGGAGACCGTCACATGTCCGTTTCTGTGTCCATCCCGACCATCCTGCGCACCCACACCGGCGGCGAGAAGCGTGTCACCGCCACCGGTGACACGCTTCAGGCCGTCATCACAGACCTCGAAGCCAACTATTCGGGCATCACCGAACGCATCGTCGACGGCGACAAGTTGCACCGATTCGTCAACGTCTACGTCAACGACGAAGACGTCCGGTTCTCCGGTGGGCTGGCGACGGAGATCGCCGACGGCGACTCGGTGACGATCCTGCCCGCCGTAGCTGGCGGGTGAGTGAGAGGTACGCATGCGTTACGACACGCTGCTCGAGGCGCTCGGCAACACACCGCTGGTGGGGTTGCAGAAGCTCTCGCCGCAGTGGCACGACGAACCGGACAGCCCCCATGTGCGCTTGTGGGCCAAGCTCGAAGATCGCAACCCGACGGGCTCCATCAAGGACCGCCCGGCCCTGCGGATGATCGAGCAGGCCGAGCGCGATGGGCTGTTGACCCCGGGGGCGACGATCATGGAGCCGACGAGCGGCAACACCGGCATCTCGATGGCCATGGCCGCGCTCATCAAGGGCTACCGCATGATCTGCGTGATGCCGGAGAACACGTCGATCGAGCGGCGCCAGCTGCTCGAGCTGTACGGCGCGAAGATCATCTACTCACCTGCGGAGGGCGGTTCGAACACCGCGGTCGCGATGGCCAAGGAACTCGCCGCCGAACACCCCGAGTGGGTCATGCTCTACCAGTACGGCAACCCGGCCAACGCGGCGGCGCACTACGAGGAGACCGGGCCGGAGATCTTCGCCGATCTCCCGGAGATCACGCACTTCGTCGCGGGGCTGGGTACGACGGGCACGCTGATGGGCACCGGGCGCTACCTGCGCGAGAAGGCGCCGGGCGTGCAGATCGTGGCGGCCGAACCGCGCTACGGCGAAGGCGTGTACGCGCTCCGCAACATCGACGAGGGCTTCGTGCCCGAGCTGTACGACCCCGACGTGCTGACGACCCGCTTCTCGGTCGGCTCGTTCGACTCCGTCAGGCGCACCCGCGAGCTGGTCCAGGTCGAGGGCATCTTCGCGGGCATCTCGACGGGGGCGATCCTGCACGCCGCGCTGGGCATGGCGACCAAGGCGCGCAAGGCCGGCGAGCGTGCAGACATCGCGTTCATCGTGTGCGACGCCGGGTGGAAGTATCTGTCGACCGGCGCCTACGCCGGTAGCCTGGACGATGCGGAGGACGCATTGGAAGGGCAGCTATGGGCATGAGTGGACTTACGCCGGCCGTCGCCGAGAAGAAGCGGCCGGGCTGGATGGTCGGCGGCGTCACGATCGTCAGCTTCGTCGCCCTGCTCTACGTCATCGAGGCCGTCGATCAGGTGTCGGGAAGTCGACTGGAGGAGGACGGCATCCGGCCGCTCGAGGTGGACGGGCTGTGGGGCGTCCTCTGGGCGCCGCTGTTGCACGCGAACTGGGCCCATCTGGTCGCGAACACGGTCCCGGCGTTGGTGCTCGGCTTCCTGGTGTCACTGGCCGGCATGTCTCGGTTCATCTACGCCACCGTGATCGTCTGGATCCTCGGTGGGCTCGGGACGTGGCTGATCGGGAACCTCGGTGCTCCCTACGGTGTGGAGACCAACCACATCGGCGCCTCCGGGTTGATCTTCGGCTGGCTGACGTTCCTGATCGTCTTCGGGTTCTTCACCCGCCACGCGTGGCAGATCATCGTCGGGATCATCGTGTTCCTCGTGTACGGCGGCATCCTCTGGGGTGCACTCCCCGGCACGTTCGGGGTGTCCTGGCAGGGGCATCTGTGCGGCGGGATCGCCGGCGTCGTCGCCGCCTATCTGCTCTCGGGACCGGAGCGCAAGGCCAGGGCCACGCGCACGACCGGACCTGCCCAGCAGCTGTCGATCTGACCCCTTGCTGAATTGAGGCGTTCGCCACACCGGCCCGCGCGGGGGCCTCTGCATCGCGATCGCCCCGTCGCAGGTCACGCGTCACGATGGCGTCAGATCATGACACTCGGTGCGCAATGCGGTGATGTTTTCGTCACACGCTCATCGGGCATGGCAAGCTAATGGGCGTGCGAATCACCGTACTGGGCTGTTCCGGTAGCGTCACCGGGCCGGATTCGCCTGCTTCGGGCTATCTGGTGACGGCGCCGCACACGCCCCCGCTGGTCGTCGACTTCGGCGGCGGCGTGCTGGGCGCGCTGCAGCGTCACGCCGACCCGGGCACCGTCAGCGTTCTCCTCTCGCACCTGCACGCCGACCACTGCCTGGACCTTCCCGGCCTCTTCGTCTGGCGCCGCTACCACCCGTCGCCTCCCGAGGGTCGTGCGCTGATGTACGGCCCGGCCGATACGTGGTCGCGGCTGGGGGCGGCGTCCTCACCCGAGGGCGGCGAGATCGATGACTTCTCCGACATCTTCGACATCCATCAGTGGGTGGACAACGAAGAGGTTCAGATCGGCGAGCTCACCGTCTTGCCGCGGCTGGTGTGCCACCCCACGGAGTCCTACGGCATGCGCTTCACCGATCCGTCGGGCGCGACGCTGGTCTACAGCGGCGACACCGGGTACTGCCCCCAGCTGATCGAGCTCGCCCGCGATGCTGACGTCTTCCTCTGCGAGGCGTCGTGGACCGATTCCCCCGACCGGCCTCCGCGACTGCACCTCTCCGGTGCCGAAGCCGGACGTACCGCGGCCAAGGCCGGTGTGCGCGAACTGCTGCTGACGCACATCCCGCCGTGGACCTCGCGTGAGGACGTCATCAGCGAGGCGAAGGCCGAGTTCGACGGACCGGTGCACGCCGTGGTGTGCAACGAGACCTTCGAGGTCGTCGCGCACTAGTCGTCGTTTAGGGTTGGCCGGTGTCCAGACGAGAAGACGGACGACTCGACGACGAGTTGCGACCGGTAGTCATCACCCGTGGTTTCACCAAGCATCCGGCCGGATCGGTGCTCGTCGAGTTCGGTCAGACCAGGGTCATGTGCACGGCCAGCGTCACCGAGGGCGTGCCGCGCTGGCGCAAGGGCTCGGGCCAGGGCTGGCTGACCGCGGAGTACGCCATGCTGCCCGCCGCCACCCATACCCGTTCGGACCGTGAATCGGTCAGGGGCAAGGTCGGCGGTCGGACCCAGGAGATCAGCCGCCTCGTCGGGCGGTCGCTGCGGGCGTGCATCGACCTCGGTGCACTCGGCGAGAACACGATCGCCATCGACTGCGACGTCCTCCAGGCCGACGGCGGCACCCGCACCGCGGCGATCACCGGTGCTTACGTGGCGCTCGCGGATGCAGTGACCTATCTTTCGGCGGCCGGGCGGCTGTCGGACCCGCGGCCGCTGTCGTGTGCCATCGCCGCGGTATCCGTCGGCGTGGTGGACGGGCGCGTGCGCACCGACCTGCCGTACGAGGAGGATTCGCGCGCCGAGGTCGACATGAACGTGGTGGCCACCGACACCGGAACGTTGGTCGAGATTCAGGGCACCGGCGAGGGCGCGACGTTCCCGCGGTCGACGCTGGACAAGATGCTCGACGCGGCCCTTGCCGCGTGCGAGCAGCTGTTCGTCGTGCAGCGTGAGGCACTCGAGCTGCCGTACCCCGGTGAGCTCCCGGAGCCGACGTCCCCTAGCAAGAAGGCATTCGGAATCTGACCGAATTGCTGGTCGCCAGCCGCAACCCCAAGAAGCTGGCCGAACTCCGCCGCGTGCTCGACGGCGCAGGCGTGACCGGTTTGCAACTGCTGTCATTGGCCGACGTCGCTCCGTTCGACGAGGCTCCCGAGACGGGCGCGACGTTCGAGGCGAACGCGTTGGCCAAGGCGCGCGACGCGTTCACCGCATCCGGACTCCCGGCCGTTGCCGACGACTCCGGGCTCTCGGTGGACGCACTGAACGGGATGCCCGGCGTGCTGTCGGCCCGGTGGGCGGGCGCGCACGGTGACGACGGGGCGAACCTTCGATTGCTCCTCGGTCAACTGGGGGACGTACCCGATGACCGTCGCGGCGCGGCGTTCGTGTCGGCCTGCGCGCTGGTGTCTGCCGCGGGGGAGACCGTGGTGCGGGGGGAGTGGACCGGCAGCATCGCGAGAGCGCCGCGCGGTGACGGCGGGTTCGGCTACGACCCGATCTTCGTGCCGGACGGTTCGAATCGTTCGGCTGCCGAGCTGAGCCCGGCCGAGAAGGACGCGGCGTCGCATCGAGGCCGCGCGCTCGCACTGTTGCTCCCGGCGTTGCGTGCCCTGGTCTGACGGTCCTCGCGGCGGAAGTTTTGCCTAGCGCAACTAACGTGTAGCGTTCGGCCACGTGGGTCGACGCGCCTCTGGGCCTGAATCGCAGTCCTCGGCGACGGCGCATCCCGGCATCCTGGTCGCCGTGTTGTCCGCGGCTGGCATCAGCGTGTCGCTGATGCAGACGTTGATCATTCCACTGATTCCCGAACTACCGAAATTGTTGAACGCCAACCCGTCCGATGCGTCATGGGCGATCACGGCGACGTTGTTGACGGCCGCCGTGGCGACTCCGGTCTTCGGCAGGCTCGGCGACATGTACGGCCCCAAGCGGATCCTGACCGCCTGCGCGCTGATCCTCACCGCCGGGTCGCTCATCGCGGCGCTGACCAGTTCCCTGCTGCCGTTCATCGTCGGACGTGGCCTTCAGGGTTTCGGCATGCCGATCATCCCGCTGGGCATCAGTGTGCTGCGTGCCTGTGTACCCGCCGAGAGGGTCGGGGCCGCAATGGGATTGATGAGCGCATCGCTGGGAGTCGGCGGCGCGCTCGGGTTGCCGCTGTCCGCGGTGATCGCACAGCAATTCGACTGGCACGTCCTGTTCTGGTTCGCCGCGGCCCTCGGAGTCACGTCGTCGCTGCTGTTCTTCTTCCTGGTGCCCGGCGTGGCCGCCGTGTCCGCGGACCGGCTCGACGTCCCCGGCGTGATCGGCCTCGCCGCCGGCCTGGTGACGCTGCTGCTCGGCATCACCAAGGGACAGACCTGGGGCTGGACCAGTCCGACCACACTGGCCATGTTCGGCGCGTCGGCCGTGGTGTTCGCACTGTTCGGCTTCTGGCAGCTGCGGTCGGCGTCGCCGATCGTCGACCTGCGCACCACCGCTCGGCGGCCGGTGCTCACCACCAACCTGGCGTCGATCGGCATCGGCTTCTCCATGTTCGCGATGTCGCTCATCGGACCGCAGATCCTGGAGCTACCCGCCGAGACGGGGTACGGCCTGGGACAGTCGATGCTCCACACCGGTTTGTGGCTTGCGCCAGGCGGATTGGCGATGATGCTGGCAGCGCCGATCGCGGCGAGGATCGCGGGCCGTCGTGGTCCCCGGTTCACCCTCGTAGTTGGGGGCGCCATCATCTGCGTCGCATACCTGGCCGGGCTGTGGATGATCGGCAGCGCGCCGCTGATGCTGGTCTTCAACGTGGCGGTGAGCGTCGGTGTCGGCTTCGCGTTCGCGTCGATGCCCGCGCTGATCAACGCGTCCGTACCCGTGTCGGAGACGGCGGCCGCCAACGGGATCAACTCCCTGGCGCGATCGCTTGGCACGTCCATCTCCAGTGCGGTGATGGCCGCCATCCTGGCGGGGTTGACGATGTCCTTCGCGGGCGGCGAGCTACCGACGTTGACGGCGTTCCGGATCGCCGTGCTGGTCGCTGCGGCTGCCGCGGGCGTGGCCGTGGTGTTCGCGCTGCTGATTCCCACCGCCGGTGCCGAGCCGGGGCGCGACCGCCTCTACGAGCAGCGGGCGGCCGTCGACGTCTGACGGACCGCTGACTCAGAGGTCGTAGGCGGCCTTGATCTGCTTGGTCTGAAAGTGCTCGACGATGATGCCGAGAAACGGGATGGTGCCGGCGAGCAACACGCCGATGGTCTTGCCAATGGGCCAGCGCACCTTCACCGCAAGGTTGGCGGCGGACAGCAGGTAGACGAAGTACACCCAGCCGTGCACGACGCCGATCCAGCTCGGCGGATCGTCGACCTTGACGATGTACTTCAGCACCATCTCGTAGCAGAGCGCGATCAGCCACAGGCCCGTCGTCCAGGCCAGCACGCGGTAGGCGGTCAACGCCTTGCGGACGACGTCCTTCGGAGTCGTCGGCGACGGGTTGTCGGCTTCCGGTGCGTCGCTGGGGGCTTCGGGGTCCGGGCTGCTCATCTCGTCGTCCTGTCGTCGGTGTCGGGGCGGCAATCGGCCTTGGCGAGCTCGGCCAAGTAGGCGTTGTACTCGGTGAGTGTCGGGTCGGCGTCGAGTGAGGTGTCGGCCTTCGGCCGCTCGGGCAGCAGACCGTCGGGGATCTCGGTCGGCTGGTTCTGGTCTGGCTTCGGCGGCGGCGCCTCTTCGTAGCGGACGAATTTGTAGTACGCGTAGAAGCAGAAGCCGGCGAACATCGGCCACTGCAGGGCGTAGCCGAGGTTCTGGAAGGACCCCGATGCGGACTCGTACCGTGTCCACTGCCACCAGCCCAGGGCCAGGCAGCCCGCGGCGCCGATGACGACCAACGCGATGAGCGCCGGCCTCCTACGGCGTGTAGTGGACATTCGTCCACGGTACCGCGATGGCCTTGGGTCCGATGAACTCGTCGAGCCTCGCGGTGTCGGCCTTGCGGCTGCCTTCCTGTCGGGAAGGTACGACTCAGCACCGACAGGGTTTCGAAACGGGGAAGCGGGTACGATCTCTCGCATTGCGGGCGTGGCGAAATTGGCGATACGCGCGGGCTTTAGGTGCCCGTGTTCGAAAGAACGTGTGGGTTCGAGTCCCACCGCCCGCACGAGTAAGAGCGTCGGTCAGTACCCCAGGAGCTTGCGAAACCGTTGGCCGACCGCCATCGACTGGCCCATCCTGACCACCCAGCCATCGAGGGCAGCCTGCGTGTCCGCCGGATCCCACCCGCGCTCCTCGCCCAGCCTCACCATGCCGGCCATGTCGGTGATGCCCTTGGCTTGGGCGTCGCGAGCGAGGCCGGCGTAATCCTCGAGCGAGATGCCGTTGATCGGCGCCCAGATCGGGTCGTCCGATGCCACCGACCGGGTCGACGGCCCGCCCAGGATGGCCGGGTCGACCAAACCCGCGCCCTTGACGTGAACCATTCCGGCGGCGTCCTTCGCCTTCTTGAAGATGCCCATGTCGATACTCTCCGATCCTCGTGCCCAACGTTGCGCCGGGTCTGCGTCGATTGTCGCGCTCCAGTACACGGCGGAGGGGCGACTACCGATCACGAGAAGGGGAGCGGGCCGGAGTGAGCTACAACCCGACGCGCCCCAGCACCCGTCGGACCACGCCCTCGGACTCCCCGGTCGGCGGTTGCCGATCGGCGTAGGGCCACGGCCGGTTGCGTTCCGGCACCGACGTCGCCCGCGCCTGCTTGAGCTGCATCCGCAGGTGGGCTCGCAGCTCGTGCAATGCCGGGTCGGCCCAGCGGTTCTCGGCCTCGATGGGGTCGGCGGTCAGGTCGTAGAGCTCCCACTGATCGTCGAGCGGATCGGTTCGGTAGGCCTCGCCGCCGATCCCGTTGGTGGCCAGTTGGCGCACACCCGGTTCGGTCCACGTGGACGGATCGTCGAAGGTGCGCACCAGCTTCCACAGATGTCCAGCGCCGAGTGGCGCGTCCGCGTCGTCGACGCGGACCACCAGACCCTCGAAGTTGGAGGCGACGTGCGCGGGGATTCGGATCCGCAGTGGCGCAGGGGGATTGACGTCTAGTCCCATGCCCCTGGCTGCCGCCGAGGCGCCGGTATCACCTTCGAGCACGTTGTCCCGCGTCATCAGATAGATGGCCCGCTCCTCGTCGGCCGGCGCTCCGTGCACCACCGGCATCAGGTCGCGCCCCGGCAGGGGGTGGACTTCCGAGAAGGACTCGGAGAGCACGTCGGCGACCACGTCGACGTCGACACCCGCCGCGCCGAGCAGGGTCGGTACCAGGTCCACGTGTGACGTCGGTGCCGAGACGACGCGTGGCTGGGTCGGGCCCTCGCCGATGCGCGCGATCACGAAGGGCACCCGGGTGGCCTCGTCGTAGAGGTTGAACCACTTCTGATGCAGTCCGCCGTGCGCGCCGAGCAGATCGCCGTGGTCGGAGGTGCGCACCAGGACGGCGTTCTCCGAACCGCCCTCGGTGACCGCGCGGCGCACCCGGTCGAGTGGCCCGTCGACTTCGGCGTGCAGGCGGTAGTAGAGGTCGCGGTACTTCTGCGCATTGCGCTTGTAGCTGCGGCTGATCGCGGGGGCGGGGCCGTACCCGGAGTAGTACGCCTCGCGGAACGCGATCTGCGCGGCCGGCTTGGTGCGCAGGTCCTCGTCAGCGGTCGGCGCCGCGGGGACGTGCGGTGGGTCCATCGAGGTATAGGGCGTCAGCGGGTTGCGTCGCACCCACGCCGGAAACAGCACGATGTCATGCGGGTTGACGAAGCTGGCCACCAGGAGGAACGGCCGCAGGGCGGCCGTATCGCCAGCGCGACGGCGCTCATACCGGTCGCTCAGCCAGGCGACGATGCGGTCGGCGAACAACGGGTCGCGTCGAAAACCGCTGTTGGACATGGCTGCACCGTGTGGTTCGGGTCCCACCCAGCCGGAGAACCCGTAGGGCCCAAGGGGATCGGCGTCGAGGTAGCGTTGCACGGCGGCGGGGTCGACCGTACCTCCGTCGTCGTTGGTCGCCAGGGGTTCGCCCGTTTCCGGGTCCTCCAGATCGGCATGCGAGATGTGCCACTTGCCGTCGTAGTGCGTGTCGTAACCCGCGGCGCGGAACCAATTGCCGAGCGTCGGCACCTCGCCGGCCCGCAGCCACCGCAGCCGCGAGTCGTCGTACCGCTTGCCGATGCCGTCGGTCTGGGTGACGCCGTGCAGATCGGGATACTGCCCGGTGAAGATGGTCGGGCGGCTCGGCACGCAGGCCAGCGAGCCCGTGTAGTGCCGGGCGAAGCTGATGCCGTGCTCGTCGAACCAACGGCGCCCGCCGAGGGCGCGTCGGCGCCAGGCCAACACGTCGGGCGCCTCGTACGGTGGTATAGCGCGCTCCTCGTCGGTCATGATGATGACGATGTCGGGCCGATCAGACATGAAGCTCCTCCGTTCGTCGCGCCAAACCCGCGAGCATCGAGTCCGACGCCTTGGCCAGGCCCCGGCACACGGCCCATTCCGCCGTCCGGGCAAGGGGACCCGCACCGATTTCCACCGTGCTCGTCAGCGTGACCTCGGTGGCCTCGCCCACCGGCCGCAGCGTCCAGCGGTTCGCGACGGCGCGCAACCTGCGGGGCAGACCCTCGATGTCGTAGGCCAGCACGGAAGGCGGGGCGAACTCGCTGATGCGCTCCACCAGCACGTTGCGGCCGACCTGTACACGGCGCGTCGTTCCCACAGTGGCGCCGTCCGGACCCCGGTTGAGGACGCACGAATGATCGACGTCGACCGCCCATGAACTCAAGGAACCGAAGTCGGCGAGTACGTCCCAGATGGCCTGCGGCGGGGCGGATATCGTTCGGCTGCGGCTGATGTCTGCCACACCGTCATCAAACACCATCGCAGGCGTCGATGTGGCGCGACGTCGAGACTGGTGACCTCTAGATCATGTCGTTTCTGGTGAGCCACCTCATCACCGGCCAGCCGACGAACACCGGCAGCCAGCAGGTGAGGACCCGGTACAACAGCACCGACGGGACGGCGACGGCGGCGGGCACGCCGAAGGCCGCCAGACCACCGATCAGCGCTGCCTCGACCGCGCCGACACCGCCGGGGGTCGGGGCAGCCGAGGCCAGTGTTCCGCCGATCATCGTCACGACGGTGACGGTGACGAAGGTGGTGCCGCCGCCGAAGGCCTCCACACTGGCCCACAACGCCAAGGCCGCACCGAGAGTCGTTGCTGCACAGCCGAGCACGATCAGCGTCAGCCGCTTGGGCTCACGGGCCAAATCGACCAGTTCGCCACCCAGTTCCTTGAGCCGGGGCCGCAGTTCGGTGCCGAGCCAGCGTCGTAGCGTCGGCACGAACGTGAAGGTGCCGACGATTCCCAGGGCCACGCCTCCGATTAGGTACAGCACCGTCGTCTTCGGCACGAAGTGCTCGAGGTTGGCCGAGGTCCCGGCGATCACGCTGAAGAGGACCAGCAGTGCGACGTGCGTGATGACCTGTACCGACTGCTGCATCGCGACCGCCGCCGTCGCCCGCAGCGCACCGAGACCACCCTTCTGCAGAAAGCGCGTGCTCAGCGCCAGGCCGCCGACACCGGCAGGCGTCGTGGTGGCCGCGAACGTGTTGGCCACCTGCATGATCGCCAGGTTGCGGAAGCTCACCAGCCCCGAAGCGCAGGCCCACAGCGCCGCCGCGGCACCCAGGTACGTCAATGCCGACACCGCCAGTCCGAGCAGCGCCCACCACCAGTTCGCGGTGCGCAACTCGGAGAAGAAGGCAGGCACCGTGCTGATGAAGGGGTAGGCCACGTAGACCAGTGCGACCAGCAGCACCAGTTGGATCACCTGAGTTCTGGTGAAGCGGGTGATCGTCTCGGCCTTTATCTGGTCGGCGCCGGTCTGATGCATCACCTCGTCGCGGGCCGCCGTCATGACGGTCCCCGGATCGGCGACCGAGGCTCGAACATGTTTGGGGAGAGCGGATTTCGTCAGACGACGCGAAGCGGCGAGGACGGTGCCCTCGCCGAACTCCACGATGGCGGCGCGCACCGCGGCCCCGGCGCCGAAGATGGCCGTCGTCGACACCAGCAACGCGGCGATGTCTGCCTGCAGGAGGACGTCGGTCGCGCCGTACTCGGCGCTGCCGAAGCCCCCGAATCGGGCCTCGCCATCGTCGAGGGTGATCTCCTTGCCACGGAGGTCGCCGTGCGAGATCTGATGTCGGTGAAGGACTCCGAGCGCCTTCCACACCGGACCCACGAGGGACTCGTCGGCGCTGCAGTCATCGAGCGGGACACCCCGCACCGGGGTGTGGGCGTACAGCGTCCAGCCTCGGTCGAGTGCCGCCAGCGCGACGGTCGTACTGTTCGCCAGGTCGAGATCGCCGATGGCGATGGCCATCAGCCCGCGGTGCTCGACGGCGCGGCGCATGGAGGCGTGCAGGGGCGCGGTCTCGCTGTTGCGCAACCGCACTCGTCGCCAGACCTGGCTCATGATGCCGCCGCTGCGCTGGTTCGGCCCGTACATCTCGACGATCACCCGCGCCGGATCGCCTGCCGCCGACTCGTCGCGATCCGCCCCGTCGGCCGCCGCCCACAGCACCAGCGGCCCCGGTCCGGCCGGCCGCACCACGGTCAACCCCGTCACGGCGAACCCACGCCGTCGCAATGCCCGTACCGCGCCGTCGAGCGGCACCTCCAGCGCCGGGGTGCCGACGACGAGGACCGTCAGCGCGCCGACGAACCAGCCCACCGCAAGACCCAGTAGTGACCGCGCCGGAACCACGGCGCTGACGACGAGGTGGATGGGGACGAAGGCCAGCAGCAGGGTCCACCACCAACGACGCCACCGCGCGTCCAACCACGGGCCCGACACCGTGAGCACCGCGGCGAGCATGGCAATCCATCGCGGATCGTCCAGAAACTGTGAGAGCAGGGTCCGCAACCGGTCGTTCAGATCGAAGTGCCATCGCGGTGCGGCAAAGCCGCTCGAGTTGATCGACAGCGCCAGTACCGCGATCACCCCCGCCGCGGCGTACGCGCCGAGCAGCCGCCACTGACGGGCGGTGATCAGCCCGATGAGGATGGCGAAGGGCAAGACCAGGATGGCGACCCCGTAGGCCAGATACACCAGGTTGGACTGCGTCGGGGTGAGGAATTCGACGATCCCCGAGATCGACCGCTCCAGGGCGACCCAGTCCCTGCGCGTGATGAGCGAGCTGATGACGACGACGGCCAGGAAGGCCGCCGCCAGGACGAGGCGGAAGATGTCGTTGGTCCGCCGAACGAGCGGCTGAAGCAAATCGCCGGTAACGGAGACATCCCGCCCGTCAACTCGCATGTTTGAGGATCTCTCGGATCGGTGCCGGCACCGCGTGGGTCAGCGGCGTGCGGCCAACCTATCCCAGCCCGCGGTCTGTGCCCCCGATTGTGTCCCGCAGCGTCGGACCCGAGCTAGGTGTGGGTACCACCGTCGACCCGCACCTCGGTGCCCGTGATCCAGTAGGCGTCCGACGATCCCAGCATCGCCACGACACTGGCCACCGCGTCGGGCCTGGCGAACATCGCACCGTCGTCGGTCGGCAGCACGGACATGATCTTGCCCAGCAATGAGAAGTCCATGTCGTCGGGCAGTCCCGGCCCCACGCTCTGCTTCGACTCACCGACGCCGTCGGTCATGCCGGAGGAGATCGAACCCGGTTGCACGCAGTTGAACCTGATGCGCTCCTTGCTGAATTCCAGCGCCAGGGCGTGCGTCATCGCCTGGATGCCGCCCTTGGAGGCGGCATAGGCCGCCATGTAGGGGTGGGCGAAGTTGGCCGAGGTGGAGCTGAAGTTGACGACGGCGGCCGCATTGCCTTGTCGCAGAGCGGGAATGGCTTCACGCGTGACGAGGAACGTGCCGATCAGATTCACCCGCACGATCGTCTCGAAGTCGGCCAGCGTGGTGTCGACGAAGTGCGACGACCGCAGGATGCCCGCCGCGTTGACCAGCGTGTCCAGCCCGCCCGCCAGGCCGACCGCCTCGGCCACCCCCGCCTGCACCGACGATTCGTTGCCGACGTCCATCTGCACCGTCGACAGCCGCGTGCGGTACGCGTCGGCCTTGGCGACGGTGTCCTTCAAACCGGAGTCGCTGATGTCGGCGGCCACGACCCGGCCACCCTCTTCGAGGAGGCGCAGGACGGTCGCCTGGCCGATGCCCGAGCCGCCGCCGGTGACGAGGACGCGGCGGTCGGCGTAGCGCGCAAGTGTGGAAGACATGGGCCGAATGATGCCTGCCAAAAACGTCGGTGTCAGCCGGTCGGCGGATCAGCGTGGAGCCGGGCGTCCGGCCATGTGCAGTGCGGCGAGGTGGCTGAACAACATGGAGGCGCCGATCGGGTTGCCGCCGCCGGGGTACACGGTGCCACTGACGGCGGCCATCGTGTTGCCGGCGGCGTACAGCCCGGGAATGGGCCGACCGTCGTCGTCGAGCACGCGCGCGTCGGCGTCGGTGACCAGCCCGCCCTTGGTGCCCAGGTCGGACAGGCCGAACGCCGCGGCGTGGAAGGGCGGCTGATCGATCGCTACCAGCGGCGAGGCACCGCCCGTGAAAGTGCGATCGTAGGCCTCGTCGCCACGTCCGAAGTCCCGGTCGACGCCCTCGGCGACCAGCTCGTTGAAGCGCGCGACCGTGGCCTGCAGTTCGGCGGGCGGTACCCCGATGATCACGGCGAGGTCCTCCAGAGTGTCTGCGGTGTGCCACAACCCGGCATCGCGATAGCGTTCGGTCGCCACCAGCGATACGCTGGCCGACTTCACCGGTGGCACCCCGCCGTCGGCGTCGTCGTAGATCATCCAGAACGGCAAACCCACTGCGCCAGCGGCAATCTGGTCGACGACCGTCCGCCCCAGCCGGTCGTACGGGCCGGATTCGTTGACGAACCGCCGCCCGCCGGAGTCGACGAAGATGCCGCCGGTGAACCACAGCGAGAACGTCGACCGGCCGTCGGGGTGCGTCAATCCCGGTGACCACCATGCCTGATCCATCAGGTCGGTGGCCGCGCCGAC
Source organism: Mycolicibacterium sp. TUM20985 (assembly GCF_030295745.1). Lineage (NCBI taxonomy): Bacteria > Bacillati > Actinomycetota > Actinomycetes > Mycobacteriales > Mycobacteriaceae > Mycobacterium > Mycobacterium antarcticum. Next base: position 1,606,353 of record NZ_AP027291.1, read on the forward strand.
GCCGATGGCGGCCCGGTGCGCGGCGCCGTCGTTGCCCGGCGCGCCCATCGTGTCCGCGACCCTGCCGGGGACGCCGAACGAGCGACGCATCTCCGCATTCTGCTCGAAACCGCCTGCGGCGAGGAGCACGCCGCGTCGGGCGCGGATGCGCACCTGCTCGCCGTGGCGCTGCACGACGGCTCCGGTGACGACGCCGTCCTCGAGCACCAGATCGGTGAGCGGAGACTCGAGGTGGATCGCTGCGTCGGGGAAGCGGCGAAGCGCGGCAAGGAAGCGACCGATCAGGGCGCGACCACCCGTGAGCAGATCCGGTGCGGGCACGCCGAGACGTTCGGTGTCCAACGGTCCACGGACCCGGTCGGCGTAGGGGCCGAGGGCGTCCGCATGCAACGCCCGGGACACGATGTGGCGCATACCGTCCAGGCGTGCGCCGGGCGCACCACCGAAGTAGTCGGGCCACGGCAGCACCTTGAACTTGAACGTCCCCTCCTCCGGGTCCGCCTCGAGGTATTCGATGAGCCGCGCGCCACCGCGAACGTAGGCGTCCTGCAGTGCACGTGGCGTGCGGTCGCCGACGACGGCGTGGAAGTACTTCAGGGCCTCGTCGATGGTGTCGTCGACGCCGGCGCGGCGCAACACCGGATTGCACGGGAACCACATGCCGCCGCCGCCGGAGTAGGCCGTGGTCCCGCCGAACTGGTCACTCCCCTCGACGAGTGCGACGGACAAGCCCTCCCGTGCGGCGGTATAGGCGCCCGTGATCCCGCCGCCAGAGCCGACGACGACGACGTCGACGGTCTCGTCCCAGTCGGGGGAGGTGGCGGCTGACACTTCGGTGGTCATGGCGAATTCCTAACTCCGGAGGGTGAATCCGGCATCCAGCGGCCACGACGTGCCGGTGATGAACGCTGCGTCGTCGGAGACCAGCCAGGCCACCGCGGTCGCGATCTGCTCGGGCTGGAGCAGTGCTATCGGGAGGGCATTGAGCTGGCTGGCGAGCCAGGGGTCACCGGCGGCGGACAACCTCATCGTGGTCTCGTTGAGGATCATGTCGGTCGCCACGCCGCTGGGGTGGATCGTGTTGACCCGGATGGAGTGCTCGGCGAGTTGGTCGGCCCACACCTGCATCAGGGCGACCAGGCCGCGCTTGGACGCGGCGTACCCCTGGACGCCCGCACGCTCGGTGCCCGCGGCCCTGATGCCCTGGGTGGAACTGACCAGCACGATGGAGCCGCCACGGCCACCGGCGATCAGGGCGGGGATGGCCGCATCCACGGTGTTCCAGGCGCCGATCAGGTTCACCTCCACGACGTCGCGGAACGTGGTGGCCCGCTCGAGGGTGTCGCTGACGCGGATGATGCCGGCGTTGGCGATGACGACGTCGAGGCGGCCGAACTCCTCGACGCCGGCTGCGACGGCCTCGCCGACCGCCTCGGGATCGCGTACGTCGGCTTGGCGGACCAAGATTCGACGTCCCCGACCCTGGACCAGTCCGACCGTCTCGGCGAGGTCGTCGGCGGTCGAGCCGGGGTAGTCGGTGGAGTCGAACTCGGCGCAGACGTCGATCGCGATGACGTCGGCGCCCTCGCTGGCGAGCTTTACGGCGTGCGCGCGACCCATCCCGCGTGCGGCTCCGGTGATGAGCGCGACCTTGCCGGTCATGGTTGCCATGTGTACTCAGTCCTTGGGGAAGTTGACGTTCTTGGTCACGGATTCCCACTCGTCGATCGACGCGGAGAAGGCGGCGAGCTTGTCGCGCACCGCCTTCAGCACGTCCCTCCCGAGCAGCAGGCGAAGGGGTGGCTCGTCGAGGGTGGTCACCATGAGCACGGCCTCGGCGACCTTGCGGGGATCGCCGGGCAGGTGGTTGGCGAACTCCTTGATCATCGTCTTGCGGGTGCCGACGCCGTCGTCGTAATCGCCGATCGGAGTGGCCGACTCCCACATGGACCGAGCCGCCCAGTCGGTGCGGAACGCTCCGGGCTCGATCGCGGTCACCTTGATGCCGAACGGCTTGACCTCTTGCGCCAGCGCCTCGGTCAACGCCTCGAGGGCGAACTTCGTCGAGGAGTAGTACGCATTGGGCGGGTTGGCCACCAAGCCCGTCATCGACGAGATGTTCACGATGTGCCCGGACTGGCGGGCCCGCATGCCGGGCAGCACGGCCTTGATGGTGTCCACGACCCCGAAGTAGTTGGTGTCGAACAGCTTTCGGACCTGCGCGTCCTCGCCCTCCTCGATCGCGGACAGGTAGCCATTGCCCGCGTTGTTGACCAGGACGTCGATCCCGCCGAACGCCTCGTCGGTGGCGCGCACCGCCGCGGCGATCTGGTCGGAGTCGGTGACGTCGAGGGCGACGACCACCGCGCGGTCGCCGAAGTCCTCGGCGAAGTCGGCCACGGTCTCGGTGCGGCGCGCGGTCACGACCACGGAGTGGCCGGCTTCCAAGGCAGCACGGGCGATCTCGCGACCGATGCCGGTGGAGCACCCGGTGATCAACCAGCGGCTCATGTCAAAGTGTCCCTTCGGGAAGGCGCCGCAGATATGCCGTGCGGCGATCGGCGAGCTGTTGCGCGCGTTCGGCTTCCGAGACCCGGCGCAGGCCCGGCACCACCCGTGCGAGGTCATCGAGCCTCACCACCCGGCCCCGGGCTCCGAGGTCGGCGGTCGGACCGTCGCCACCGAATTCGGCCATCCGCAGCGTCAGGATGCCCTCGTGGAGGCCATCGGAGTCGATCCAATTGGCCACGCCGGGATCGGTGGGGGCGATGACGTAGGTGTAGCTGCCGTCCTCGTTGGCTTCGGACTGCGCCTTGTTCAGGCTGCCGGTGCGATCGACGAGGTTCAACGTGGTGCCCCAGATGTTGCTCAGCGGCACGGTGAAGTACTCGGCGCCGCCGTCGCCGACGTCGACGACGAAGGCCTCGCCGGGGTTCAGCTCGAACCGGCCCATGACGTACACCTGGCTGCGCATCGCCCCGACCTTGTCCGCCGACCAGGCCAGGTCGAAGTGGTTGGGTGCCATCTTGTAGACGCCGTGGCTGAGCTTTCCCGTGAAGTTGGCGAAGTGCGCCATCATCGCCGCCGTGGCATCGGCCTGTTCGTCCAAGGTCCTGGCCGCAGTGCGCGGAGCATCGCCGAGTCGTTGCACGACGAGATGATTCGCGTCGTCGCGGTCCCAGTTCAGCAGCACGTCGCGGATGTAGAACTCGTGGGCGTCCGGCGTGGACTGCACGTGGTTGGGGCGGTCACCCGCCGGGTCGGCGTCGACGGTGATGGTGAAGGACCCGTCGGCGTCGACGTCCATGGTGCGGCCGTTGAGCACCGCGACGGTGCCCATGTTCGCGTCCCACAGCGTGAAGTAGTTCTCGGTCATGCGATGTTCGCCGACTCGACCGTGAATCTCGTAGCGTTCGTCACCGGAGATCGGGATCACGCGGTAGACGCTGTCGGGATTGTCGATGCCCCAACGGGATCCGGGGATCTGGCGGTCCGCCACCGGGTGGGCCAGCCGGGTGATGCAGCTGACCTTGGGCCGGAGCTTGTCCTGGTTCGACGACCACACCGCGGCGGAGAACATCACTTCGGCGAACGCGTCGTCGAAGCGCTCGCGCATGGCCACCGACGCCTTGGCCCGCCCCAGCCACGTCTCGGCCACGCTGCGGTACGCCGCCCTGACGGTCGGGTGATTGGTGAGTTCGAGCGCCGCCAGCTCCTGCTCGTGCTGCGACGTCGTGGCTACCGGGTCACCGGTGAAGTCAGGCATGGTTCCCTCCTCGGGATCGGGCGCCCGTGCGGAACCGGGCATCGTAGCTGGTGAACCGCTCGTCGATCTGGGCGTCGGTGAGCCCGAAGTCGTTGGCGGCGTAGGCCGGTCGGGCGGCCTCCCGCGGACGCTCGACGAGCCAGCGTCGCATCGCCGTCTCCGCTTCGACACTCAGCGGCACGCCGATCGCGTCGTAGACCCGGGACACCTGACCGATCGGATCGGCGACCGCGTCGGTGAACTCCACGTCGGTACAGACCGCGGATTCGTCGGCCCATCGGTCCCGGGTGGCCATCGCGCGGTCGTTCGTCCAGCCCATCCGGTGCAGCCATTCGACGCCGACACGATGCCGGTCGACCCGGTCGGCGTGCATCGCGTGCAGCGTGGCGTTGAGGCTGGCGCCGGACGGGATGGTCTCGCGGGGGTCGCGGTGCATGTGGACGACGTGGAGGTCGGGGAATTGGGCGCGTAGCGCGTCGAGGTACCCGAGGTGGGCCGGCGACTTCAGCACCCAGCGCTCGGCGTGGCTCGAACCGTCCCGGCCCGCCTGGCGCTTCTGCCACTGCAGGAACTGCAGCATCCGGTGCAGATACGCGTACGCGGGGGCGAAGTCCTGACGGTCGAGCCAGGACCGGTAGCGCGGCACGTGCGCGCCGGACTCCGGTACGTGCGACAGGAAGGCGTCGGAGAGGAACACGATCTCCTCTTCGGGTTCGCGGGCGTACATGGGGTGGATGGCGAACAGTTCGGGGGCGAGCTCACGCGTCGCGGCTTCACGCTTCTCGCTGACGACGATGCGAGGGTCTTCGGTCGCCTTGGCGAGCGAAGCGCCGGCAGGATGATCCGACCACCGGTAGTCGAGTTTCGGCGCCACCTCGACGACCTCCCAGCCGTACGCACAGTGAAAGCGGTTGTCTGCGGCCAGGAGTCGTTGCAGCAGCGTGGTGCCGCTGCGCATCATGCCGACGACCACGATGGGCGCGACGATCGTCTCCTCGAGAATCTCGGGATGCCGCCGGATCCATTCCTGCGCCCGCAGACGCATCCGCAGACTGTGCACCAGACCGGAACGCAGGATGTGCACGCCGACGTCGTTGAGGTCTGCGGCGGCGTAGTCCTCGGTCAGGACGGCGAGCGCCGCCTCGAACGGCACGGGACCCCCGTCGGCCAACCCCTCCTTCTGCTGCGCGCTGTGCAGGAGCAGCGCCGGGTCGAACGGATGCGGCACGGGCTCAGAACTTCAAGTGTTGGCTGGTGTCGCCGATCTGATCGACGTACATGGTCCTGGTGTCGAACCACCACGAGCCGTCGATCCGCTGAAAGGTGTCGTGATAATGGCCCGTCACGATGACCTGCAGAGGCAGTTCGGGCGTGGCCTGGGTGACGCAGTAGTAGGCGCTCGAGCGCGCCGTGCCCGCGTCATCGTCGACGTGCACGTGCACGTTGGTGGTCAGATGCTTGGTCTTGGGGGTGCCGTCGTCGTAGATGCGCGTGGCCATCTCGTACAGCCGACGTACCCCGGTGGCGCCGGTGAACACCGTCTCCGGTGGGCCGTCCTCGACACCGCAGATGCGGCCGTGCTCGAAGAGCGCGGCAACCCCGTCGAGATCGCCTGCATCGAGTCGCTCTGCGTAGGTGTAGAGAAGGTTCTCGATCGTGCGTGCGCTGTCAGTCATCAGCGCCAGTTTGGTAGACATGACCGGATTTGTGTCTAGTTTCCGGGAAAGCTCTCTCGAGAGTGCAGTTAGTCTCAGCCGGTGACGTCACTGTGGTCTCCGACCCGACTCGGCAATCTGACCGGCAAGCGCATCATCGTGACGGGAGCCACCAACGGCGTAGGTCTGGCGACGGCAGGTACCCTCGCCCGCGCGGGTGCCCACGTGATCCTCGCGGTGCGCAACGTCGAATTGGGCGCCCAGCGCGCTGCCGAGATCGGTGGCGACACGTCGGTGGTGAAGCTCGACCTCGCCGATCAGGCGTCGGTGCGGGCCTTTCCCGATCTGTTCGACGGTGACGTCGACGTCCTGATCAACAACGCCGGGGTGGTCGTGCAGAGCCGGTCGGACACCGTTGATGGTTTCGAGATGACGCTGGGTACGAACTTCCTCGGCCCGTTCGCGTTGACCAATCTCCTGTTCGGCCGGGTGCGTTCGCACATCGTCAACGTTGCCTCCGACGCGCACAGGTCGGCCGTGATCGCGATGGACGATCCGCATCTGCGCACCCGCAAGTGGTCGGCGTTCCCCGCCTACGGACGCTCGAAGCTCGCGGTGATGCTGTGGGGTCTCGAGCTCGACCGTCGGCTGCGCGCCGCGGGGTCACCGGTCACCAGCCAACTGACCCATCCCGGCTGGGTGGCCTCCAACCTGTCGAACGTCTCCGACAAGCGGGTGATGTCGGCATTCCACGCGGTGGTGAAGTCGGCGGCAGGAGTGCTGGCCAATGACCTCGACGCGGGTGCCGCGCCGACTCTGTACTGCATCAGCGAACCGATTCCGCCGGGAAGCTACGTGGGCATCGACAGCAGATTCGGGCTCAAGGGCGGTCCGACGTTGAGTGGGCGTTCGGCGGGGGCCTGTGATTACGAGCTCGCCGCTCGATTGGTGACCTTTGCCGAGAAGGAAACGGGCACAACGATTCCCGTCTGATCAACCTCAGCCGCGGTCGAGGGCCCAGCGGATGCCACCGACCAGGGTCCGGCCGGCCACGCGCACGGCAGTGCCCTCCAGCGGCGGTAGGTAGGGCAGTCGCAGCGGCAGCCGCGCCCAGGCGGGCAGCATGGCCACCGAAGTGGCGGCGAGGACCGCATACGGCGGTTTGGCCAGCAGCGGTAACGGCGGGGTCAGCAGCAGGAACTTCGCGGCCTCCCGCGCCGCCGCGGTGCCGATCAGTTCGGGCCGATAGTCCGCCAGCCGCTGCTTCAACTCGCGCTCGGTGCGTGGCGGGTCGAGCACCCCGAGCGCGGCGGCGACCCGCGCGGTGTCGGCGACGTAGCCGTCACGGCCCTCCTGATCCAAGGGGTTGGCCCCGTAGAGCTGATGCGCCATGAGGAAACTGTCGATCTCCGCGATGTGCACCCATTCGAGGAGATGCGGGTCCGACGCGGCGTACGGACGCCCGTCTTCGGCCGTTCCCTGCACCCGCCGGTGGATTCCGCGGACCTTGTCGACGGCGCGCTGAGCGTCGTCTTCCGGGCCGAACGTGGTGACGGCGAGGAACGTGCTGGTGCGCTGCAGCCGACCCCATGGATCGCCCTTGTAGTCGGAGTGACCGGCGACCCCCGCCATCGCCAGGGGATGCAGTGACTGGAGAAGGAGTGCTCTCAGTCCGCCGACGAACATCGACGCGTCACCGTGAACCCGCCTGATCGGGCGGTCCTCGCCGAACCACCGCGGCCCGGGGGTGTCATGGATGCGGGCTCGATTGGCGGGGCCGTCGGGACCGGCGACCATGCCGAAGAGTCTCTGACCGAGGCCGTCGCGGACCGTCGTCAATCCAGGCAATGCCACGCCTTCGACAGTACGCCCGGCGTCCCGGGGTGGGATTTGGCGAAGGTGCGACGGAAGGGTGACGCCGTGGCGATGCCGTCCTCATCGACCGTCTAGCGGTACCTCGCGGCCAACTGCCGTCGATGCGAGGCGGGGGAGCCGTACAGCGAGCGGTTCAGGATGGCGCGTTTGAGGTACACGTGGAGCCCGCTCTCCCAGGTGTAACCGATGCCACCGTGCAGCTGCATGGCCTTCCCGACGACGTCGACCGCGGCGGCGCAGGTGTAGGACTTCGCCATGGCCGCGGTGGTCTTCGAGTCGCCCGTGGCCAATGCCTCGGCGGCGGCGGCGACCAACTCCCGGGCCACCGAGAGCTGCACCAGCATGTCCGCACACGCGTGCTTGACCGCCTGAAAGGACCCGATGGCCCGGTCGAACTGCTGACGGACCGACGCATACTCCACGGTCGCGGCGAGCATCGCCTCCGCCACGCCAAGGCTGTCGCAGGCGATGGCGACTGCCGCCCGATCCCGCAACGCACCGACATCCGTTGTCAACGAACAGGTCTCGTACACGTCGGCGGAGTCTGCCGTCACGGTGGCCAGCGCCCGCGTCTCGTCGAGCACCGGCTGCGGGGTGACGGACAGGCGCTCGGCGAGGACCACGACGGGGGTGCCGCCGACGTCGGCTTGTAGCAGCAGGACGTCCGCCCCCGACGCGTCGGGCACGAATTCGGCGCAGCCCGACACGGTGTCGCCGGACATGGTGAAGCCGGTCGCGAACGCGGCGGTCGCTCCGGCGCCGATGCGCTCGAGCAACTCGTCGCGAATGGGGTGGGCCGCGCAGGCCGTCAGTGCGCCGACGGCGAGAACCGTTCCGAGGCAGGGTGTCTGCGCTGCGGCGCGACCCATCTCCTCGAGCACGATGGCCGTCTCGACGAACGATGCTCCGGCGCCGCCGAGCGATTCGGGAATCTCCAACGCCAACAAGCCCGCATCGACGACCTGCCGCCACGCGGCGCCCCGTCCCACCACCTGCCGGGCGATGGTGCGCAGTTCGTCGTGGAACTCGCCGAGTTCGGAGGTCACGAGCTCACCGGTTCCCGAGGCAGGCCGAGCCCGCGTTCGCCGATGATGGTGCGTTGGATCTCGCTGGAGCCGCCGGGAATGGTCCACTCCCACGACCCGATGAAGTCGAGCGCCCACGCGCCGGATTCCCAGCCGCTCGACATCGGCTTGGTCAGCACGGTGTGGGCGGCCAGGCCCGAGACCTCGGTACCGAAGTCGGTGAACCGTTGCAGCAGTTCGCTGTAGAACAGCTTGACGATGGAGGGGTCCGCCGGTCCGGCGGCGCCGGTGTCGTGGCCTTCGACGACCTTGCGGCACAAGCCTCTAAGGCCGGCGATCTCGATGTCGAACTGCGCGAGCCGGTCGGCCACCACGTCGTCGTCGATCGGCCGTGTGCCGTCCGGGCGGGCGGTCCGGCACTCCTGCACCAAGCGTTGGAAACCCGCGTTGCCGAGTCGCTCAGCCAGCTCGAGCATCGTCATTCCGCGTTCGGCGCCCAGCGTGGCCTGCGCCACCTGCCAGCCTGCGTTCTCGGCACCGATCAGGTGCTCGGCGGGAATGAGGACGTCGTTGAGGAAGATCTCGCAGAAGTGGGACTCGCCGATCGCGTTGCGGATCGGGCGGACGTCGATACCCGGTGACTGCATGTCCATCAGGAAGTACGAGATACCCCTGCGCTTCGGGGCGTTCTGATCGGTGCGGGCCAGTAGCAGGCACCAGTCGGCATGCAATCCGCCACTGGCCCAGAGCTTTTGACCGTTGACGAGGTAGCCGTCGTCGGTGCGCCGGGCGGTGGTGCGCAGGGAGGCCAGATCCGAACCGGCTTCGGGTTCGGAAAACCCCTGCACCCAGATCTCGCCGTCGAGGATCGCCGGCAGGTGCCGTCGGCGCTGTGCGTCGGTGCCCGCGGCCAGCAGGGTCGACGCGGCGTGGTGGATGCCGACGAACGCCAGCACCAGGCGCGGCGCGTCGTGTGCCGCGAGTTCCTGGTACAGCACGATCTGCTCGGCAACCGGCATGCCGCCACCCCATTCGCGCGGCCAGTGCGGCACGGCGTAGCCAGCAGTGTGCAATTCGGCGAACCACGACTTCTGGAAGGTGACGAACTGGTCGTCGGCCACCCCGGTCTGGGCGCGGCGCCAGTCCGTCGGGACGTGCTCCCGGCACCAGGCCCGAACGTCCCTGCGGAAGTCGTCGAGGTCCGCGGTCACGACACGCTCTCGCGGTCGGCGCCGTACGGGCCGGTCAGACCTCGCGCACCCAGCCTCTCGGTGAGCAGCGCGCGGGTGGCGGACAGCCCCTGCGGCAGCCGACGCAGCGGCTGGCTGTACCGCGACAGCCACGACAGCGTCGTCTCGTCGCAGAAGCCGACGGCGCCGTGCAACTGATGGGTGATCCGGAAGACGATCTCGGCCGCCTCCAGGGCGGCCATCCGCAGCGCGAGCGCGTCGTTCAGTGCCTCGTCCCGGTCCTCGGCGACGCTCCAGATAGCGTACTTGGCGAGCATCTCCAATCCCGCCCGTTCGACCTCGCCGTCGGTCAGTTGGAATTGCACGCTCTGGAAGGCCGAGAGGGGCTGACCGAACTGTTGACGCATCCGGACGTGATGGATGGTCAATTCCAGTGCGCGGTCGAGCATTCCGAGAAGTGTCCAGCAGGGCAGCACCAGCGCCGCGGGGAGGTCGGCGAGTCCGTCGCCGTCGGTGACCGTGACGGCCAGCCGCGTCACGAAGGCGGCTTCCGGCTCGCCGATCGCAACGGCCGCCCCCCGGCGTCCGTCGAGCGTCACGGCGGCCCAGTTGGCGTCCAGACCCGCAACCGCGCCTGCCGGCCTGGTGTCGGCGACGACGATGAGTCCGTCGTCGTCCGCCGTTCTGCAGAGCCGCTCGGCGACGGGGTAGGGCAGCGCCCAGTAGCCGGCACTGCGGCACAGCGCGGCCGCCGCCTCGAGCTGTTCGGCGTCACCTCTCGGTTCGAGTTCCCACGCGCCGAGCTCGGCGAGGACGTGCTCGACGAGCGCGGCGCGCGCCGTCGGATCGGCTTCGGCCCGTTGCACCAGCTCGTCGCCGCCGGCGGATTGGAACGCCCGAAGGGCTTGGCGCCCATACTCCTTGGCCTCGTCACCCAGGTCGGTGATCATCGTGCCGCCAGCAGGGAGCGGGACAGCAGGATGCGTTGCATCTCGATGCTGCCCGAGGAGACGGTGGAGGCCTGCGAGTAGCGCCAGTGGTCTTCGACCTCGCGGCGGAACAACGCGGTGCCCGCCTCGGGCGCCTCGGCCGCGATCTCCATCAGAACCTCGGCGCTGTCCTGGTCCAGTTTCGTGACGGCGATCCGATATGCCGCGACATCGGTGGGCTGCACGCGCCCCTCACTCTGCAGCGATACCAGGCGATACGCCAGCAGTCGCGCGCGGCGGCAGTGGGTGAGCATCCGCGTCCACCGTCCGCGCAATTCGGCGGGCAGCTCGGTCCAGCGTTCGTCGAGTAGCTCCGGAGCCATCTGCAGCAGTCGTTCGCAGCGGGCGTAGCGGGCGATGCCGAGGCGCTCGAAGGACAGCACGTCGGCCACGATCGACCAGCCGCCGTCCAACGTGCCGAGGATGTCGGCCTCCGTCACCCGAAGGTCGTCAATGAACACCTCGTTGAGGTGGTGGGGGCCCATCATGCAGCCGATCGGCCGCACGGTGATGGCGGGGTCGTCCATCGGTACCAGGAAGATGGTGAGGCCAGCCTGCTTCTTCGTTGTCGCCTTGTCCCACTTCGTCGTTCGCGCGAGCAGGAAGCACCACTGCGCCATCGTTGCGTATGACGTCCAGATCTTCTGGCCGTTGATCCGCCAGCCGTCCCCGTCCGGGGTGGCCGCGGTGCGCAGCGACGCCAGATCCGAGCCGGCCTCCGGTTCGCTGAAGCCCTGACACCAGATGACGTCGCCGCGCGCGATGGGCGGCAGGTGTCTGCGCTGCTGTTCGGCGGTGCCGTGACGCATCAGCGTCGGCCCCACCCAGTTGACGCCCATGTACTGGGCGCCGCGCGGCTCGTGGTGGGCCCACATCTCCTCCCGCACCACGGTCTGTTCCCAGACCGATGATCCGCGTCCGCCGAACTCGGGTGGCCAGGACATGCACAGCAGGCCGCGGTCGGCGAGCAGGTGACAGAAGTCCTGGGCGACCTCCAGGTCGGCGGGATCGTCGGTGAATGCACCGAGGAAGTCCTCCGGCACATGAGCTTTCACCAGGTCGCGCAGTTGCCGGCGCAGGTTGTCGGCGTCACGACCCATATCGAAGTCCACCCGGCGATCTTAGGTCAATCCTTATAAGGATTGCTAGTATTCGTTCGTGCCACCCGGACGGACCCCCCAACGTCGCATCGCCGAGACCGTCGCGAGCGAACTGCGAGAGGCCATCCTGGCGGGACGCATGGCCGACCGGCTCCCCACCCAGGACCAGCTGGTGAGTGACTTCGGCGTGAGTCATCCGTCGGTGCGCGAAGCCCTTCGGATCCTCGAGACCGAGGGGTTGATCACCGTGCGGCGAGGCAGCGTCGGAGGCGCCGAGGTGCACCGGCCCGATCGATCGTCGGGCGCGTATCACCTGGGGCTGCTCCTGCAGGGCGCGGAGGTCACGCTCGGCGACCTGGCCCGAGGTCTGTTGCTGCTGGAACCGTTGTGCGCCGCCGAGGTGGCCCGGCGAGCGGACCGTGGGACCGCCGTCGTCCCGGCGCTGACCGCCAACGTCGAAGCGTCCGCGGAGGCAGTGTCCGACGGCGTCGCCTTCACCCGCATCGCCCGCGAGTTCCACGACCTGGTGGTCGGTTTCACCCCGAATGACACCATGCGTCACGTGGTGCGGAGCCTGGTGGCGTTGTGGTCGGCCCAGGAACGGCAGTGGGCGGTCACGCAGACCAGGCGTGGTGAATACCCGTCGCCGAGTGCCGCGCGGGGCGCGGTGCGTACCCACCGGCGGCTCGTCGACGAGATCGCCGCCGGCCGTGCCGACGAGGTGCAGTCGATCGCCCGCAGGCACTTGGCCGCGACGCAGGCCCTGGTGCTGGACAGGTTCACCGACGACGTCGTCAACGCGTCCTCGGCGCGTTCGGGCCGCGCGGCGTTCTAGGTCTTACGCAGCGTGTCCCAGTCGTGTTCGCCCTCCAGCTTGGCGATCGCCGTGGCCGTGCGCTCCTTCATCACCAGCGTGAAGGCGATGCCGAGCAGGACGGCGATGACCAGCGCGACCCAGGAGAACCGCGACAGCCACTTCTCGGCGGCCAGACCGAGGTAGTAGACGACGGCGGTCGTGCCGCCGGCCCAGAACAGGGCGCCAGTGGCGTTGGCGATCAAGAACTTTCGATACGGCATCTTCAATGCGCCGGCAAGCGGTCCGGCGAAGATCCGGAGGAGCGCGATGAACCGGCCGAAGAACACCGCCCAGACGCCCCACCGGGTGAACAATTGCTTGGCCAACGCGACGTGTCCGGGACCGAAGTGCTTGGGAAACCGTCGGCCCAGTCGTTCGAAGAGGCTCATGCCATAGCGATGGCCGATGGCGTACCCGATGGTGTCACCGACGATGGCGCCGATCGTGGCCGCGGCACCGACGCCGACGGGATTGATGTCGAGGGTGTGTCGCGAGGCGAGCAGCGCGGCACTGACGAGCGCGATCTCACCGGGCAGCGGGATGCCGAGGCTCTCTAGCCCGATGATCACACCGACTACCACGTACACCGCGAGCGGCGGGATGGTCTGCAACATCGCGTCGACGGTCACGCGCTAAGGATGCCCGATGGAGGCGGCGATGCGTACCTAGTCGCTGGCGGGCAGCGGCTTGGCTTCCTTGATCGCCAGCGGTGTCGTGCCAACGCTGAGCGTGCCCTTGCCCGCCTTGGTGACGAGCACCTCGGCGCCGCCGTCGTCGACGTAGCGCTTGCCCATGAGATTGCCGTCGGACAGCGTGGCGTCCAAGGTGATGTCGCCGTCGACTGCTGGATCCACTGAGCCGATGGGCACCATGGGTGCCCCGCCGGCGCGGAGGTCGTCGAGGCTCTCGGCGCTGCGCACCACGATGACCTGGGTGTCGCACACCTGGCTCTGCAGGCGGGTGCCGTTCTTGATCATGCTGACTCCTTGCTTGCGTTCAGCTCGTCGACGAGTTCGCGGCGCAATACCTTGCCCGTCGCATTGGTGGGGAGTTCGTCGCGGAACACTACGCGGTCGGGGGTGCGCGAGCCGCGAAGCTGGGCGCGGACATGGTTGCGCAGGTCGTCCGGGTCGGGCGCGGTGCCGTGCGTCGGAACGACGATTGCGACGATGATCTGTCCCCACTCCGGGTCGTCGGCACCCACCACCGCGCAATCGCGGACCGCAGGGTGCTCGATGAGGACGTCCTCGATCTCCGCGGGTGCGATGTTCTCGCCGCCTCGGATGATGGTGTCGTCCGAGCGGCCGCCGATGAACAGGTACCCCTCGTCGTCGAGCATGGCGACGTCCCTGGTGGGAAACCAGCCATCGGCGTCGAGCACGGAACCGATGTCGGTGTACCTGCCGGACACCTGCTCGCCCCGCACGTAGAGCTCACCCGTCTCGCCGGGACCCAGGACGGTGCCGTCGTCGGCGCGGATCTCGACCTCGATGCCCGGGACCGGCTGGCCTACCGATGCGAGTCGGCGTGCCAGCCCGTCGTCGGACGCACTCAGAGCAGCCCGATGGTCGTCGGGGGTCAACACCGCAATGGTGGAACTGGTCTCGGTGAGGCCGTACGCATTGACGAAACCGACGTCGGGCAACAGCGACAGCGCCTTGCGGACCAGGGGGAGCGCGACCTTGGACCCGCCATAGGCCAGCGTGCGTAGGGAGGGCAGCGCCGTCTTGGTGGAGTCGAGCACACCAACGATGCGATCCAGCATGGTCGGCACGACCGTGGCGGCGGTGACGTTCTCGGAACCGATCAGTCGCACCCATTCCCCTGCATCGAAATGGCTCAGGTACACCATCTTTCGGCCCGCGTACAGGTTGGATAGCGCGGCTCCGACTCCGGCGATGTGATACGGCGGCACGCACACCAGCGCGGCGTCCCCCGGATCGGCGGAGGCGAACTCGACCGTCCCGGTGACGTAACTGGTCAGGTTGTTGTGGGTGAGCTCGACGGCCTTGGGCTGCGACGTCGTGCCGGAGGTGAACAACACCACCGCCACCGAGTCGGGGTCGGCGAACTCGACCGTCGGCTCGGCGATGCGGGCGGCGTCGACGAATTCGGCCGAGCCCATCACCCGGTAGCCCTCGCCGATGGCGTCGCGGTAGTCGTCGTCGACGATGACCAGGACGTCGGGCAATCTGTCGAGCAGGGCCCGCAGCGCGTCGGCGGACAACCGGTAGTTCAGCGGTGTCATCGGCACCGCGGCGCGTGCCGAGGCGAACAGCAGCAGCGGCAACATCGATCCGCCGACCCCGACGTAGGCGACGTGCTGGGCGCCGGAGGCGGCGATCACCCCGGCTCCGCCATCGGCAAGGGTGCTCAGGTCCTCGGTGCTGAGTCGAACGTCGCCGGACACCACCGCCGTCCGCTCGGGGTCACTCGACGCTGCCATCTCGAGCAGCAGGGAGATGCTCATGGCTTGTCCACGAAGATGTCCCACATCGGGTCGTCGCCGCCCCCGTACCTGGAGAGGTCGGTGACGCCGGACTCGACGAGGACGTCGGCGTCGATGAAGCACTGACCGTTGACCTGCTCCGCGGGCGTGGTCAGGATGGCTGCCGCGGCGTCGGCCATGATCGCCGGACTGCGGGAGGCGGACACCAGGGCATCGCCGTCCGCGAGGTTCGTCACCGCCGACGTGGCGATGTAGGTCTGCGGCCACAGGCAGCTGAAGCCGATTCCGGTGTCGGCGTACTCAGCGGCCCAGCCCAGCGACAGGAGCGTCATGCCGTACTTCGACAACGTGTACACCGGGTGCGCGCCCAGCCAATGCTGGCTCAGGTTGAGTGGCGGCGCCAGGGTCATCACGTGGGCGTTCGGCGACTGGCGCAGGTGCGGCAGCGCGGCCTTGGTCAGCAGGAACGTGCCGCGCACGTTGATGTCCATCATCAGGTCGAACTTCTTGGCCGACAGCCGTTCGGTGGGATCCGTGGAGATGGCGCTGGCGTTGTTGACGACCATGTCGATGCCGCCAAAGCGTTCGACGGCCACCTCCACCGCGCGCTGCACGTCTTCTTCGTTGCGGACGTCGCCTACCACGGCGAGGCCCTTCCCGCCCGCGGCCTCCACCTCTGCGACGGCGGTATGCACGGTGCCGGGCAGCTTCGGGTGAGGCTGGCTGGTCTTGGCGAGCAGTACCGCGTTGGCACCGAGTCTGGCGGCGCCGATGGCGATGGCGAGACCGATGCCCCGGCTGCCGCCCGACACCAGCAGGGTGCGGTCAGCTAGTGGATGGTGCTGGCTCGACATCGTTCTCCTCGGATTGCGTGCCCTCGATGCTAGCCGAACGATAGGGGCATTCTCATTTTTGGCAAGTCCCATGCTCGTCTTATCCCGAAGAGGCTTGGCTACAGGTAGCGACTTGAATGCTCCCGTAGCGTCTGACGTGGCGCGGGACGTCTACCTCACGGGGCGTTTCCGCTCAGCGGTATTGGCATTCTCATTTTCAGCAAGTACGTTATCCCTCGATGAGCGACCACGTCATACCTCGGGTGGAGACGCCCTCCGGGCTCCCGTTGGAGCCCGTGTACGGACCGGGCGACCGCGCGGCCGACCCGCCGCCGCCCGGCGAGTACCCCTTCACGCGGGGCAACTTCGCATCCGGATACCGGGGCAAGACCTGGACCTTCCGTCAGTATTCGGGGTTCGGCACCGCCGAGGAGTCCAACGGCCGCTACCGATATCTGCTCGGTCAGGGTGGTACCGGCCTGTCGGTTGCCCTCGACCTGCCCACGCAGTGCGGTTACGACTCCGACGACGAGGAGTACGGCGAGGAGGTCGGTCGCGTCGGCGTCGCCGTCGACACGCTGGCCGATATGGAGGTGCTGTTCGACGGCATTCCGTTGGACGAGATCAGCACCAGCTTCACCATCAATGGCACCGCCGCGATCCTGCTGGCCCTCTACGTTGCGGCCGCCGAGAAGAAGGGGGTGCCGCGCGAGAAGCTCACCGGCACCATCCAGAACGACATCCTCAAGGAATACGCGTCGCGCGGCACCTGGATCTGGCCGCCGGAACCCTCCCTGCGTCTGATCGCCGACACCATCGAGTTCTGCGCGGCCGAGGTGCCCAGGTTCAACGCGATCTCCGTGGCGGGCGCCCACTTCCGCGACGCCGGCGCCAACGCCGTTCAGGAGATGGCGTTCACCCTGGCCGACGGCGTCACCTACTGCGACACCGTCGTCGAACGCGGTCGCATGACCATCGACAAGTTCGCGCCGCAGATCTCGTTCTTCTTCTACACCCACGGTGACTTCTTCGAGGAGATCGCCAAGTACCGGGCCGGCCGGCGCAGGTGGGCGACCATCGTGCGCGAGCGCTACGGCGCCACGACCGACAAGGCGTCGATGTTCCGGTTCGGCTGCGTCGCCGGCGGGGCGTCGCTGTACGCCCCACAGGCACAGAACAACCTCGTTCGCGTCGCCTACGAATCGTTGGCGGCGGTGCTCGGCGGGGTTCAGTCCATGTTCACCGCCGCGTGGGACGAGCCGTTCGCGCTGCCCAGCGAGGAGTCGGCCACGCTGGCGCTGCGCACCCAACAAATCCTCGCCTACGAGACCGGCGTGACGAAGGTCGCCGATCCCCTCGGCGGCTCCTACTTCGTCGAGGCGCTGACCGACGCGACCGAGGCCAAGATCATCGAGATCATGACCGACCTTGACGAGCACGGCGGCATGGTGCGCGCCATCGAGGATGGCTATCTGCAGGGCCTCATCGCCGACGAGGCCTTCAAGATTCACCACGAGGTGGAATCCGGCGAACGCCCCGTCGTTGGGGTTAACAAGTTCGTCACCGACGAACCTGCACCCGACATCGACACCTACGAGCTGAACGCCGAAGGCCGCGATCTGCAGCTGAAGCGGCTGGCAAAGGTCAAGGCGGAGCGCAGTGACGTGGCAGTCAGGGAGACATTGGCGGCTCTCTCCGCTGCGGCCGAAGGGACGGAAAACCTGATGCACCGATTGGTGGACTGCGCCAACGCCTACTGCACGGTTGGCGAGATGGTGTCCACGCTGAAGGCCGTGTGGGGCGAGTTCCAGCAGCCGGTGGTGTTCTGATGGGCACTCGTGTCCTGGTGGCGAAGCCAGGCCTAGACGGTCACGACCGGGGAGCCAAGATCGTCGCGCGGACGTTGCGCGACGCCGGCTTCGAGGTCATCTACACGGGGATCCGCCAGCGCATCGAGGACATCGTGTCGATTGCGCTGCAGGAAGACGTTGCGCTGGTGGGGCTCTCGATCTTGTCGGGCGCTCACGTGGGTCTGACCACCCGGGTGGTCGATGCACTGCGTGCCGCGGACGCCGGTGACATCGCGGTGGTGGTCGGAGGGACGATTCCGCAGGCCGACGTCCAGAAGTTGTTGGATGCCGGTGCTGCCGCGGTCTTTCCGACGGGGACGTCGCTGGAGACCCTCGTCCGCGACGTGCGGGCCCTGACGAAGGATGCTGGCGAATGACCGGCGCCGCCGTGCCGTCCTCTTCCGTAAAGATCGAGGGAGTGATCCGATGAGACTTGGCGTGATGATCGGTGCCGAGCGTGGCGACTCCGCGCGCAAAGTGGCGAAGCTCGTCTCCGACATCGAGTGGGCCGAGGCCGCGGGGATGGACACCGCATGGATGCCGCAGGTACCCAACGACTTCGACGCGCTCACGATGGTGGCGTTGATGGCCGCGCACACCACGCGCATCGAACTGGGCACCGCGGTGGTGCCGCTGCAGGCGCAGCACCCGATCGCCCTGGCCCGCCAGGCGCTGTCGGTGCACGCCGTCGCAGCCGTTCGGCTGGCGCTCGGCGTCGGGCCGTCGCACCACTGGATCGTGCGCGACATGCTGGGTCTGCCATACGAGAAGCCCGCCGCCTACACGCGGGATTATCTCGAGGTGTTGCACGCGGCGTTCCAGAATCCCGGGCCGGTCGACGTCGAGAACGATACGTTCACCGTGCACAATCCCCTTGATCTGCCACCGGTTTCACCGCTGCCGGTGCTCGTCGCGGCGCTCGGTCCGGTGATGCTGAAGATCGCCGGCGAGCACGCGGACGGCACCGTGTTGTGGATGGCCGACGAACGCGCCATCGGCGACCACATCGCCCCACGGATCACCAAGGCGGCAGCCGACGCGGGCAGACCCGCGCCGAGGATCGTCGCCGGCATCCCAGTCTGCCTGTGCGCCAACTCCGAGATCGACGCCGCGAAGGACCGGGCCAACCGAATCCTGTCCGAAGCCGAGACGTCGCCGAACTATCAGAAGCTGCTGGACCGGGGCGACGCCCGCAACGTCGGCGATCTGTGTGCCGCGGGCGACGAGAACGCGATCCTGGCGCGATTCAAGCAGTTCGCCGATGCCGGGGTCACCGATCTGTCGGTGCGGCTGTTGCCCATCGGCGATACCCGCGACGAGCTGGTGGCGTCGAAGTACCGCACCAGGGAAGTGATCGGCGAGCTCGCCAAGGCCGTGCGATGAGTGGTCCGCTGGCCGGCATCCGCATCCTCGAGGTCGGCCACATGCTCGCAGGCCCGTACGCCACGATGATGCTGGCCGACCTCGGCGCCGAGGTCACCAAGATCGAGCCGCCGGGTGGGGACATCTCGCGTCAGGTGAGCGACAGCTACTTCGCCAGTTTGAACCGGAACAAGAAGAGCATCTGCCTCGAGCTGGCCACCGACGCCGGGCAACGGAGGCTGGGTGAACTGGTGGCGGAATCCCATGCGCTGCTGGTGAATCTGAAGCCATCGGGTATCCACAAGCTCGGTCTGACGTACGAGGCGCTTCGGCGGCACAACGACAGGATCGTATGCGTCGCCTTGACCGGTTACGGGCTCGAGGCGGGCGATGACCCGGCGTTCGACTACGTGATCCAGGCCGCCACGGGAATCGCCTCGTTGACCGGCGATCCCGACGGTCCGCCCACCCTGCCGGGATATTCGTCGGCCGACAACTCCACCGGGCTGACCGCGGCGCTCGGTCTGCTCGCGCAGATCGTGTCCGGCCGAGGAGGTCAGGTCGACGTATCGCTGCGCGAGGTGATGCTGTCGCAGTTGAACTATCGGGCGTCGGCGTATCTGAACGACGGCATCGAACCGCGTCGGCATCCGAACGGCGCCCACTCGTACTACGTTCCGGCGCAGTTGTTTCCGACCCTCGGCGGCTACCTGGCCCTGTTCATCACCCACGACGCCTTCTGGCGGCTGTTCTCCGCCGAGGCCGGTATCACCGGCTTCGCGACGATGGCCGAACGTGCCGCGAACCGCAACGAGGTACTCGCGGCGGTGTCTGCTGCACTGGCCAAGGACACGGCATTGGGCTGGGAGGAGCGGCTGCGTCCGCTGGGCATCCCAGCCGCGGCGGTGCGCACGCTGCCCGAGGCGTTGGCCGTGACTCCCGAGGTGATCGTGACGGCGGGGGACCACCGACTGGTGCGTAGCCCCATTCACATCGCGGGCCATGATCCCGTGTACCGGGCCGCACCGCGACTGGGTCAGTCCTCGTAGTCGACGATGACGTTCGCCCCGTCGGGCACGGCCTGGCATGTGAGGACATAGCCGTCGGCGACCTCGTCGTCGTCGAGTGCATCGTTGACGCGCATGGTCGCCGAGCCCTCGGTGAGCTTGGCCATGCAGGTGCCGCAGTTGCCCGCCTCGCACGAGAACGGTGGCGTCAGACCGGCCCGCCGGGCGGTCTCGAGGAGCGTCTCACCCGGCCTCGCGGCGACGGTCGTCGTCGTACGGTCGAGCAGGATGGTCACCTCGCCGCCGGCCTGGTGGGTCGGCACGGGGTCTGCGGTCATCGAAGCACTCCTGGCATCATCATTCTGTCTATGGGAGAATACTATTCTCCATAATCGACAGGATATTCTCAAGCTCGGGGTGGCGGAGGGAGGTGGGTCAGTGATCGAAGGATCGCACATCGATGCACCCGTCCTCGCCTTCGGTGAGCGGGAGTATTCCCGCACCGAGATCGACGCGTTGGTCAGCGGCATGGCCACCGTGCTCGAACACCGCGGGGTGCGCGCCGGGGACCGCGTCGCCCTCATGTCCTCCAACCGGCCCGAGTTCGTCGTCGCCATGAAGGCCATCTGGGCATTGAATGCCGCGGTCGTACTGGTGAGTTCGTCGTGGAAGCGGGCCGAGGTCGAGCACGCGCTTGCCCTGACCCGACCAGCGCACGCAGTTGGCGACAACGCGGTGCTCGCCGGTCTGATGCCCATGTTGCACCTCGACGAGCCCGTCACGCCTGGTCGTCGGGAGTTCACGGCCACCGGTCCCGAAGCCGATGCGTTGTTCGTCTTCAGTTCGGGGACCACCGGTATGCCCAAGGCCGTCCGGCATACGCACGGCGCGTTCGTGGCGGCAGTCGCGCACTGGCGTAACGCGCTAGGTCTGACCTCGACCGACCGCATGCAGATCATGACCCCGCCCTCGCACATTCTCGGTTTGCTCAACATCGTCACCGCCATGGACGCCGGCGCATGGATCCGGCTGCATCCCCGGTTCGACGTCGAGAAGATGCTGCAGCACATCGAATCCGACCGCATCACGGTCGAGATGGCCGTGGCACCGATCGCCCTCGCGCTGGCTGCCCACCCCGAGTTGGAGTCCTACGATCTGTCGTCGCTGCGCTACGTGATGTGGTGCGCCACGCCCGTCACGAAGAGCGTCGCCGACGAAGTGACCCGACGCAGCGGTGTGTCGTGGGTGACCGCCTACGGCGCCAGTGAGTTGCCGGTGATCGCGTGCAACTCGCTGGACGGCGGACACTTGGACACCGTCGGCCGTGCGGTTCCGGGTGTCGAGATACGCGTGGTTTCGCTGGTCACCGGCGAACCGGTCTTTCCAGGTGAGGTCGGCGAGATTCAGGTCAGGTCGCCATCGGCCATGGCGGGGTATCTCCCCGACGAGGCCACGGCGACGGCCTTCGACGACGGTTGGTATCGCAGCGGCGACGTCGGCTACCTCGACCCCGAGGGGTGGTTGCGCGTCACCGACCGCGCCAAGGAGATGATCAAGGTGCGTGGGTTCCAGGTGGCACCCGCCGAGATCGAAGCGGTTCTGCACGGTCATCCCTCGGTCGCGGACTGCGCGGTGTTCGGGGTGCCCGATGACGCAGGCGGCGAAGCGGTCGTCGCGGCGGTCTCGCGCTGCGGGGGAGTCGAGGCCGACGAACTGATCCGGCTGGTCGGCGACAGCCTGGCGTCCTACAAGCGGCCGAGCCAGGTGCTCTTCGTGCCCGAAATCCCGCGTCTCCCTTCAGGGAAGGTGTTGCGCCGAGTGCTCAAGGAGCGACTGTGGACGTCCGTCTGACCTCCGAACAACGACAACTGCGGGACGCGGCGGCCGAACTCGCCAAGGACCTCGGACCGGGATCGGTCGCCGATCTCGAGGACGGCGGTCGCATCGCGAGGCTCGAGAAGACGATCCAGTCGACCGGGTGGCGGTCGCTGCGCTCCGACGAGGCGTCGGGCGTGGAGGTCGCCCTCGTGGCGGAGGAGTTCGCCAGGGGGCTCGTCGACGTCCCCTTCCTCGGGCCCGTCCTCAACGACGATCTCGCGCGTCGACTCGGGCGCGATTTAGCGGCACCCGCGTCGGAGCCGGAGTCGATCGATCTGACCAAGAGCCTTGCGGGAGCAGTCGAGTCGCCCGCCGAGCTCGACGAACTGTCCGAGGAGGACGCCGGCCGCTGGTATGCGCTCGCGCTGACCGCGACCACCGCCGACCTCGTCGGTGCGGCCCGCGGCACCCTTGCGCTGGCCAGTGACTACGCCAAGGTGCGTGAGCAGTATGGCGCGACGATCGGCTCCTACCAGGCGGTCGGACACCTGTTGGCCGAAAGCCTCGCCTTGATCGAAGGATGTGTCAGCGTGCTGCGCCACGCCGCGTGGGGCGTCGACGAACTGCCCGTGGTCGAGGCCATCGAAGCGGGCAAGGTGGCCAAGATCTACTGCGCGCGATCGGCTCTCACCGTCTGTGAGACGTCGATTCAGGTTCACGGCGGCATCGGCAACACCTGGGAGTGTCTCGCCCACGTGTACTTGCGCCGAGTACTTGCCGCCACGGAGTCGTGGCCGGTGTCGCTGAAGGAGTTGACCATTGGACTTTCGTGATTCACCCGAAGAAGCTGCCTTCCGGGACAGGTTGCGGGGCTGGCTGACCGAACAGAAGGGCAAGTTCCCCACCTCGGGAGACGAGTACTGGGCCAAGGCGGGGGAGTGGCATCAGGCGCTCTACGCCGCGGGCTTCTTCGGCACGTCGTGGCCTTTGGCGTATGGCGGACAGGATCTTCCGCCCGTCTACGACGTCATCGTCGATGAGGAGATCGCCAAGGCGGGCGCCCCGGCGCGACCGAGTCTTGGCTATCTCGTCGTCGGCCTCAGCCATCACGGTGACGAGGCACTCGCGCAACGGTTCTTGCCGGGCATGATCAACGGCACCGAACGCTGGTGCCAGGGTTTCAGCGAGCCGGGCGCCGGTTCGGACCTGGCGTCCTTGGCGACGACGGCGGTCAAGGACGGGGACGAGTACGTCATCCATGGACACAAGATCTGGACCAGCTACTCCGACGTCGCCGACTGGTGTCTGGTGTTGGCCCGCACCGACAGGGACGTGCCCAAGCACAAGGGCATCTCGGCGTTCATCGTCCCGATGCATCAGTCCGGCATCGAGCAGCGTCCGCTGAAGATGATCAGCGGGGTGACCAAGGAGTTCGGCCAGGTCGAGTTCGACGGAGCCCGGGTGTCGGCCGACAACATGGTCGGCGCACCCGGCGACGGGTGGAAGCTCGCGATGACCGTGGTCAGCCACGAACGCGAGCCGTCGACGCTGGGGTTCTCGGCGAGGTACGGAAAACTGGTGCGCCAGTTGTCTACTCGCATCGATGGAGCCGCCCCCGACGAGCTGTCGTGGGCCTGGGTGCAGACCGAGATGCTACGGCTGCACGTGCGACGGCGGTTGTCCGAGCAACTGGACGGCATTACGCACGGGCCCCAGGGGTCATTGGACAAGCTGCTGATGACGTGGGTCGAGCAGTCCGTCGGGCACGCCGCGATCGCCACCGTTGGCACCGGCGACGCCGAGTTGTTCGGCGCCTACATGTACAGCCGCGCCCAGAGCGTCATGGGTGGCACCTCGCAGATTCAGAAGAACATCATCGCGCAACGCATTCTCGGATTGGGAGCCTGAATAGATGTATGACCTACCAGACGAAATCGACGTCGCCGCCGATGGCGGCCTGCGCATCATCACGCTGAACCGGCCCGACGAGCTCAATGCGGTCAACGACGCGTTGCACGTCGGGCTGGCCAAGATCTGGGCGGCGCTCGACGAGGACGCCGATGCACGCGCGGCGGTGATCACGGGTGCGGGACGGGCGTTCTCGGCGGGTGGTGACTTCAACTACCTCGACGAGTTGCGCCACGATGAAGCGTTGCGCCAGAAGACGATCAAGCACGGCCGGGAGCTGGTCATCGGCATGGTGCGATGCCGCATACCCGTGATCGCCGCGGTCAACGGTCCGGCGGTCGGGTTGGGCTGCAGCCTGGCTGCGCTGTCCGACATCGTCTACATCGCCGAGACGGCGTTCTTCGCCGACCCGCACGTGCAGATCGGTCTGGTGGCCGCCGACGGTGGGCCGCTGGTGTGGCCGTCGCAGATCAGCCTCTTGCAGGCCAAGGAATTCGCCTTGACGGGCGTGCGGATCAAGGCGCAGCGGGCCGTCGAGCTCGGCTTGGCCAATCACGTGGTGGCCGATCCGCTGGCCGAGGCGATCGCGTGTGCCAAGAAGATCATGGGGCTGCCTCAGCAGGCGGTCGAAGCCACCAAGCGCCTGATGAACATTCAGCTCGAGAAGTCGGTCATGGCCTCACTGGACTACGCCAACCTCGCGGAGTACGTCTCCTTCGGGACTGCGGACTTCAACACGATCGTGGACGGGCTGATCAACAAGAAGTAACTCCCTCTTTGCCCCCCCTTGCCGCGAGCGTGCGTGTCTGAGGCCAACACGCCGCTGAAAAATCGGAGTTTGCGCACACCCGCGGCAGGGACGGTGTTCGGCTAGCGCCGCGAAGGGTTGGCGCGAGCGTGCGCAAAGTCCCGAAACTTCTCGGCGTGTCGCCCGCAGACGCGCACGCTCGCGCGAGAGGGCGCGCGAGAGGGCGCGCGAGAGGGGGCGGGGGCGGGGGCGGGGCTACTTGGGTGGGAACCGCAACGCGCCGTCGAGGCGGATGATCTCGCCGTTGAGGTAGTCGTTCTCGATGATGCTCTGTGCGAGCTGCGCGTACTCGGTCGACCTGCCCATGCGCTTGGGAAACGGCACCTGGGGGCCCCAGTACTGCTCGAGCTGGTCGCCCGCCTTGCCGTACGCCGGGGTGTTGATGGTGCCCGGGGCGATGGTGACGACGCGGATTCCCAGCGGCGACAGATCGCGCGCGGCCACGAGCGTCATGCCGAGCACCCCGCCCTTGGCAGCCGAGTAGGGCAGCTGGCCGATCTGACCCTCGTAGCCCGCGATCGACGCGGTGTTGACGATGACCCCGCGACCGCCCTCCTCCAGGGGCTCGGTCTTGGCGATCGCCGCCGCCGCCAGCCGCATCACGTTGAACACGGCGGTCAGATAGAACTCGATGGTCGTCTTGAAACCTTCGAGGTCCAGCGGGGAACCGTCCTTGCCGACCAGCCGGCCGCCGCTGGCCGGACCGCCGTGCGTGTCCACCGAGATTCGCAGCGGCCCAAGCGATTCTGCCTCGGTTATGGCCGCGAGGACGGACTCCTCGGAGGTGGCGTCGGTCTGGACGTAGCGCACGCCCAGTTCGCTCTCGAGCGCCTTGCCCTTGTCGTCGGCCATGTCGGCGACGACGACCTTCGCGCCAGCGCCATGCAAACGGCGTACCGTCGCCTCGCCCAAGCCGCCGGCGCCTCCGACGACGATGGCGGAGTTGCCTTCGATCAACATGTGGTCCCCTTCTTGCAACTGTGACTCTTCAGAGGAGAGAATAACATTCTCATGCCAGGCCCGAGAAAGTTGCCAATGGACCGCGAACACGGCACTGGAGCAGTGCCGTCATCAACGCTTCACGCCCCGTAGGCTCGGTCCATCTGATGACCATCGAAGAACTCGTCGCCGCGGCGCGCAGCGGGTCCACCCGCGCGGCCGGTCGGCTGCTGAGCCTGGTCGAGAGCAGCAGGCGCGACGAGGTACTGGCCGTGGTCGGCAACGGGGCGGTGCGCGTCATCGGCATCACCGGACCGCCTGGAGCGGGTAAGTCGACGACGATCGCGGTACTCGTGGGCGCGTATCGCCGGCGGGGCAACCGGGTGGCCGTACTCGCGGTGGACCCGTCGTCGCCGTACAGCGGGGGCGCCCTTCTCGGCGACCGCATACGGATGTCCGCCCACATCAACGACTCCGACGTCCTGATCCGATCCGTGGCGACACGCGGCCATCTCGGCGGACTTGCCGAAGGTGTGCCCGCGGCGATCCAGGTGCTCGCCGCACTCGGCTATGACGTGATCCTCATCGAGACCGTTGGGGTCGGCCAGTCCGAGATCGAGATCGCCGCGGTGGCGGATCCGGCCGTGGTGGTCTTGAATCCCGGCGCGGGCGACGCGATTCAGGCCGCGAAGGCGGGTCTGCTGGAGGTCGCCGACATCGTCGTCGTCAACAAGGCCGACCGCGACGGTGCCGACCAGACGGTGCGCGACCTCCACGCCGAGACCAGTGCACCCGTCCTGAAGATCATTGCGGCGCAGGACCTGGGCATCGCGGAACTCGTCGAGGCAATTGACGCTCACTTGCGTGCCGACAGCCCCGAACGCCGTGCCGCCCGAGCCCGCGCGCAGGTGTTGTCGCTGGCCCAGAGCGCGCTGCGCGCACACCCGGGGCTGGACGACCTGGCCGCCGGGGTCGCCGAGGGCCGGCTCGACGTCTACCGCGCCGCGAGGTCGCTACTGGGCTCCGACGAAGCGGCGCCCGCTCGACGAGAATGAGCTTTCCGTTTTATAGAAAGCATGTTGTACGATTTCGCCAACGTATTCTTTAGAGTGTCAGGAGGCGTCGTGCAGAAGGCGATCGACCCCAGCATTTCCACGTGGCCGGACGCCGATCCGCAACTGATCGGCAGTGGTTGCGGGGCCTGCGGAGCGACGGTGTTTCCGCGCCAGTCGCACTGTCCGAAGTGCAGTAAGGCCGACATGAGCGACGTCCTACTGCCGCGCCGTGGCACGGTGATCGCTTGGACGACGCAGGGTTTCCCCCCGGGCGCGCCCTACATCGGTCCGACCGGAAAGGACTTCGTCCCGTTCGGAGTCGGGCTGGTGCAACTCGGTGACGTGGTGCGGGTCGAGGGACGCCTCACCGAGAACGACCCCGCGAAGCTGTCCTATGGCATGGACGTCGAACTCACCATGATTCCGTTCGCCACCGACGCCGAGGGCAACGAGATCGTCACCTTCGCCTTCCAACCGGTCTAGAGAGGTCGACCATGACGAATGACGTAGCGATCATCGGCGTCGGCATCCATCCCTTCGGCCGCTTCGAGAAGTCAGCGGTCGAGATGGGCGCCGAGGCCATTCAATCGGCACTCCTAGACGCCGGAATCGAGTGGGGTGACGTGCAATTCGGGTTCGGTGGCAGCTACGAGGTGTCCAACCCCGACTCGGTGACCAGACTCGTCGGGCTGACCGGCATCACGTTCACCAACGTCTTCAACGCCTGCGCCACGTCGGCGAGTGCCATCCAGCAGACCGCCGACACCATTCGCCTCGGCAAGTACGACATCGGCATCGCGATCGGGTTGGACAAGCACCCCCGCGGCGCGTTCACCGACGATCCGGCCAAACTCGCCCTGCCGCAGTGGTACGCCGAGAACGGGCAGTTCGTCACCACCAAGTTCTTCGGCATGAAGGCCAACCGCTACCTGCACGACCATGGCATCTCCGAGGAGACGCTCGCCAAGGTGGCGGCCAAGAACTTCCGCAATGGTGCGCTGAACCCGAACGCGTTCCGGCGCAAGCCGATCTCGGAAGCCGACATCATGGCGTCGCCGGTGCTCAACTACCCGCTGCGGCAGTTCATGTTCTGCGCCCCCGACGAGGGTGCGGCCGCGGTGATCATGTGCCGCGGTGACATCGCCCGCCGTTACACCGACAAACCAGTGTTCGTGCGCGCCACAGAGATTCGCACTCGCCGTTTCGGCGCCTACGAAGTGCACGCGACGTCGTCGCCGCTCGAGGAGGACTTCTCGCCCACGGTGTACGCCGCGCGGGCCGCCTATGAGGTCGCCGGCATCGGACCCGAGGACGTCGACGTGGCGCAGCTGCAGGACACCGACGCCGGCGCCGAGGTCATCCACATGGCGGAGACGGGGCTGTGCGCCGATGGTGATCAGGAGAAGCTGATCGCCGACGGCGCCACCGAGATCGGCGGATCGCTACCGGTCAACACCGACGGGGGTCTAATCGCCAACGGCGAGCCGATCGGGGCGTCGGGCCTGCGTCAGATGCACGAGCTGGTGCGCCAGTTGCGCGGCGAGGCCGGTGAACGTCAGATCCCCGGTGCGCCGCGGGTCGGGTTGGCTCAGGTCTACGGCGCGCCCGGCACGGCGTCGGCGACCATTCTGTCGCTGTAGTCCGGCGCACTCGACCCGCGTCGGTAACGCCATTCTCACGAGAATAGAGTCCCAACACATGGCCGACTACCGCTACATCACGTACGAGACCCTCGACGAGGGAACCATCGCGCGGATCATGCTCAACCGCCCGGACCAGCGCAACGCCCAGCAGCGCGGTCTCCTCGTCGAGCTCGGCGAGGCATTCCTCCGAGCGGAGGCCGACGACCAGGTTCGGGTAGTCATCCTCGGCGGCAATGGGCCGATGTTCTCGTCCGGCCACGACCTTGGCTCCAAGGTCATGATGAGCGAGTACCAGCCGGGTCCCGATCAGCATCCCAGCTTCAGCGAGAACGGCGCGACCCGCGAGGGCGCCGAGAAGTTGATGCTTCAGGAGTGGCACCACTTCTTCCAGAACACGCTGCGTTGGCGGAATCTGCGCAAGATCACCGTCGCGCAGGTCCACGGTGACGTCTACGCCGCGGCCCTCATGTTGATGTGGGCGTGTGACTTGATCGTCGCCGCCGACGACACCCGCTTCGCCGACGTCGTCGGCACCAGGCTGGGCATGTGCGGCGTCGAATACTTTGCGCACCCTTGGGAATTCGGCGTCCGCAAGACCAAGGAGCTGATGCTCACCGGTGACACCCTCTCGGTCGACGAGGCGTATCAACTCGGCATGGTGTCCAAGGTCTTCCCCGCCGCGGAATTGGCCGACAAGACCCTCGAGTTCGCCCGCCGCATCGCGAAGGTGCCGACGATGGCCGCGCTGCTGATCAAGGAATCGGTCAACCAGACCCAGGACAATCAGGGCTTCTACAACTCCCTGAACGCCTGCTTCACCATGCACCAACTCAATCACAGCCACTGGTCGCAGGTGCACGGCGGCGGGTTCCCCGTCGCCAACGAGTCCGATGGCGTACCCAACTGGAGGGACGCGCCGCCGGTGGTGCCCTCGGTCAAGGACAGGGTCCGCGCCGACTAGTCCGCGCAACGACCGTAGTGTCGGCGGGCGCAGCCGAGGGGTCAGGCAGGGTCAGGTGGTCAGGGCCCGTCCGACGCGGTAGCCGAAGACCATTGCAGGGCCAAGAGTTCCACCGGCTCCGCCGTACGCCTTGCCCGTCACGCCGGCCATCGCATTCCCCGCCGCGTAGAGCCCGTGAATGGGATGACCGTCGACATGCATCACGCGGCCGTCGGCGTCGGTTCGCGGGCCACCCTTGGTTCCCATGGCGCCGACCGTGACCGGTACGGCAAAGTACGGCGCGGTGTCGATCGGTCCGAGCGTCTGCAGGGCAGGCGACGCGGCGGTGTTGTCACCCCAGTAGCCGTCGTAAGCGCTTGCGCCGCGCCCGAACTCGGGGTCGGACTCATCCTCCACGCAGCGGTTCCAGGCGTCGATCGTCCGTGTCAGCCCCTGCGGGTCGATACCGGTCTTCTGCCCGAGCTCGACGAGATCGCTCGACTTGCAGTACCAGTCGGGCACCTCACCGTCGGGTTCGACGCCGAGGAAACCGTACTTCTTCAGATGCAGTGCGTCGAAGACGATCCACGCGGGATCGTTGAGGTAGCCGAATCGCGGATCGAGGTGGTGGAACGGCCCGGCCATCGAGTTGTACTCACCGGCTTCGTTGAGGAACCGGCGCCCCGCCCGGTTGACGATGATGCTGCGGGGACGCGTTCGCTCCAGGCGCACGCTGCGGCTGCGCTTATGACCGTCGATGGTGTCGCCGGGGATCTGGACGATCGGCACCCACCACGCCTCGGTCATGTTGGCCAGATCGGCGCCGTGGGCCATCGCCATGCGCAATCCGTCGCCGGTGTTGTTTGGCGGCGACACCGGGCCGTGCATCGGGCCCCGCAGGTGGGCCTCGACGAGCGCCGGGTCCCATTCGAAACCACCGGTGCCGAGCACGACGCCACGGCGAGCTCGAACCCGAATGGTCATGCCGTCCAGGCTGATTCGCACCCCGTCGATCCGTTCGCCGGAGAATCTCCCCGAGTCGCTTCGCTCCTGCCCGCCGGACCCGATCAGCTCCACCGCCCTCGCGCCCGTGACCGGCTCCACGCCGAGATCCAGTAGCCCCTTCAGAAGGCCGGCGACTAGCGCGGTACCCGCCACGCAGAGGTTGCCTGCGACATCATCGACTGAGGCGTGAATCCTGGCGCGGGTCTCGGCATCGATGCCGACGTTGCTCCAGTCCGCGGGAAACGACGTGATGCGGTCACTCCAACCGCCGAGCCTGTCGAGGTCGAATGGCTTGGCGTTCAGGGATCTGCCGCCGGATGGACGCCCGCCCGGGAGCTCCGGCTTGTAATCGGGGAAGCCCGAGGCGATCTCGAACTCCAGTTCGCTGTGCTCCTCCACGAAGTCGAGCATCTCGGGCCCTGTCCTGACGAGCGTCTCGACCAGGTCCGTGTTCATGGCGCCGAGTGACTGCGCTTCGAGATACCGCATGGCGTCATCGACGGTGAGCTCACCGTCGGGGGAGCGGCGGTGCGCCGGAATCCACACGATGCCACCCGATACGGCGGTGGTCCCGCCCACGGTGTCGGCCTTCTCGTAGATCGCCACCGACGCGCCGCCGACGGCTGCGGTCAGGGCCGCCGTCAGTCCGGCTCCACCGGTACCCAGCACCACGACGTCGACTTCGAGGTTCCAATCGGCATTCACGGAAGTTCTCCCATTCATTCTCAGCCGAGGATCCGCGACAGTTTCTCGGCGGCTTCGATCACGGCGTCACGGCCGGTGAGCAAGGCATCCTCGCGATGCGAGATGAGGTTGATGCAGGTCGGCGGCGACGGGGGTCGACGTTTGACCGGGACGGCGAGGCCGTAGGTGTCGGGTTCGACTTCACCGTGCGTCATCACCCATCCCTGCTTGCGGGTGAGCGGCACCAGATCACGCTCGCCCGGCCGCGGCTGCATGCTGGCGAGGAGGGCGATGCCCGCGGCACCGCGGTCCAGCGGATGGCGGCTGCCTTCGTGGAAGGACAACTGGTAGAAGACGAGCGTGGGGACGATGACGGCGACCGCCACCTGCTGGTCACCCTCGGCGACCAGTAGCGACACCGTCGTTCCGAGGTCGTCGGCGAGAGTGCGCAGGGTCGGCACACTGAGCTGGCGCAGGTTGTTGTCGAACGACGCGCCGAGGACGGCCAACATCGCCGCCGGCCGATAACGCCCGTCCTCACCCTTCACCAGGTAGCGGCTCTGCGCGAGCGTGGACAGCAGCCGGTAGGCGATCGTGCGATGGACGCCGATGTGGTCGGCGACCTGTTGCGCGGTCATTCCCGAAGGCGAACTCGCCACGGCCTGTAGCGCGGTCAGGCCCCTGGCCAGGGTCTGAGACCCCGCCGCAAGTCGATCGACGACCACGTCTTGGTCCTTGACAGACGTCATCGCGAGAGTGATGCTCTATGAATAGTGCACAGCATCGTGCGATATTAGCACATGTCGATAGTCGTAAATGAGAATGTCGTTTACGCTAAGTCGTGAAAGGGGTCGAATGAGCGAGCACGAGAGCATCTGGAGCGACCTCCAGGGCGTCCCGTTCTCCCAGGGCTACCTCGACGCCGGCGGTGTGCGCACGCGCTACCTGCACGCCGGTGACGAGAATGCGCCGACGCTGGTGCTGCTGCACGGCTCCGGCGGGCACGCCGAGGCATACGTTCGCAACCTCGAGGCGCACGCAGAGCACTTCTCGACCTGGTCGATCGACATGCTCGGGCACGGCTACACCGACAAGCCGGGTCATCCCCTCGAGATCGCGCACTACGTCGATCACCTGTTGGCCGTGTTCGACGCCATCGGCGTCCAGCGCGTCCATGTCTCCGGTGAGTCCCTCGGTGGCTGGGTCGCCGCGCGTGCGGCCGCCGCCCATCCCGAGCGCATCGAACGACTGGTCCTCAATACCGCGGGAGGTTCGCAGGCCGATCCGGAGGTGATGGAGCGGATCATCACGCTGTCCATGGCCGCCGCCGAGGATCCGTCGTGGGAGACGGTGCAAGCCCGGATCAAGTGGCTCATGGCCGACAAGTCGAAGGGATACGACGACATCGTCGCGAGCCGCCAGCGCATCTACCGCCAGCCGGGGTTCGTCACTGCGATGAGCGACATCATGGCCCTACAGCAGCCGGACATCAGGGCTCGAAACCTGCTCGGCCCCAACGACTACGGCGCGATCGTCGCACCGACGCTGGTCCTGTGGACCAGTGACGACCCCACCGCCGACGTCAGTGAGGGCGGCCGGATCGCGTCGATGATCCCCGGCGCCCGGTTCGAGGTAATGCCGAACTGCGGGCACTGGCCCCAGTACGAGGACGCCAAGACGTTCAACGGCCTGCACATCGACTTCCTCCTCGGGCGGAACCGATGAACGGCAAGGAACGCGTCGACGTAGTGATCGTCGGGGCCGGGCCGGTCGGGCTGACACTGGCGAACATCCTTGGGCTGCAGGGTGTCCGCACCCTGGTCATCGACGAACGGGACAGCCTCATCGACTACCCGCGGGGCGTCGGTCTGGACGACGAGGCGTTGCGCACATTCCAGTCGATCGGTCTGGTCGACCGGGTGTTGCCGCATACGGTGCCCAATCAGATCCTGCGCTTCTACGACGGCAATCGTCGACTGCTCGCCGAAATGGCCCCACCCGACGCACGATTCGGGTGGCCGAAGCGCAATGGCTTCGTCCAGCCCATGGTCGACGCCGAGTTGCTGCGGGGTCTGGACCGCTTCGATTGCGTCGAGGTCGCCTGGGGCCGCGCGATGGAGTCGTGCGAGGAGACCGCCGACGAGGTACGGATCGCCGTCGCCGGCGAGGCCATTCCCCTCACCGCCCGCTACGTCGTGGGCTGCGACGGTGGGCGCAGCGCCACCAGGCGACTCATGGGTGTGGCGTTCGAGGGCACCACCTCGCCGACACGCTGGCTCGTCGTCGACCTCGCGACCGATCCGCTCGGTCATCCCAACAGCGAAGTCGGGGCCGATCCGGCGCGGCCCTACGCCTCCATCTCGATTGCCCACGGAATCAGGCGATTCGAGTTCATGATTCACGCCAACGAGACCGACGAGCAGGTCGAGAAGCCCGACTTCATCGCCCGGATGCTGGCACCGTTCGTGCCACATCCAGATCGCGTCGACGTGATCCGGCACCGCGTCTACACCCACCATTCCCGGATCGCCGGGGCGTTCCGCAAGGGCCGGATGATCCTCGCGGGCGACGCCGCTCACCTGATGCCGGTGTGGCAGGGCCAGGGCTACAACAGCGGCATCCGCGACGCCGCCAACCTGGGGTGGAAACTGGCCGCCGTGGTCAAGGGCGAAGCCGGCGATGAGCTCCTCGACACCTATGACGTCGAGCGCCGCAAGCACGCCAGGGCGATGATCGACCTGTCGACCATGGTCGGCCGCGTCATCTCACCCACGAATGCCAGGGTTGCCGTACTGCGCGACAGAGTGATTCGCGCCGCGTCCGCGGTGCCGACGCTGAAGAGGTACATCCTCGAGATGCGTTTCAAGCCGATGCCCCGCTACGAGCAGGGCGCCATCGCGCATCTGCCAGAACACACGGCGGCTCCATCGCCCACCTCGCCCACCGGAACGCTGTTCATCCAGCCGCGCGTCGACACCCGCGCCGAGCAGAACGTCCTGCTCGATGACGTCATCGGGCCCGGGTTCGCCATGTTGGCCTGGAACAACAACCCGCGGGCGCTGCTCGATGACGCCACCCTCGCGCGGTGGAAAGCGCTGGGCACGACGTTCGTCACCGTCAGGCCACTCACGCAGCTGCACTGGACCGGCCACGACGACTCCGAGGTCACCGTTGTCGGCGATCGCACCGGCGCATTGAAGTCGTTCTTCGACGCCCACGCCGAGTCCGTCCTGTTCCTGCGGCCCGACAGGTGCATCGCGGGCGCGTGCATCGCACAACTCGCGCCCGAGATGAGCACCGCACTCTTCGACGTCCTCCGATTGCGGAAGGGAGGGAATGGTTCTCATGAAGATCGAGAAGCCGCTGGCGCTGTGCTGCATGTCGCACAGCCCGCTGCTGAATCTGCCGGGGCCGTCACGCGAGCTCCTTGACGACATCCGCTCCGAGATGGCGGCGGCGCGCGAATTCGTTCGCGCCTTCGATCCCGACGTGGTGGTCACGTTCTCCCCGGACCACTACAACGGGTTCTTCTACCGACTCATGCCGCCGTTCTGCATCGGTACCGCCGCCACGGCGGTCGGCGACTACGGCACCTACTCGGGCCCGCTGAACGTGCCGGCCGACATCGCGACCGCATGCGCGGAATCGTTGTGGGACCACGGTGTCGACGTGGCATTGTCGGCCAGCATGGAGGTCGACCACGGCACCGTGCAGCCGTTGCAGTCACTCTTCGGCGACGTGGCCGCGGTGCCGGTCGTGCCGGTCTTCATCAACTCGGTCGCCACACCGCTGGGCCCGCTCAAGCGGACCAGGGCGCTCGGCACCGCCGTCGGTCACTTCCTGACGTCACTGGGCAGGCGCGTCCTGGTGGTGGGTTCCGGTGGGCTATCCCATGATCCGCCCGTACCGACCCTGGCGACGGCGGCACCCGCTACGCTCGGCCGCATCGTGCGTGGCGAGCCCATGACCGGCGAGCAGCGCAGCGCCCGCCAGACCGCGGTGATGGCCGCGGCGCAGAACTTCGCACGCGGTGAAGGCCCGCTGCGGCCCCTCAACCCCGAGTGGGACCAGGCACTGCTCGAACTGCTCGACACCAACCGGGTGGCCGAGCTCGACGACTGGTCGAACGACTGGATCGCCGCCGAGGCGGGCAACTCGGCACACGAGGTGCGCACCTGGATCGCGGCGTTCGCGGCCCTGGCGACCCAGGGCCGGTACGAGACCAAGCAACGCTTCTACCGGGCGAGCCCCGAATTGATCGCCGGTTTCGCCATCCGGACGGCGGTGACCTCGTGATCGAGCCAGTCTTCGACCACGAGGTCGACGTGCTCGTCATCGGGTCGGGTGCCGGCGGTATGACGGCCGCGCTCAAGGCCAAGGCCGACGGCCTCGACACCCTCGTCGTCGAGAAGTCGCCGCAGTTCGGTGGTTCCACCGCTCTGTCCGGCGGCGGCATCTGGGTGCCAGGAGCGCCGTCTCAACGGCGCGCCGGTCACACACCATCCCCCGATGACGTGTTCACGTACCTGAAGCAGATCACCGATGGTCTCGTCAGCGATGCGCGATTGACGCAGTACGTGAACGCCGCCCCGGAGATGATGGACTTCCTGG
Organism: Mycolicibacterium sp. TUM20985; assembly: GCF_030295745.1. Classification (NCBI taxonomy): domain Bacteria; kingdom Bacillati; phylum Actinomycetota; class Actinomycetes; order Mycobacteriales; family Mycobacteriaceae; genus Mycobacterium; species Mycobacterium antarcticum. The sequence continues at coordinate 1,641,721 of NZ_AP027291.1, forward strand.
AGAAGTCGAGCCCATGGTTCGAATTCGTCTGGAAGCCCGGCTATTCCGACTATTACCCGGAACTGCCCGGCGGGTCCGAACGCGGCAGCACCATCAACGTACCCGAGATCGACCTGCGGCAACTCGGCGAGGACGAACGTCATCTGTTGACGCCGCTGGCCTTGGCGCCCAAGGGAATCTGGTTCGCCCCCAAGGATCTGCGGCTCTTCTACCAGGTGCGGCAGAACTGGCGAGGCAAGGCCGTCCTGCTGAAACTCGTGTGGCGGATGATCCGCGCGCACGTGTTCGGTGACCGGATGGCCGCCATCGGCCAATCGCTGATGGCGCGAATGCGGCTGGCCTTGAGGGAACACGACGTTCCGCTGTGGCTGAACGCTCCCATGACGGAGCTGCTCACCGACGCCGATGGACGGGTCGTCGGTGCGGTCGTGGAGCGGTCCGGCGCCTCGTTGCGCATTGGAGCCCGCCGCGGTGTCGTGATGGCGTCCGGCGGTTTCGACCACGACATGAACTGGCGGCGCGAATACCTGCCGGAGCTCGAGAAGGACTGGAGCTTCGGCAATCCCGCCGCCACGGGTGACGGTATTCGGGCGGGGCAGAAGGTGGGCGCGTCGACCGACCTGCTCGATCAAGCATGGTGGTTTCCAGCGATGTGCTGGCCCGACGGCAGGCTGCAGTTCATGCTCAACGAGCGCATGATGCCCTCGCAGTTCGTCGTCAACGGTGAAGGCAAGCGGTTCATCAACGAGGCGGCACCGTACATGGACTTCGCGCACGCGATGATCGCCGGTGAGCGCACCGGTGTGAGCCACGTACCGTGTTGGCTCGTCACGGACATCGGCTCGTTCCACCGCTACGTCGTCGGCGGTCACCTGCCCATTCCCAAGGTGCCCTTTGCGCCGGTGCCGACGGGCCGGAAGGTGCCCGCGGCGTGGCTCGAGTCCGGTGTCGTCAGGCAGGGCAGCACCTTCGACGAACTGGCTGCGCAGATCGGCGTGCCTGCCGACAACCTGCGCGGGACCGCCGAGCGATTCAACGAACTGGCCCGCAAGGGGCACGACGACGACTTCAACCGTGGTGACAGTGCCTACGACAACTACTACGGCGACCCGACCCTGCCCAATCCCAACCTGCGTCCGCTCGGCAAGGGGCCGTACTACGCCTTCCAGATCATCCTGGGTGACCTCGGGACCTCCGGCGGCCTGCGCACCGACGAGTTCGCCCGCGTCCTCCGCGACGACGACTCGGTCATCGAGGGGTTGTACGCCACGGGCAACGCCACCGCGGCGGTGATGGGCCGCAGCTACGCAGGCGCAGGTGCAACCATCGGCCCGGCCATGACGTTCGGCTACGTCGCCGCGAAGCACATCGGCTCCACGACCGAGAACCACCACACGACAAACGATTCGACGCTCGACACCTATCGGAGGTAAACATGAAGATCTCGCTGTTCTACGAATTCGCGCTGCCGCGGCCGTGGACTCGGGACGACGAGCGGCAGATGTTCGCCGACGGTCTCGACGAAGTCGAGGCGGCCGACAAGGCGGGCTTCTCCACCGTCTGGCTGACCGAACATCACTTTCTCGAGGAGTATTGTCACTCCACCGCGCCGGAGATGTTCCTCGCTGCAGCGAGCCAGCGCACCAAGGACATTCGGCTCGGGTTCGGCATCATGCACCTGCCGCCCGCGGTCAATCATCCGGCCAGGGTTGCGGAGCGGGTCTCCACGCTGGACCTCCTCTCGAACGGCCGCGTCGAGTTCGGCACCGGAGAATCGTCCTCGGTCGGCGAGCTGGGGGGCTTCAACATCGACCCCGCCGACAAGCGCGGACAGTGGGAGGAAGCCCTCGAGGTGGCCATCCGCTGCATGACCGAGGAGCCGTTCACCGGCTTCAAGGGCCAACACATCGAGATGCCTGCACGCAACGTGATCCCCAAGCCGGCTCAGCAGCCGCATCCACCGGTGTGGGTGGCGTGCACCCGCCCATCATCGGTGCAGATGGCGGCGCAGAAGGCCATTGGCGCACTGAGTTTCGCGTACACCGGCCCCGGCCCGCTGAAGGAGCGGGTGGACGGCTACTACCGCGAACTCGGGGAGAAGGGCTCACCGATCACCCCGGTGATGAACCCCAATATCCTTGCCATCGGCGGTGACCTGTCGATGATGGTCGCCAAGACCGACGAGCAGGCCGTGCAGCGGCTCGGCCTCGGCGGCGGGTTCTTCTCGTTCGGCATCATGCACTACTACATGGCCGGTATGCACACCCCCGGCCGTACGGGCGTGTGGGAGAAGTACCTCGAAGAGGTCGACGCCGACCCCACGCTGGCCTACGGCCCCGGGCGCGGTGCGATCGGCTCGCCGGACACCGTCCGGGAATTCCTGCGCGGCTACGAGGCCAGCGGCGTCGACGAGATCATCCTGCTGCTCAACCCGCGCAGCCACGAAGGCACGATGGAGTCCATCGAGCTGATGGGCAAGGAGATCCTGCCCGAGTTCATCGAGCGCGATGAGAAGGCCGTCGTCGCGAAGGCCAAGCGCCTCGCGCCGGTGTTGGACAAGCTCGAGGCGCGTCGTGAGGGATCGAGCGCACCCGGTTTCGACGAGAACTATTCATTCGGCGGCCTTCCGACCGGCCAGGGTGGAAAGTTCACCTCGAGTGAGATCCCCGAGGCGATGGCCGAGATCAACGAAGGTCGCGTTCAGGCGGCGCAGTTGGAGAAGGAACTGAGGGAGGCGGCCGGCTGAGCGAGAGGCGACCGACCATGGGGCAGTTCAGCGACCTGGTGGATTACCACGGCCGGCGCACGGTGGTGACGGGCTGCTCGTCGGGTATCGGCGCGGCGCTGGTAGGACAGCTCACGGAACTCGGCGCTCACGTCATCGGCCTCGACGTCCGCCCCCCACCGATGAACCTCGACGACTTCCATCGGGTGGATCTGTCCGACCCGGCGTCCATCGACGCGGCGGTGGCCCGGGCCGGCGACCGGGTCGATTCGCTGTTCAACGTGGCGGGAGTGTCCTCGGGTATCGGTGATCCACTCCTGGTCGTGAAGATCGACTTCCTCGGTACCCGCCACCTCACCGAGGCGCTCATCCCGTTGATGCCACCCGGATCGTCCATTGCCAGCGTCTCGTCACTGGCGGCGTCACATTATGCCGAGAACGTCGGCGAAGTCGCCGGTCTGCTCCGTACCGGTTCCTTCGGCGACGGTGTCCAGTGGTGCCACGACCATCCCGATGCGCTGGCCGACGGCGGGTACCGGCTCGCCAAGGAAGCGCTCATCCTCCATGCCGCGGCGAACGCGGTGGCGTTGGGCGCCAGAGGAATTCGGATCAACTGCACGGGACCCGGCGTCACCGACACGCCAATCCTCGATCAGCTCAGGAGCAGATACGGTCGAGAGTATCTCGACGGCTTCCCGAAGCCGCTCGGGCGGGTGTCCCACCCGGCCGAGCAGGCAGCCGCGCTGGTGTTCCTCAACAGCCCGGCGGCCGGCTTCGTCACCGGACAGGTGCTGTGGGTCGACGGCGGTAACCTCGCCGCCCGCGTCGCCGCAACCATGGAGGGATCCGCATCGTGGCCAGCTTGAACGACTTTCGGCGCGCCGCCGACGACGTCCGCAACTGGGGCCGCTGGGGTGACGACGACGAGATCGGCACGCTGAACTTCATCACCTCCGACAAGGTCGCCGAGGCGGCAGGTCTCGTCAGGAAGGGCAGGGTGATCTCGCTCGGCGGCGACTTCGGCTCGTCGGGTCCGCAGGGCGCGTTCAAGTTCCGGCAGAATCCCGTTCACGTCATGACCGTGGACGGTGGCGACGCCAACACACTGTGCGAGTACGCGCCGGGATGGCTGCGCAATCCCGTAGCCCGGGACGTCAGTGCGTTCTTCGCCGACAACCTGTTCCGGTTCAACGACGACATGATCGTGATGCCGCTGCAAGCCGCCACCCAGTGGGACGCACTGGCGCACGTCTACTACGAGGACAAGCTCTACAACGGCTTCCCCGCCGGTTCGGTCACCAGCTTCGGCGCACGGCACTGCGGTATCGACAAGGTCGACGCCAAGGGCATCACGTCCCGCGGGGTCTTGCTCGACGTCGTGGCCCACCGCGGCGAGGAATCCTTCTGTCGACCCGGAAAGCCCATCACGCCAGCCGAACTCGACGACATCGCTGCGAAGCAGGGCGTGACCATCGGGCGGGGTGACATCGTCGTCGTGCACACCGGGTGGTGGACGCGCTTCCTGGCCACGCGCGACGGTGCCGAGGCCGGTTCGGGTCTGGACTGGACGTGCGCCTCGTGGCTGCACGACCACGAGGTTGCGGCCGTTGCCGCCGACAACCTAATGGTCGAGGATCCCGATCCGGCCAACGGAGTCGAGGGCACCTTCCTTCCGATGCACATGCTGTGCCTGCGCGACATGGGATTGATGCTCGGCGAGTACTGGGATCTGGGCGGCCTCGCCGCCGACTGTTCCGCCGACGGCGTCTACGAGTTCCAGTTGATTGCGCCGCCGCTGAAGGTCGTCGGCGCCGTCGGCGCGCCCGTCAGTCCGATCGCGATCAAGTGACCGAGGTCTAGGGCAGCAGTATTCGCAATTCCTCCCAGCCGCGGACCGTGGACGTCGGTGCGAGCCGGGCGGTGTCGTAGTCGATGCCCCAGTCCGGCCACCGATTGAGCAGTTCGTCGAGCGCGACGCGGCCCTCGAGGCGGGCGAGGTTGGCGCCGAGGCAGTAGTGCATGCCCTTTCCGAAGGTGAGGTGACTGTTGGTGCGATGGATGTCGAAGACGTCCGGATCATCGAAGCGCCGCGGGTCGCGGTTGGCGGCTCCAAACAGCAGGAGCATCGCGTTCCCGGCCGGGACCGTCTGGCCGTAGGCGTCGAAGTCCCTTGCGACCCAACGCGCGACGTGTGGACCGGTCGGCTCGAAGCGCAGCGTCTCGTCGATCGTGGGAGCCAGCAGGGAGCGGTCCGCTGCCACCTCGCGACGCTGATCGGGATGCTCGGCGAGCACCTTGGCCAGCCAGCCGATCAGTCGCCCGGTGGTCTCGTTGCCCGCGCCGGCGACCACCTGCGTGTAGTGCAGGACCTCCTTGCGCTCGAGCTTCCGCGTCACACCGTGCTCGTCGGTGAACTCCACGTTGAGCAGTGCGGTCATCAGGTCGTCGGAGGGATTGTCGGCCCGCCATGCGACGTACTCGGCATACATCCGGCCGTCGGCGATCCGGTCGGCGTTGGTGACCTTCATCGGCGCCCCGGGCTTGGTGCGCAGGTTCGCGTCGTTGGCGTCGCGGAACTCGGTCTGCGCGGATTCCGGGATGCCCAACAGCATGCCGATCACGCGCATCGGCATCATCGCGGCGAGTTCGGCGATCACGTCGAACCCGTCGGATCCGACGAGCGGGTCCAGGCAGCGCACGCAGTAGGCGCGGATCTGGTCTTCGATGGCTGCCATCCGCCGCGGCGTGAACACCCGGGCCATCAGGCCGCGCAACATGGTGTGCAGCGGTGGATCCTGAAACATCATCACCCCGGGCGGCATGTCGAAGTCCGACTGCACCAGTTCCAGGATGTCACTTCGGCTGTTGGAGAACGTCTCCCAGTCGGTCAGCGCCGAATCCACGTCGGCGTGCCGCGACAGCGCCCAGAAGTCGTACCGCTCGTTGTAGTAGAGCGGCGCCTCCTCGACCAGCCGGGCATAGACCGGGTACGGATCCGCGACGATGCCGGTGTCGTAGGGGTCGTAGTACACCGTGTCACTGGCCGTCGTCATGAGTTCCCCTACTTCAGAAGACTGCCGGCGTCCACCGGCAGCGTCACGCCGGTGACGTACCGGGCTTCGTCGGACGCCAGGAACAGCACGGCGTTGCTGATGTCGACGGGCTCGACCCACGGGATCGGCAGGAAGTGGAACGACTGGCAGATCGGTGCGAGGTCGTCGGGACCCGGATTCTCGAGGTCGGGCCGAAACAGTCGATAGGTGGCGTCGTTTAGCAGCAGCGGGCTGCAGACGTGGGTGGGATGGACGGTGTTGACGCGAATCGAGTGCTGGCCCAGTTCCACCGCGAAGGCTCGCATCAGGCCGACCACCCCGTGCTTGGCCGTCACGTAGTGACCGACCTGCGGGTAGGCCTTGGTGCCGCCGACGGAGCTGGTGATGACGATCGAGCCGCCGCGACCGCCGGCCAATAGATGTGGCACTCCGGCCTTTACGGTCTTCCACACCCCGGTGAGATTGACGTCGATGGTCTCCTGCCAGACCGGCTCCGGCATCCTGTGGAGCTTGACGCCCGTGGAACCGATGCCCGCGTTCGCGACGATGACGTCCAGGCGACCGAACTGCTCGACGCCGCCGTCGACGGCCGCCTTGAGCGCGGTGAAGTCACGGACGTCGACGATCTCGGTCACGATGCGCCGATCGAGGTTCTTGACCAGATCCGCGGTTTCGGCCAGATCTTCCGGCGTCGCGCCCGGGGCTGGCGAGCCCTCGAAGGCGCGACAGACGTCGACGGCGATGATGTCGGCGCCCTCCTGCGCGAGCCTGACCGCGTGGCTGCGGCCTTGCCCCCGTGCCGCGCCGGTGATGAACGCAACCTTGCCCTCCAGGCGTCCGGCCATGGCGCACCACCTCATGTTCTGAGCGACTGCTCAACAACCGTCGCAAGCCATGCCTAGCAGCCGCTGGGGTGGGCGGTCAAGGTCTCATCCGTTCAAGCGCCGCGGCCATTCAGGCCACTCGAGAATGAAGTTCTCCATTACGGCGAATGCCAGTATCGTCGGCACCGTGGAAGTCGAACGCAGGTCCATCGTGGTCGACGGGCTCGTCACCGGCTATCTCGAGGCCGGTGTTGGCGACCCCGTCGTGCTCTTGCACGGCGGTGAATTCGGCGCGAGTGCCGAAATCGGCTGGGAGCGCACCATTGGAGCCCTGGCGACGCGCTATCGCGTGCTTGCGCCGGACATGTTGGGGTACGGAGCCTCGGCCAAAGTCGTTGACTTCGTGGACGGCCGTGGGATGCGCATCCGGCACGTCGCCCGCTTCTGTGAGGCGATGGGCGTCGATTCGGCACACTTCGTCGGCAACTCGATGGGCGCGATCAACCTGTTGACCGACACCACCTCGATCGCGCCCGTGCTACCCGTGCGGAGCTTGACGCTGATCTGCGGCGGCGGGGAGATTCAGCGCAACGAGCACGTCGACGCCCTCTTCGATTACGACGCAACGCCGGAAGCCATGCGCCGGATCGTCGCGGCTCTGTTCTTCGATCCCGGCTATCCGGCGGATGACGCCTACGTGGCGCGGCGTCACGAATCCAGCACTGCCCCCGGCGCGTGGGAGGCCATCGCGGCGGCGCGGTTTCGCAGGCCGGGGGCGAGCCCGCCCGCTGCGGCGTCGACGACGCGCGCCTACGAGCGCATCGCCGTGCCGACGTTGGTCATCGAAGGTGCGGGGGACAAGTTGTTGCCGCCGGGCTGGGCCGCCGACGTCGCTGGCCGCATTCGCCGCGCGCGCCCGGTGGTGGTGGACGCGGCGGGCCACTGTCCGCAGATCGAACGGCCGGACGTCGTCAACGGCGTTCTGCTCGAATTCCTCGAAGAAGGTTGTGCGCCATGAGTAGAGAACTGTCGGGCAAGGTCGCGATCGTCACCGGAGGTGCGTCCGGCATCGGCAGGGGCATCGTGGAGCGGTTCCTCGCGGAGGGAGCCAAGGTGGTGATCGCCGACGTGCAGGACGAACTCGGCGGCGCCCTGGCAGTGGAGTCGGGATCCGACGCGTACTTCCACCACGCCGACGTCGGTGACCAGGCTCAGGTCGGCGAGCTGATCGCCGCCGCAGTCGCCACGTTCGGTGGGCTGCACGTCATGGTCAACAACGCGGGCCGGTCCAGCCCGTTGCAGAAGGGGATCTTCCACGAGGACTTCGCCGAGTTCGACAGCGTCATGCGGGTCAACCTGCTCGGCGTGATGGCGGGAACCCGGGACGCCGCGCGACACATGGCCGAGCACGGCGGCGGGTCGATCATCAACATCTCGTCCATCGGCGGCATCCAGGCGGGCGGCGGCGTGCCCAGCTACCGGGCCTCCAAGGCGGCGGTGATCCACTTCAGCAAGTCGGCCGCGATCGAGTTGGCCCGCTACGAGGTGCGGGTGAATTGCATTGCGCCGGGCAACATTCCCACGGCCATTCTGAAGAAGGCAGCGACCGGCGAGGACCGGGAGCGGCTCGAGGTCTTCGAGACCAGGATCCGGCAGCAGATGCGCGATGACCGGCCCCTCAAGCGCGAGGGCACCCCGGACGACGTCGCCGAGGCCGTCCTCTACTTCGCGGGCGATCGCTCGCGCTACGTCACCGGAACGGTACTGCCGGTCGACGGCGGCACGGTGGCGGGCAAGGTCATACCACCGCGCCGCCAGAATTAAATCAATCGCTTGACTTAATCAGCCCGCGGTTGTTGACTGATCGGGTGACCGCAGCCAGGCCGTTGCGCACCGAACGTGCGAGCACCACGCGTGAGTCGATCCTGACCGCCGCCGAACGGCTCTACGCCGAACACGGTGTGTATGCCGTGTCGAACAGGCAGGTGAGTGAGGCTGCGGGACAGGGCAACAACGCTGCCGTGGGTTACCACTTCGGGACGAAGACCGACCTCGTCCGCGCCATCGAGGAGCGGCACCGCGCGCCGATCGAGGCGCACCGGGAACGCCTGGTCGCGCGGCTCGACGAGGACGACGATCTCCGCGCGTGGGTGTCCTGCCTGGTGCGTCCCCTGACCGACCACCTCGCCGACCTCGGCAACCCGACCTGGTACGCGCGGTTTGCCGCGCAGGCCATGACCGATCCCGCCTATCACGGCTTCGTCGTCAAGGATGCCCTGAGCTCGCCATCGCTCGTCGAAGTCGTCGACGGCATCAACCGGTGCCTCCCGGACCTCCAGCTCGACGTTAGGTCCGACCGAAACGTCATGGCCCGAAACCTGTTGATGCACACCTGCGCCGACCGCGAGCGGGCGCTGGCCAAGGGGGCCGCCGTGGCGACCAGGACCTCGTGGCAGGCCGCTGGGTCGGGGCTCATCGACGCCATCGTCGGCATGTGGCTCGCGCCCGTGACGTCATCGGGCCGTGGTGTCGCGCCGTGAAGGTGAGAACCGACGCGGACAAGTGCGTGTCGTCGGGCATGTGCGTGTCGTACGCCGCCGAGGTGTTCGATCAGAACGACGACGACGGGGTGGTCATCCTGCTCGTCGAAGAACCCGCCGCCGAATTCGTCGACGGCACCCGGAAGGCCGCGGCCGCGTGTCCGGCACTGGCCATCCACCTCGAGGAATGACGGAGTATCCATGTCAGAAGTGCTTGCTGCGCAGTCTGTTTCAGCTGGCGTGCCCGAGTACCCGATGGAGCGTGCGGCCGGGTGCCCGTTCTCCCCACCACTGCAGATGCTCGAGATGGGCGTCGCCGCGCCGCTGTCGCGAGTGCGCATCTGGAATGGCACCACACCGTGGCTGATCACCGGCCACGAAGTGGCGCGGACGCTGTTCGCCGACTCACGCGTCAGCGTCGACGACCGGCGCGAGGGTTTCCCACACTGGAACGAGCACATGCTGTCCACGGTTACCAAGCGGCCACGTTCGGTCTTCACGTCCGATGCCGAGGAACACACCCGCTTCCGCCGCATGTTGTCTAAGCCGTTCACCTTCAAGCGGGTGGAGGCCTTGCGCACGACCATTCAGGCGGTCACCGACGAGTGCATCGACGCGATCCTGGCGGGACCGCAGCCCGCCGACGTCGTATCGGCGCTGGCTCTTCCGGTGCCCACCAAGGTGATCAGCGACATGCTCGGCGTCCCCTACGCCGACCACGAGTTCTTCCAGCACCACGCCAACGTCGGGCTGGCCCGATACGCGTCGGCGGAGGAGGGCCAGAAGGGGGCCATGAGCCTCCACGGGTATCTCATCAACCTCGTCGAGAAGAAGATGGCGGAGCCCGCGGAGGACGCGGTGTCCGACCTCGCCGAACGAGTCACGGCGGGCGAGATCAGCGTCAAGGAGGCCGCACAATTGGGCACCGGCCTGCTGATCGCCGGCCACGAGACCACCGCCAACATGATCGGCATCGGGGTGCTGGCTCTGCTCGAGAATCCCGAACAGGCCGCACTGCTTCGCGATTCCGACGATCCCAAGTTCATCGCGAACGCCGCCGAAGAGCTCATGCGCTACCTGTCGATCATCCAGAACGGCCAACGACGCGTCGCGATCGAGGACATCGAAATCGGTGGTGAGACCATCCGCGCCGGGGAGGGCATCATCATCGACCTCGCGCCCGCGAACTGGGACGCCACTGCCTTCCCCCATCCCGACCGGCTCGAGTTCACCCGCGACGCCAGCCAGGAACTCGGCTTCGGGTATGGCCGGCACCAGTGCGTTGGGCAGCAGCTGGCGCGCGCGGAATTGCAGATCGTGTTCCACACGCTGCTGCGCCGAATCCCGACGCTGAAGCTCGCCATCCCGTTCGACGAGGTGCCCTTCAAGCACGACCGGCTCGCCTACGGCGTCTACGAGCTTCCGGTGACCTGGTAACGGGTCGCGCCCGAGCTTCCCAAAAAACCCGCATCACAGATTGATTGGAGTGCCATCGATGTCAACCCCAACGAAGTCCACCACGCTCTATCCGTCCGAGGGATGGGGTGCGCCCAAGGACCGCCACGGCCATGCCAAAGGCGTCACCGTCGGACTTCCCGCTGGCACCGAGGTGTTCTCGGCGGACAACCACATCTCCGTCGCCGAGGACATCTTCTTCGAACGCTTCCCCGAGGAGCTCAAGGGCCAGGCACCGCGGATCTGGTACGAGGACGGCGCCTACATGGTCGGCGTCAACGGCCGGTCCTTCGTGGCGGGTGACTTCGGCCGCGTGCTCATGCAATACGACGATCTCGCCGGGGCCGCGACCAACGACATCGAGGCCCGAATCCGGCAACTCGCCGAGGATGGCATCCAGAAGGAACTGGCGTTCCCCAATGCCGTGCTAGCACTCTTCCACTACCCGGACAAGGCGCTGCGCGAGAGGGTGTTCCGGATCTACAACGAGCACATCGCAGATCTGCAGGAACGGTCGGGCGGACGCTTCTACGGCGTCGGCCTGATCAACTGGTGGGACCCGAAGGGCACCCGCAGCACGCTCTCGGAGCTGAAATCGCTGGGACTCAAGACGTTCCTGATGCCGCTGAACCCCGGCAAGGACGACGAGGGCAAGATCTACGACTACGGCAGCGCCTCGATGGACGCGGTGTGGGACGAGATCGAAGAGGCCGGACTGCCGGTCACCCACCACATCGGCGAGACGCCGCCGAAGACCCCCTGCGAGAACAACAGCGTCGTGGTCGGCATGATGATCAACGTCGACTCGTTTCGCGAGCAGTTCGCCAAGTACGTGTTCTCCGGCATCCTCGATCGGCACCCCTCGTTGAAGGTCGGCTGGTTCGAGGGCGGGATCGCCTGGGTGCCAACGGCTCTGCAGGATGCCGAGCACATGTTGGCCTCCTATCGGCACATGTTCAATCATCAGCTCGAACATGACGTGCGGTACTACTGGGACAACCACATGAGCGCATCGTTCATGGTGGACCCGCTGGGCCTTCGGCTGATCGATCAGATCGGGGTCGACCGCGTCATGTGGTCGTCTGACTACCCGCACAACGAGAGCACCTACGGGTACTCGGAGAAGTCCCTGGCGGCAGTCGTCGACGCGGTCGGGCCCGAGGACGCGGTGAAGATCGTCAGCACCAACGTCAAGAACTTCTTAGGGATCTCGTGACCACGCTCGCCCCCGCAGGGTCGATGCGGCTCGACATCCCCGAGTTGCCCGACACGGCCAGGATGTACCGAGAGTGCGGTGCGCGGCTGCGGGAGTCCATGCGGGCGAACGGCGTCGACGCGTTGGTGCTGCTTGGCAACGGTAACGTCGTCTATGCCACCGGTGCCAGCTGGCCCCTGCTCGACGCGGGACTGTCACACGTGGAACGCCCCGTGGCCGTCGTCGTCGCCGACGATGAGCACCCCCACCTGTTCATGCCCTTCCGGGAGGGCAGCGCGTTCGACACGGAGCTGCCCGACGATCACGTCCACGGTCCCCTCTATCTCGAATTCGACGAGGGTGTCGAGGCTTTCGCGAAGGTGCTGGCCGACCTGGTGCCGCCGGGCGCGACCGTGGCGGTCGACGAGCTGACCGGAGCAATGCGCCGGGCCGCGAACGTGCTCTTCCCGGCTGGCCCACCGTCGGATGCCGCTGCGGTGGTGGGGCCCGCCAAGTTGGTCAAGACGGTCGATCAGATCTCCTGTGTCCGCAAGGCCTGCCGCATCACCGAGCAGGCGGTCGTCGACGTCCAGAAGTCGCTCGCCCCCGGCGTTCGCCAGATCGACCTCTCGGCCGCATTCGTCCGCCGGGCATTCGAGCTCGGTGCGACGACGAACATGATCGAGGCCATCTGGCAGGTGATGCCAACGACCAGGAACAGCGGCGCGGTGTGGACCACGACCGGCGATCTGGCGCTGCCGCTGTTGCCCACGGAGAAGAAGCTCGCCAAGGGTGACGTGCTGTGGACCGACGTCAGCATCACCTACGACGGCTACTGCTCGGACTTCGGCCGAACCTGGGTGGTGGGGGGGGAGCCGACAGTGCGCCAACGGGCCCAGTTCGAGAAGTGGCGCGCGATCCTCGACGCGGTGCTCGCGGTGACCAGGGCCGGGGCTACGTGTGGTGACTTGGCGCGGGCCGCCATCGCCGCCAACGGCGGTCAGAAGCCGTGGCTGCCCCACTTCTACCTCGGCCATGGCATTGGTACCAACGCCGCCGAGATGCCCATGATCGGAACCGATCTCGGCGAGGAGTTCGACGACAACTTCGTGTTCCCGGCAGGCATGTTGCTGGTGCTCGAGCCCGTCGTGTGGGAGGACGGCACCGGCGGCTACCGAAGCGAGGAGATCGTGGTCATCACCGAAGACGGCCATCAGTCGATCACCGATTACCCCTATGCCCCGTACGGAGTCTCCTGATGGCCGAGGAGATACTGCCCGACGACGTCGCACTGCGCACCGGTCGCCGCGAGCGCGTCCTCGAGCAGATGGAGCTCGAGGACCTCGACATCCTGGTGCTCGGTCGGCAGGCCAACGTCCGGTATGTCACCGGTGCGCCGCAACTCTGGGTCGCGGGTACGCGGCCGTTCGCGCCGATCTGCGTGTTGGTGCGGGCCACCGGTGAGATCCACCTCAATAGCAGTTGGGACGAGGGGATCCCCGAGGAGATCGGGCGCGACCACCTCTACGGCCTGGCGTGGAACCCGATGACCAACATCGAGGTGCTCAAGGGCATCGACGGAGCAGCGCGTGCGAAACGCGTCGGTACCGACGCGATGTCACCGTCGTTCGCCCTGTTGCTGCCGATGGCCTTTCCGCACGCCGAGCTGGTCGATGGTGAGGTGGCGATGAAGGTCGCCCGCCGCATCAAGACCGCCGACGAAATCCGCGTGCTACGTGGCGCATTGGCGGTCGCCGAGCGCGGTCTCGCCGCAGCGGTGTCCGAGCTGGCGGTCGGCGCATGCGAGCAGGCGCTGAACGGCGTCCTGATGGAGGCGATGACCGCGGGCGGCTTCAGCACGTCGGCCACCCAGGACGGGGCGTGGATCACCTCACGCGAACACTCGTGGCGGGTGGGTCGGCGGGACCGCCGGTGCGCCGAGGGCGACCTAGTGGCGTTCGCGGCCGGTGCGCTCGCCGACGGCTATGTCGGCGAGGTCGGGCGGACCTGGCCGGTGGGTGAGGTCAGCGGCGCCGATGCGCTCTATGAGCGCTCGAATGCGCTGTGGGACAGGCTTGTCGAAGCCTGCCAACCGGGCGTGCCGGCCAGCGCCCTGTTGGCCGCATACGAGTCGGCCGGTGAGTCGCTGCCACCGCTGCCGGTCGCCCACGGGCTCGGGCTGGGCTTCGATCCGCCCGTCGTCTCACCTGATCTGCCCCAGACGTCGGCCGCCGAGCACCTCGATCCCGGAACCGTGCTGGCCGTCACGGCATACGTCTGGGAGCGCGGTGTCGGCGCGGTGTTCCAGCGCGACGCCGTGCTGATCACCGACGACGGCCCGGAGATCCTGACGTCGAGCCCCTCGTTTCACGGCAGCACTGCCGTTACCCCCAACTGAGAGTGACCATGTCGAAGACCAAGCGGCCGTCAGCCGAGGAGATCATCCTCTACGAGAAGGACCCGAAGACCAAGATCGCGACCATCACCTTCAACCGGCCCGAGTTCCTCAACGCGCCGACGTCGGACGCGCGACTGCGCTACGCCGATCTGATCCGCGCGTCGAGTGTGGACAACGACGTCAAGGTCGTCGTCATCCGCGGGGTCGGGGACAACCTCGGCAGCGGCGCCGATCTCCCAGAGTTCATGGAGGGCAACGACGATCCCGCACTGCGGCTTCGCGAGCTGAAGGTCGAGGGCATGGGCGTCGAATACCCGCCGCCCGGCACCTTCCGCAACGGAGCGACCATCAGCGGCTGGTACGCCAATGCGCAGGCCGGCAACCGCCCGCTGCAGGAACTCAAGAAGATCAGCATCGTGGAGGCCAAGGGGTACTGCTACGGCTGGCACTTCTACCAGTGCGCCGACGCCGATCTGGTGATCTCGTCCGACGATGCGCTGTTCGGGCACCCGTCCTTCCGGTACTACGGCTGGGGTCCCCGGATGTGGACCTGGGTGCAGATGATGGGACTGCGCAAGTTCCAGGAGATGGTCTTCACCGGACGTCCGTTCACCGCCGAGGACATGGAGAAGTGCAACTTCCTCAACAAGGTGGTGACGCGCGACGAACTCGAGGCCGAGACGCAGAAGTACGCGCTGGCGTGCGCGCGCAACCGGCCCGTCGACACCGTGTACATGCAGAAGCTCTTCTTCGAGGTCTACAAACAGCATCAGGGTGAGTACATGGGCAGCCTGCTGTCGGCGTTCTTCGAGTCGATGGGCAGCGGCGTGCAGAACGACGATGCCCAGGACCTCGACATGCACGAGGCCATCGGAAGCGGTCTCGCCGCCGCGGTCAACGACAACGATGCCAAGTTCCCCCCGGACTTCAGACTCAGCAAGAAGAACCGCAAGAAGAAGGATTAGGCGTGGGGTACCCGCTCGCGGGGTGTCACGTCGTCGACCTGTCATCGGGCATTGCCGGTGCTTACTGCACCAAACTGCTCGCCGACGGTGGCGCCGACGTCGTGAAGGTCGAGGGCCCCGAGGGTGATCCGCTGCGCCGGTGGTCGGCGTCGGGTGCGGTCGTCGAAGCCGGGGCGGACGGTGCCCTGTTCGGCTACCTCGCCTGCTCGAAGCGAAGCGTCGTGGCGGATCCCAAGGCCTCCGACGACGTCGCATTGGTCGAACGTCTCTTGGCCGCAGCCGATGTCGTCGTCTGGTCACGGGGTTCGACCATCGCGGAAGCCGACGGGTTCACGCCGCAGGAAATCAGCCGCCGTTACCCGCACCTGGTCGTCACCGCCATCACGCCGTTCGGACTCGACGGGCCGTGGAGCGACCGGCCCGCCACCGAGTTCACGCTGCAGGCGTGGTCCGGCGGGGCCATCGGCATCGGGCGCGGATCGCAGGACAGGGCGCCGGTGCACGTCGGCGGTCAGGTCGGCGACTGGGTCAGCGGTGCGTACGCCGCGGCGATGACGCTCGCCTTCCGTGGCCGGGCCCTGAGCGACGGGTACGGCGAGCTGATCGACCTCTCGATGCTCGAGGCGCACATCCTCTGTCTCACTTACTATCCGGTGACGTTCTTCGAGATGCTCGGCAGGCCGTGGCGGACCGAGCGAAGGCCCACGGTCCCCGGCGTCGCCCAGGCCGCCGACGGTCTGGTCGCGCTCGGCTGCGGTACGGCACAACAGTGGCACGACCTGTGTGCGATGTCGGGCCATGACGATTGGATCGACGAGGGGACGTCGCTGACCATCACGGAGCAGGCGAATCTCCATGCCGAGGAGTTGTACGCCTGGCTGCGCGAGCAGAACGTCGACGACGTCCGCGATCTGGCATCGGCGTTCCGCATCCCCAATTCGCCGGTGGGCAACGGCGCCAACGTCACCGAGCTGGACCACTACGTCGCCCGCGGCAGCTTCGTGCGCAACCCGCGAGGCGATTTCACGCAGCCCACTCACCCCTACCGTCTCAGCGACACACCACTGCAGGAGTTCGCGTCCGCCCCGCGACTCGGTGAACACACCGACGCCGTTCGCGCGTCCCCACTGTGTCCGCGGCCGACGCCGACGTCCGGGCGGGATCCAAACCGGCTGCCGCTCAGTGGACTACGGGTCTTGGACATGACGACGTTCTGGGCGGGACCGTCGTGCACCCACGCCCTGGCCATGCTCGGCGCCGAGGTGATCCACCTGGAGTCGACACCGCGACCGGATGGCACCCGTCTGATTGCGGGCATCCCGGTGACCGTGGATCGGTGGTGGGAGCGGTCACCCATCTTCTCGGCGCTCAACACCAACAAGAAGGGCCTCACGCTGAACTTTCAGACTGAACGCGGCCGCGAGCTGTTGTATCGGCTGATTGCGCAGTGCGACGTGATCGTGGAAGACTTCACCCCGCGGGTGGTCGACCAGATCGGGCTGGACTTCGCCTCGGTCCTGCGGCTGCGGCCTGACGCGATCATGCTGCGGATGCCGGGGTTCGGCCTCGACGGGCCGTGGCGTGACAATCCGGCGTTCGCCTACATCATCGAGGATGCCACCGGCATGAGTTGGCTCACGGGGTATCCCGACCGCAACCCGTACGAGCCGTACTCCGTGGGAGATCCGAATGCCGGCGTGCACGCGCTCAACGCGCTGCTGTTGGCACTCGAGCACCGGCGGCGGACGGGCGAGGGCGTCCTGGTCGAGGCCGCCATGGTCGATGCCGCCCTGAGCATCGTCGCCGAGCAGGTGATCGAGTACTCGGCCTACGGTGCGCTCTTGCAGCGCAACGGGAACCGCGGGCCCGCTGCGTCGCCGCAGAACATCTACCAGAGCACCGGTATCGACGAGTTCGGCCGCGAGGACTGCTGGGTGGCGATCGCCGTAGCGACCGACGAGCAGTGGGCCGCGCTCGTCGACGCGCTGGGCCGGCCGCAGTGGGCCGTCGACCCAGCCTTGACCGACGCCGCCGGGCGCCGGGCGGCACACGATGTCATCGATGACCACCTGACGACGTGGTGCGGGTCGCGCACCGCCGATGACATCGTCGAAACACTCTGCGCGGCAGGGATTCCCGTCGCGAAGGTACTGCAGCCGCATCGGCAGACCGAGATCGCTCAGCTACGCCATCGGAAGTTCTTCCAGATGGTCGGGCATCCGGTGAATGCGGCCGCACCGCACAGCACCCTGCCGGTGAAGCTGTCCCATGGGCCCGACGACTTCCATCGCACGCCGGCGCCACTGCTCGGGCAGCACAACCACGAACTGCTCCGCGGGCTCGGTGTGACCGACGACGAGATCGCCACTCTCGAGGCGGACGGTGTGATCGGCACTGCGCCCGCCAGTTAAAGCGCGGTCAACAGACGCCCGATGTCGTTGCGCTGCCACAGGTTCAGCACGTTGGTCAGCATCTGCAGGCGGCAGCGCACGCTCTCGACGTCCCGGATGCCCGCATCCATCCGGGTGGACGCGGCGGTGAGCCCCGGCGTTCGAGATCGCACGTAGGCGGGCACGTCCAGCAGCCACGTCATGCCCATGACGGCGGCGTAGAGCACGACGCTCGACTTCAGCACGTCCGCGTCCACGATGCCCCCACCGCAGGCATGGAACTCGGCGGCGAAGTGGTCGAGCAGCCCGTCGAGGCCGTCGTCCCACATGTCGGTCTCGGCGCCACTCATCGCGCCCCAGATCGCCATGGCGGCATGCATCTGACCGGCGCAGCCCCAGTCCATCAAGCCGCACTGCAGGGTGCCCTCGTCGTCGCGCCAGAACCACGCGTTGTCGACGTTGGCATTCCAGTGACACAGCCCAACGAGGTCCGTCTGTGCCCGCATCGATTGCCAGACGTCGCCCTCCGCGTCCGACAACAGGGGTATTTCGCCGCGTAGTCGTGCCAGGAACGCCGGCGAGCGGACGTTCGCCGGCAGCAGACCGGGATGGGCGGAGGCGAATTCGGCGAGACGGTCGACCCGTCGGTCCAGCGTGGCGGCGGACAACGTGGGACGTGCCCCTACGGACAGCGCTTCCATGTCCGCGCGGAGTGCATTCGGCAGCCCGCCTGTGAGATGGGTCCCGGCAAGGCGTCCGAGCGCGCCGAGCAGAGCCTGGTAGTGGCCAACTTGGTCTGGCAGGTCATAGTCCATGCACTTGGCGTACTGAGGCTCGATACCCCCGTACCCAAAGGGAATCCGCCGGGTGATCAACAGACCGGTCCCCGAGGTCGCTTCGAAGTCGGCGAACAGCACGGTGGGCACGGCAACGGGGAAGTCGTCCTGGTTGGAGAGGGCGGCGAACCGAACCTCGGACTCCATCTGCGTTCTGCCGTGGTCACGGTCGGGGTCGTCGAAGTCCCGGGAGAACTTCACGAACAGGTCGCGATGGGGCCCGGGTGTGCCGTACTCCACGGCCAGCAGCATCTTGCGACCGGTGCTGCCGCCGTCGACCTCATCGCATTGCGTGATGCGGGTGACGCAGTTGTCCTGCGCCAGTGCACCGTAACGTCGAAACGCCTCGGTGAGGAACTGAACGTTGCCGTCTCGCAGGCCTCGCGCATCCGCCGGGAAGCTGATGCCGGACCCATCCCCGGTCGCCCAACGGTCGCCCGCCGCGGCGGCTACTTGAGGCAGCTGCCCGCGTCGATCGGCAGGGTGACGCCCGTCAGGTAACGCCCCTCGTCGGACGCGAGGAACAGCACAGCGTTGCTGACGTCGATCGGGTCGACCCACGGGATGGGCAGGGTGTGGAACATCTGGCAGATCGGCGCCATGTCGTCGGCACCCGGGTTCTCCAGATCCGGACGAAACATCTTGAAGGTGCCCTCGTTGTGCAACATCTGCGTGCTCACGTGCGTCGGGTGCACCGAGTTGACCCGAATCATGTGATGGCCCAACTCGACTGCGAAGGTGCGCATGAGGCCGACCACACCGTGCTTGGCCGCGACGTAGTGCCCCGTATGGGGATAGGCCTTCAGTCCTCCGACCGAGCTGGTCAGGATGATCGCTCCGCCGTTCCCGCCCGCGATCACGTGGGGCACGGCGGCTTTGACGGTCTTCCACACGCCGGTGAGGTTGGTGCCGATCATGTCGTCCCAATCCTCTTCGCTGGTGTTCTCCAGCGTCTCACCGCCGTTGCCGATGCCTGCGTTGGCCACGATGATGTCGAGGCGGCCAAGCTGCTCGACACCGCTGTCGACGGCGGCCTTCAGAGCGGCGAAGTCGCGAACGTCGACCTCGGCGGTGACGATGCGGCGGTTGAGATTCTTGACCAGATCGGCGGTTTCGGCCAGATCCTCCGGGGTGGACGGTGGGATGCCGCCCGGCGCGGTCACCGGTTTGCAGACGTCGACGGCGATGATGTCGGCGCCCTCCTCGGCCAGACGCACGGCGTGACTGCGGCCCTGTCCTCGTGCCGCGCCGGTGATGAACGCGACCTTGCCCTCTACCCGCCCTGCCATGTGAGACCTCGACTCCTCGTAATGCGACCAGCGCGGTGCTGTGCATCTGCTCAGCACCTTGTCACCGCATGGTCATTGTGTCAACGTCGGACCGTCGGCGGGCCCGTTGTACCGACCGCTTAGCGCAGGCATGCCGACTCCCACGGGGTGACGAGTAACTCGGGCAAGTTCCATTGGGACAGGCGTCGTCCCGCCGTGCGGTGGCGCTTCGAGGTGGGACCCGTGGCGCGCACCGAATCAGCGCAAGCGCAGTTACCCCGGACGGAGAATGGGATTCTCCTAGTCGGCGGCGAACCCCTGTGCGACGAAGTCCCAGACTTCGTCGGCCGATATCGGCTTGACGGTTTCGTCGTCGGAGCCGCTCGACTGAGCGACGAACATCACGGTCTGCATCGTCATGGCGGCGATGCGCTTGGGATTGATGCCGGCGCGGAGTTCGCCCGCTGCGGCCGCATCCTCCATCAACTCGGTGAGCAGGACGAGAAGCGGTGCGTGCGCGACCTTCACCTCGGAGGGATGCGATACCAGCAGGCGGGGGGCGAAGTCGGTGAATAGAGGACGCCTAGCCGCCGGATCTGGACGGGAGGACTCGAAGAGGAGCTGAATCGCGACCTTCAACCGGTCCAGCGGATCCATCTGACCTGCGGTTGCGGCCCGAATCTGATCGGCGGACCGGCTGAGCGCGTCTTCGAAGAGGGCGAGGAGGAGTTCGTGCTTGCCGTCGAACTGGAGATAGAAGCTCCGCAGCGACTGGCGGGAGCGGTCGACGACCTCTTGCACGGTGAAATCGGTACTGCCCTTCTCGATGATGATCGCCTGGGCGGCATCGAGGAAGCGCTGTACGCGTTGTGCAGCACGCAGTTTGGCGGTCTTGATGGAACGTTCGACCGCCCGCTGCTTCCAGGCCGGTTCTTCGCTAGGACTCGTGGTCACCGGTGCCTCTGACGTGGGCTGATCGGGGAGAACATGGATGAACTGTACCGGAGAACGCCTCTGCGCCATGCCCTAGACCCCCTTGGGAGCAGCGTGTCTGAGATTGAAACTTTCTCATCGTGAGAATACTATTCTCATTTACGCTTCAAGTGAAGCCAGATGGTGAAAGGCGCATTCCAGGAGTGACGTGCAGCTGACGTTCGATGCCGAGGTCGACGACTTCCGGGCCGAGTTCGTGGCCTTTCTCGACCAGCACGCACCCGCCGACGCCGAGGCGCTCGTTCGGCCGCGGTCGTCCTCCCACGTACCAGAGTGGGCCCGCCGATGGCAGCGACTGTTGTTCGATCACGGGTGGCTGGTACCCGGAAATCCGCCGCAGTATGGGGGTCGGAACGCGACGATCCTTCAGCAGTACGTCCACCAGGTCGAATTGGCCCGCCGCAGATACGTCCCCAGTTTCAACTCCCAGGGCGTCGGGATCATCGCCGCGTCGCTCATCACGTTCGGCACGACCGAGCAGCAGCAGAAGTGGGCGATCCCCATTCTGCGCGCCGAGATCACCGCCGCGCTGGGCATGAGCGAGCCGGGAGCCGGCTCCGACCTCGCGTCGCTGCGGACCAGAGCCCTCCGCGACGGTGACGAGTTCGTCGTCAACGGCCAGAAGGTGTGGACGTCCGGAGCGCACGACGCAGACGTGCTCCTCACGTTCGTGCGCACCGACGTCGAGGCCCCCAAGCACCGGGGCATCAGCGTGCTGTTGATTCCCACCGACTCGCCCGGTGTCGTGCGCAGGCCCTTCGCCTCGGTGGCCGACGCGAACGATCTCGACTTCAACGAGGTCTTCTTCACCGATGTGCGGGTTCCCGTGCAGAATCTCGTCGGAAAGCTCAACGACGGCTGGGCGGTGGCCAGCGGATCCCTCGGCCACGAGCGAAACATGTTGTGGCTCAGCTATGCCGACCGGCTGCAAGATCTGATCGACGACTGGCAGCCGTCCACCGTCGTCGAGCGGGATCAGTTCGCCACGTTGGTCATGGACAATCTTGCCCTGCGGCTGATGGGTTCCGCCGCGCTGGCGCGAGCCGCCCATGGTGAGGAGGACGTGCCCGCGCTGTCGGTGTTGAAGCTCTTTGGCGCAGAGACCGTGCAGACGGCCACCGAACACGCGCTCGACTCCCGAGCGGCCGACGGGCTCGACCACCCGCACATGACTGCCCCCTACATACCGCTCAACCTCGACGCGTACGCGGGCAGCTGGGCCGACCGGTACCTCCGGTCGTTCGCGGGCACCATCGCGGGCGGCACGTCGGAGATCCAGCGCAACATCATCGCCCAGCGCGTGCTCGGCCTGCCCCGTCGCTGACCGTTGGCCGGCGCGAGCGTGCGCAGACTCCGATCCGGCGGCGGCGTGTCGGCCTCAGACACGCACGCTCGCGGGAAGGGGAGGGGCTCGCGGGGAGGCGAGGGCTAGAGGTGGGCGAGGCGGGGTGCCGAACCGCGGGCTCGCAGTCCTGCACCGGCCTTCTTCGCGAGTTCGCTTGAGCTGCCGAGCAATCCGTCCAGGACGAGAACGCGTTCCACGTGCCGGTGCAGATCGTGCTCGGCGGTGAAGCCCATCCCGCCGAGCACCTGCTGGCAGTGCTTGGCCGCGGTCAGCGCCGCCTTGCCCGCCGCCGCCTTGGCCAGTAGCGCAGTGAGATCGGGATTGTCCGCCCCGGGCAGCGTCAGGGTCGCCTCGGCGCCCTCGATCGCCACCAGCGTCTCGGCCAACCGATGGCGGACGGCCTGAAAACCCGCGATCGGCCGGCCGAACTGCACCCGGTCGAGCGCGTGCTGGCGAGCCAGGTTCAACATCGCCCGGGAACTGCCGACCAGCCACCAGCCCAGGGCCCGGCGGGCCTCGGCCAGCCGGAGCAGTTCGCCCTCCTCGACGCGGCGCAATGGCAGACCGCCCATCACGTGGAGTTCCGCGGCGCCCGAGCTGTCGCGGTCCCACACCACCTGGGCATTGCCTGCGTACGGCAGGGCCGGAGTCTCGCCGGGCTCGCGCCGGGACGACTGGAGCACGACATCGTTGAGAATCGATGCGTGCGAGCCCGTTTCACCCAGTAAGCGGAACACCAGCGCGATGGCCGGCTCGGGCATCTCGGACAGCATGTCGGCCCAGCCCATGTCGGCCAGTGCGGCGTCCAGCGCGGGACCCGACGCTGCCTGCATGGCCGTGCGCAGATCATCGGAGAGTAGGTCGAGTGACGTCGCATCCAGCTCGGCAACCATGGGTTATTCCTTCCCGAGGTCGAGCAGTCGGCGGGCGATGATGTTGCGCTGCACTTCGGCGGTGCCCCCATAGATGGAGGAGGCCCGCGAGTACAGGTACTCGCTGCGCCACACCGAATCATCCAATTCGATGCTGCCCGGGAGCATGTCGCGAACGGTGTCGTAGAACTGTTGTTCCGCGTTGGACAGGAGCACCTTGTCGATCGAGGTCTCGGGGCCCAACTTCTGGCCACTGGCCAGGCGCAGCTGGGTGGCCCGCGAGCGGCAGCGCAACGTGTGCAACGCCAGGTAGGCCGCGCCCAGATCCGCGTCCGCGGCCGGGCCGAGTTCGCCCTTCACCTGATCGATCAGTGCATCCAGTCGCGAGTAGAGGTAAGCCACCCGCTGCCAGAAGCACGTCGACCGCTCGTACGGCAGCAGGTCCATCGCGAGTTGCCAACCGTCACCGGGGTTTCCGAGGATGCGATCGCCCGCGACGACCACGTCGTCGAGGTACACCTCGCAGAACTCGTCGACGCCGTGCATGGTCCGCAGCGGGCGCACGTCGATGCCCGGGCTATCCATGTCGACGAAGAACGCGGTGATTCCCGCGTGGCCGGGTCCAGTGCGGGTCAGCAGGACGCACCGCTGCGCGTACTGGGCGTAACTGGTCCACACCTTCTGGCCATTGATGACCCACTCGTCGCCACGCTGTTCGGCACGGGTGGTCAGGGACGCCAGGTCACTTCCCGAACCGGGTTCGGAGAAGCCCTGGCACCAGGTTTCGCGACCGGACAGCAGACGGGGCACCATCTGCGCGGCCAGGCCGGGGGGCGCATAGTCGATCAGCGTGGGCATCAACACTTCGAGCATCGAGTACAACCCCGGCTCGACCAAGCGACGGCCCACGACCTCCTCGCCGACGACGGCGCGCAGGATCATCGGGCCGCCAAGGCCGCCAACCGATTCCGACCATCCCCAGCGCATCCAGTCGGCGTCGTAGAGCGCGCCGAGCACTCGCTGGTATTGCCGGTGGTGTGCGTCCAGCGAGTGGTCGGCCGGTGGCGTCAGATCGTGGTCGTCGAGCCACGCCACCAACTGTGACCGGAACTCGGCCGTAGTGGGGATCGTCATCCGGCTTCGGGCCGCCCGATCGCGTGCGCGCGGCCGGAGTCATGGTCGCCGTTGCGCCGAATGAACGTCATGGCGCGCGTCTTCAGCCGCCAGCCGTCATCGGTGCGGACGTAGGTGTCCTTGTAGTACCCGATGCGCATGTCGTGCGTGGAGTGCTCGACGAAGCACAGGGGCTGAGTGCCGGTGGCCGTGTCGGGGTCACCGGTGTCGAGGTCCACGAGCGACGTCCCGGTCATGAACAAGCCGCTGGGCGCCGCGGCGACCAACTCTGGGAATCGGGCCAGGGTGTAGGTCGAGCCGAACGCGCTGTAGGTCCCGTCCGGGGTGAAGACGGTGACGAGCCCTTCGACGTCTCCCTGGGTGATGGTGACGGCGTATTTCGCCAGCAGCTGCTGGATCTCGACGAGGTCGTCAGTTCTGGTGTGCACTGTCATGTCGGAAGACCTTGCCCCCTTTCATTACAAAACTTACTTCCTTTGTAACGCGGATGTCCACCAGCGGGTCGCCGGGCACGGCGATCACGTCCGCGACCTGCCCCTCGGCGAGACGGCCGCGGTCGGTGACGTTGATCAGATCTGCGGCGACGACGGTCGCCGCCCGGAGCACCGCCGCGGGTGGCATGCCCCACTCGACGAGGGTCACCAGCTCGTCGGCGTTCTTGCCGTGCGGAATCGCGGGCGCGTCGGTGCCGACAGCAATCTTGACCCCGGCCTCGTAGGCCGCCTTCAGCGACGTCCGCGCCAAGGGGAACATCACCGCGGCCTTGTCCTGCAACTCCTTCGGCGCCTTGGATACGTCCATGGCCTCCGCGAGTCGCCGGGTGGTCACCAGGAACCGGTCGTGGTCGACGAGCATCTGGATGGCCTCGTCGTCCATGAGGAAGCCGTGCTCGATGCAGTCGATGCCACAGGCCACGGCGTGCTTGACGGCCTCGGCGCCATGGGTGTGGGCTGCGACGCGCAATCCGCGCCGGTGTGCCTCGTCGACGATGGCAAGCAATTCCTCGTCCGAGTAGTGTTGTGCGCCAGCTTCTCCGGTCAGCGACATCACCCCGCCCGAGACGCAGACCTTGATGAGCTGGGCGCCATGCTTGATCTGGTAGCGCACCGCCTTGCGCACCTCGTCGACACCGTTGGCGATGCCCTCCTCGACCGTCAACTCCAGGGCGCCGGGCATGAACGCCGCGAACATGGTGGGGTCGAGATGGCCACCCGTCGGCGTGATCGCATGTCCCGCAGGGACGATGCGCGGGCCTTCGATCCAGCCTGCGTCGATGGCCTTGCCCAGCGCCACGTCGAGCAGGTAACCGCCGGTCTTGACGAACAACCCCAGATTGCGCACGGTCGTGAAACCGGCGCGCAGGGTGCGGCGGGCGTTGCCGACCGCGCGGAGGACCCGGGTCGGGGGATCGTCCTGCACCTGGGACAGGCCGGGGTTCTCCCCGCGACCGCCCATGAGCAGGTTGACCTCCATGTCCATCAACCCCGGCAGCAGGATCGAATCGCCGAGATCGATGACCTCGGAGCCCTCGTCGACCTCGCCACCCACGCCGACGATCCGGTCGCCGTCGATCTTGAGGATTCCGGGCCGGACGATGACACCGGCGTCGACGTCGAGCAGACCCGCGGCCTTGAGGGTCAGCACCTCAGACCACCGGCTCCTTGATCAGCTTGATGTAGGCGGCGCCGCTGTCGAGCACGCGGGGCTGCTTCCACACTTCGATCGGGAAACTCACCATGACGATCGACTGTCCCAGGTGAACCAGCGCCTTGGCGTCATCGGGCATCCCCTCGAGGGGAAAGCGGGCGTCGACGTAGACCATGATGTCCTCGAGTCGCGACAGGCCGGCGTCGTAGAGGTCCTGCATCTCCTCCATCGTCGAGGCGAGGCGCTTGGCGTAGCGCTCCTCCTCGCCTGCCAAGCACCAGTCGGAGAACCGCTCCAGATCGGCGAACTCCTCGGGCAGCTTAGACATGGGCTTCCTTCCGTTCGGAAGTCGCGGCGCTCGCGAGCGATTCCTTGTACCGATCCACGTAATGGTGGGCGGTCTTGTGCAGATGCCGCAGCAGAATCTCCTGATCGCACAACGGGAATTCGGTCACGACCCGGGTGCCGATCTGGGTCTGCGTCGCCTCCAGCGTGTTCGCGTCCTGGAAGGCGTACTCCTTGAACGTCACCGCGGCGAGTTCCTGGGAGAGCCGTTCACGCAGATTCTTCGGCGGCACGAAGTAGAGGTCGGCCTCGAAGATGTGCTTGTCTACGGCGGTCGGCCAGTAGTTGTAGGTGAGGTA
Source organism: Mycolicibacterium sp. TUM20985 (assembly GCF_030295745.1). NCBI lineage: Bacteria > Bacillati > Actinomycetota > Actinomycetes > Mycobacteriales > Mycobacteriaceae > Mycobacterium > Mycobacterium antarcticum. Next base: position 1,668,005 of record NZ_AP027291.1, read on the forward strand.
CCACCCGGGCGCCCAGAACAGCAGTGTGAAGTTCGGGAAGAACTCGAACGAGTCGGTGCCCCAAGTCTTGTGGCGACCGGGGTTGATGGCCGGTGGCAGCTCGTCGGGCAGGATGCCCTCGATGTCCGGGCGATCCCACGGGCCGAACAGGCCGCTGTGCAGGATGCGCTCGATGGGCTTGACCATGCCCAGATCCTTGGGCGGGCTCATACCGCCCCAGGACGAGACCATGGAGTGGTCACCCTTGATGTCGTAGGCGAGCGCCTCGAAACCGAACTTGGCCAGCTTCTCGGCTTCCTCCTTCTCCGCCTGCTTCATGTGCAGGATCGGCGCGTGATAGAACTCCGTGAACGCGTCGATGAACAGCTTCCAGTTGGCGTTGACCTCGGAACGGTAGCCGTAGTGCTCGGTCATCTCGTGGAACGGATAGCCCTCCAGCCCCTTCGCGAAGTCGCCGAGGTACTCGGCGAGTGGGGCCGCGGCGTCGTCGAAGTTGATGAAGACGAACCCCTCCCACACCTCGCAGCGCACGGAGACCAGGCCGTAGTCGTCCTTGTCGAGGTCGAAGAACTCACCTTCCTGCTGGACGAAAGCGAGCTTGCCGTCGAGGCCGTAGCGCCAGGCGTGGTACTTGCACGTGAACTGGCGGCAGACGCCCGACACCTCCTCGCCGGGATAGTCGTTCCACACCAACTTGTTTCCGCGATGGCGGCACAGGTTGTAGAACGCGCGAACCGTATCGGTCTTGCCTGCGGGGCCGTCCGTCACGTCTTTGACGACGATGACCGACGTGCCCGCCCCTGCCGACGGCATCTCGCGGGTGAAGTAGCTGCCCTTCTTCGGAAGTTGCTCTACGCGACCGACTTTGAGCCATGTCTTGCGGAAGATCGCCTGTTGTTCGAGCGCAAAGTGCTCTGGGTCGATGGAGTCCTCGTAGTTGACCGGGGTGGTGCCTAGCTCCGGCCAGTTCTCGGTCCAGCTACCCGATGCGGGTTTGGGGAAGTGAGCCATGGGTGTCAGTTCTCCTTCTTGGTTTCGACGCCGAAAGTGTTGAGGGCCATCGCCAGCATGTGATAGCCGCCGACGGTGAAGACGAAGTCCATGAGCTGACGCGTGTCCAGGCGCTCGCCGAGCGCGGCCCACGTGTCGTCGGACAGCCCGGTGTTCTCGACGAGTTCGTCGACGGCGTGGAGGACCGTGCGGTCGAAGTCGTCGGATGCCTCGCCGCGTTGCAGCGCGTCGATGTCGTCGAGCGTCAGACCGACCTGCTGCCCGATCGTGACGTGCTCATCCCACTCGTACCCGCAGTGCGCCAGGTGGGCGATCCGGAGGACGGCCAGCTCGCGCAGCCGCGGGGGCAGGGTGGAGCGCGTCAGGAGGTAGAAACCGAAGCCGAGGTAGGCCTGAGTCAGCTCGGGGTGGTGGACGAACGTGGCGATCGCGTTGCCGGCGACCACCGGGTTCCGACGCTCCTCGGGCATCGTCCGGAGGGCGCGCGCGACGGCGTCGTCCCAGTCGGCTGCGGGCAGCGGGGCCAGGCGCACGAAGCACTCCTCTCGATCGACGACTCAGCTCTCGGATGTGAGAATCATATTCTCATAACTGCCTAACAGATTTCCACTCTTCGATCGAACCCATGGCGGAACGCTCCTATCGCAGGTCTCGCCCGAGGTGACGTTCAGTAGTAAAAGTGCAGGCAATACGCCGTTTGTGGCGCATAGGCAGGTTGATTCTCACTTCAGGAGAGGCTAGTTTCCTTAAGGAGTGAACCTACAGCGGATGACGGGCCGATGGCTCGATGCGAAGGGAACGGCATGAACAAGGACGACATGATCTTGATTAGCGTCGACGATCACATCATCGAGCCACCGGACATGTTCAAGAACCATCTCTCGGCGAAGTACATCGACGATGCGCCGCGCCTGGTGCACAACCCCGACGGCAGCGACACCTGGCAGTTCCGGGAGACGGTGATCCCGAACGTCGCGCTCAACGCGGTCGCGGGCCGTCCGAAGGAGGAGTACGGCCTCGAGCCCCAGGGGCTCGACGAGATCCGCAAGGGCTGCTTCGACGCCGCCGAGCGCGTAAAGGACATGAACGCCGGCGGGGTGTTGGCGACGATGAACTTCCCGTCGTTCCCGGGCTTCGCCGGGCGGTTGTTCGCCACCGACGACTCGGACTTCTCGCTGGCGCTGGTGCAGGCCTACAACGATTGGCACATCGACGAGTGGTGCGCGGCGCATCCCGGCCGGTTCATCCCGATGGCGTTGCCGGTCATCTGGGACGCCGAGCTGGCCGCCGCCGAGGTGCGGCGGGTGAGCAAGAAGGGTGTGCACTCGCTGACGTTCACCGAGAACCCCGCCGCCCTGGGCTATCCGTCGTTCCACGACGACTACTGGACGCCACTGTGGAAGGCGTTGGTGGACACCGAAACGGTGATGAACGTCCACATCGGCTCCTCGGGCAAGCTGAGCATCCCGGCCCCGGATTCGCCGATGGACGTGATGATCACCCTGCAGCCGATGAACATCGTGCAGGCGGCCGCAGATCTATTGTGGTCCAAGCCGATCAAGGACTACCCCGACCTGAAGATTGCCTTGAGTGAGGGCGGGACGGGGTGGATACCGTACTTCCTGGAGCGCGTGGACCGGACCTACGAGATGCACTCGACGTGGACCCATCAGGACTTCGGCGACAAGCTGCCCTCGGAGGTGTTTCGCGAGCACTTCATGACGTGCTTCATCTCCGATCCGGTCGGGGTGAAGCTACGCCACGAGATCGGGGTGGACAACATCTGCTGGGAGATGGACTACCCCCACAGCGATTCGATGTGGCCGGGAGCCCCTGAGGAACTCGACGCGGTCTTCAAGGCCTATGACGTGGCCGACGACGAGATCGACAAGATGACCCACGAGAACGCGATGAAGCTCTATCACTTCGAACCTTTCGCGCACGTCCCCAAGGATCAGGCCAACGTCGGGGCGTTACGCGCCGCCAGCGCCGGTCACGACGTCAGCATCCAGGCCCTGTCCAAGCACGACAAGGGCACCACTTCGTTCGCCGAGTTCCAGGCCCGGGCGAAGGAAGTCAGCGGCGCACGCAACTGACGACCCGGTTTGTACCGATTCGGCTGGCTTAGAACACCTTTCGACGTAGGAGAGCGTAGTGACCGGCGGGATGAGCTTCGAACTGACCGAGGATCAGCAACTGATTCGCAAGTCCGTCGCAGAGCTGGCGGCCAAGTTCGACGACCATTACTGGATGGAGAAGGACCAGGGCCACGAATTCCCTCGGGAGTTCTACGACGCGATCGCCTCCGGGGGATGGCTCGGCATGACCATCCCCGAGGAATACGGCGGTCACGGTCTCGGCATCACCGAGGCGACGATTCTGGCCGAGGAGGTGGCGCGCTCGGGCGGCGGTATGAACGCGGCCAGCGCCATCCACATGTCCATCTTCGGCATGCAGCCCGTCGTGGTGTTCGGCTCCGACGAGATGAAGGCGGCGACGCTGCCCCGGATCGTCGACGGTGATCTCCACGTGTGCTTCGGCGTCACCGAACCCGGTGCGGGCCTGGATACTTCGCGCATCACCACGTTCGCCAAGCGGGACGGCGACCACTACGTGGTCAACGGCCGAAAGGTATGGATCTCGAAGGCACTCGAGTCCGAGAAGATCCTGCTCCTGACCAGGACGACGCCCTACGACGAGGTCACGAAGAAGACCGACGGCCTCTCGCTGTTCCTCACCGATCTCGACCGCGATCACGTCGACATCCGGCCGATCAAGAAGATGGGTCGCAACGCCGTCAGCTCCAACGAGCTGTTCATCGACGATCTGCGGATCCCCGTCGAGGACCGAATCGGCGACGAGGGCAAGGGTTTCGGCTACATCCTGCATGGGCTCAACCCCGAACGCATGCTCATCGCCGCCGAGGCGCTGGGCATCGGGCGGGTGGCGCTGGACCGCGCGGTGAAGTATGCGAACGAGCGCGTCGTATTCGACCGCCCCATCGGCATGAACCAGGGCATCCAGTTTCCCCTCGCCGACTCGCTTGCCCGGCTCGACGCCGCCGAGCTCATCCTGCGCAAGGCGACGTGGTTGTACGACAATGGCCAGCCGTGCGGGCGCGAGGCCAACATGGCGAAGTACCTCTGTGCCGACGCCGGATTCGACGCCGCCGACCGCGCGCTGCAGACCCACGGCGGCATGGGGTATTCCGAGGAGTACAACATCTCCCGGTACTTCCGCGAGTCACGGCTGATGAAGATTGCCCCGGTCAGTCAGGAGATGATCCTCAACTACCTGGGCTCCCACGTGCTCGGGATGCCGAGGAGCTACTGATGGCCGCGAACCCGCTGTTCGACCTCACCGGCCGCTCGGCACTGGTGACCGGCGCCGCGGGCGGTATCGGTTCGGCCGTCGCCCGCGCGCTGGCGACGGCAGGCGCCGCGGTCCTGGTCACGGATCTCGACAAGGACGCGGCAGCCGTTGTGGCCGAGAGTATTTCGACTGCCGGCGGGTTGGCCCAGAGTGCTGCGCTCGACGTCGCCGATCGAGGATCGGCCGACGCTGCGGCGGCGCAGGCGGCGGCGATGACGGGCGGCGTGCTTCACATCGTCGTCAACAATGCCGGCGTCACCGCGCCCGCGATGTTCGCCGACATCACCGAGGAGAACGTCGAGCGCCTGATCGACATCCACGTGATGGGCGCCTTCCGCGTGACGCAGGCGGCGCTGCCGTTCCTGGCGACCGACGGCACCGGGCGCATCATCAACGTCACCTCGGCCGCCGGCATCACCGGCACGTTGGGTCAGGTCAACTACTCGATGGCCAAGGCGGGCATCATCGGCTTCACGAAGTCGCTGGCCCGCGAGTTGGCTCGCCAGAACATCCTGGTCAATGCGCTGGCGCCGCTGGCAGCCACCCCGATGACCGAGACCATCCGGACCAACGAGAAGTTCTCGGCAAACATGATGCGTCGAATTCCGTTGCAGCGCTGGGCGGATCCCGATGAGATCGCCGGGGCGTTCGTCTTCCTCGCCTCCAACGCCGCCTCCTATGTCACGGGCCAGGTACTGCCCGTCGACGGCGGCATGGTGATGTGACGGGCCCCCTCGCCGGCATCACCATCGTCGCCATGGAGCAGGCGGTGGCCGCCCCGATCTGCAGCCGGGTGCTCGCCGACTTCGGGGCCCGCGTCATCAAGGTCGAGAACCCCGCCGGAGGTGACTTCGCGCGGGACTACGACGATGTCGTCAACGGTCCCGGCGGGCTGGCCGCGCACTTCGTGTGGTGCAACCGCGGCAAGGAATCGGTCACCCTCAACCTGAAGTCGCCGGCCGGCATGGACGTGCTGCACCGGTTGCTCGACGGCGCCGACGCCTTCGTGTCCAATCTGGCGCCCGGAGCGACCGCCCGGCTAGGGGTGGGCCGTGCCGACCTCGCGGTGCGGCACCCGACGGTGATCCCGGTGGAGATCGACGGCTACGGGCCCGGCGGGCCCATCTCGCACAAGCGCGCCTATGACCTTCTGGTGCAAGCGGAATCGGGATCCTGCGCAGTCACTGGCTACCCCGACATGCCCGCCAAGCCGGGGCCCGCGATGGCGGACTTCACCACCGGGCTGTACGCGGCGCTGTCGATCATGGCGCTGCTCGTCGGGCGCGGTGGCCGCACCGACGCCGTGGCACCGGCGGTGGAGTTGAGCCTGTTCGACGTGATGACCGACATCATGGGCTACCAGCTGACCTACACCCAGCACACCGGCGTCGACCAGAAGCCGTTGGGCGTCAGCGCGCCCGCGGTCGCACCGTACGGCGCGTTCCCGACCCGCGACGGTCAGACCGTGGTCCTGGGGACCACCAACGACCGTGAATGGCAACGGCTGGCCCGCGAGATCATCGTGCGGCCCGACCTTGCCGATGATCCGCGGCTGTCGACCAACGCCGACCGCTGCGCCCACCGGGACGAGATCAACGCGGCCATCGAATCGTGGTGTGTCCGGCATGATCTCGTCGAGATTCAGGAGATCGCGGACGCGGCAGGCATCGGCAACTCCCGGTACAACCTGCCGAGCGAGGTGGTGGTGCATCCCCAGTTGACGGCGCGCGACCGGTGGCGGACGGTGGGTTCGCCGAAGGGCGCGATCCCGACGCTGCTCCCGCCGCCGGTGATCAGTGGCTACGACCCGCCGATGGGTGGGGTGCCCGGGCTCGGCGAGCACACCGACGCCGTGCTCGGTGAGCTGGGTCTGACCCCGGAGGAGATCGCCGCGTTGCGGGACGCGGGCGCGATCGGACCGGTGTACCGCCCGTGACCGACGACGACTCGGTGCTGCTGATCGAAGACCGGGGTGGCGTGCGGACCCTGACCCTGAACCGTCCGCACCGGAAGAATGCGATCGACGCGCGGCTGTGGCGGGAACTCGCCGAGGCGCTGCGTGCGGCCGGGCGCGACGACGGCGTGCGCGCCTTGGTGATCACCGGCGCGGGCGGCGCGTTCTGCTCTGGCGCCGACATCGGCACCGGGGAAGACATCCACCCGCGGCGGAAGTTGGACCGGCTCACCGACGTCGCGTTGGCGTTGCACCAGTTGGCCATGCCGACGGTGGCCAAGGTGACCGGCGTGGCCGTGGGCGCCGGCTGGAACCTGGCGCTGGGCTGCGATCTCGTGGTCGCCACGCCTGAATCGCGGTTCTGCCAGATCTTCGCCAACCGCGGCCTTTCCGTGGATCTCGGCGGTTCGTGGCTGTTACCCCAACTCGTCGGGCTGCAGCAGGCCAAGCGGCTCGTCCTGCTGGGGGAGACGATCGACGCGGCCGAGGCGCGATCGCTGGGCCTGGTCACCTGGGTCGTTCCCGTCGACGAGATCGACACCTTCGTCACCGACCTCGGCGGGCGGTTGGCGGCCGGACCGCCCTTCGCGCTGGCCCAGAGCAAGGCGCTGCTCAACGACGGCGCCACCGGCACGCTGCCACAGGCACTGGCCAACGAGGCCCGCGCCCAGCCCGGTAACTTCGCCACCGTGGACGCGGGCGAGGCCTACGCTGCGTTCGCGGCGAAGCGGCAGCCCGAGTTCACCGGGGAGTGGGCGGTCAGGCCGCGAGATGAGGAGCAGAAGTGATGCGCGAGACCGTGATCGTCGGAGCCGTCCGCACACCCGTGGGCAAACGCAATGGCGGGCTGTCGACACAGCATGCCGCCGACCTGTCGGGGACGGTGCTGACCGAACTCGCCGAACGCACCGGTATCGACCCCGCGGTGATCGACGACGTCATCTGGGGTTGCGTGTCGCAGGTCGGCGACCAGTCGAGCAACATCGGCCGGTGGGCGGTGCTGGCCGCGGGCTGGCCCGAGCACATCCCCGGCACGACGGTGAACCGGGCCTGCGGCTCCAGCCAACAAGCCCTGGACTTCGCCGTCCATGCGGTGATGTCGGGTCAGCAGGACGTCGTCGTCGCCGGTGGCGTCGAGGTGATGAGCCGCGTACCGCTGGGATCTGCCCGTGCCACCGGTATGCCGTATGGGCCGAAAGTCCTTGCGCGATATGACGACTTCTCCTTCAACCAGGGACTCTCGGCGGAGATGATCGCCAAGAAGTGGAATCTGTCGCGGGCACGTCTCGACGAGTACTCCGCGCAGTCCCACCAGCGGGCGGCGGCGGCTCAGGACGCCGGCGCGTTCACCGACCAGATCGTGCCCGTCTTCACCGACGGTGACGTGGTGACCGCCGACGAGGGCATTCGGCGCGGCACCACCGTCGAGAAGCTCGCCGGGCTCAAACCCGCCTTCACCGATGACGGTGTCATCCATGCCGGCAACTCGTCGCAGATCTCCGACGGCGCCGCGGCGTTGTTGGTCACCACCGCCGAGAACGCCGTGAACATGGGCCTGACCCCGATCGTGCGCTACCGCGCCGGTGCCGTCATCGGTGCCGATCCGGTGCTGATGCTGACCGGCCCGATCCCCGCCACCGACAAGCTGCTGCGCAAGGCGGGCGTCGGTATCGACGAGGTCGGTGTCTACGAGGTCAACGAGGCCTTTGCGCCAGTGCCGCTGGCATGGTTGGCAGAAACCGGAGCCGACGAGGCCCGGCTCAACCCGCTCGGCGGCGCGATCGCGCTGGGGCATCCCCTTGGCGCGTCGGGCGCCGTCCTGATGACGCGAATGATCCATCACATGCGGGACAACGGCATTCGCTACGGCTTGCAGACCATGTGCGAGGGCGGCGGCACGGCGAACGCCACGCTAGTCGAGCTCATCCTCTAGCGCGATTTCGGCGTGCAAACGTTCGCTCAGCGACCGTTTCCGCGCCGAAATCGCGGGTGACCCTTGTCACTGCGGCCAAACCTACCTACTGTGTGTTCACTAGGTTGGTTTGGACAAGGGAGTTCAGTGGCCGCTACGGAGCAGTCTCCGAGGCCGTATGCGACGTTGCTCGCCAAGGGCGACGACCGCAAGGTGCGCATCCTCGAAGTCGCCGAACGGTTGCTCGCGCGCAACGGCTGGCGCAACACCTCGCTGGCGCAGATCGCGAGGGACGCCGGGGTCAGCCCCGCCGGGCTCCTGCACCACTACGAGTCGAAGGAAGCACTGCTCAACGCCGTCCTCGACGCCCGCGACGACGACGATGACCAGCACGCCGACCGAACGGGCGACCTCGTCACCGAGATCTGCAAGGTCGCCGAGCGATTCGACCGCGCACCCGAGCTGGTGGGGACCTTCACGGTCCTGCTGATCGAGAACATCCACCCCGATGCGCCGCTCCACGACCGGCTGGTCAGGAGGCAGCAGGCGGCGGTCGACATCGTGGCCGAATTGATCGGACGCGCGCAACGCGCCGGTGTCTACCGACCCGACTTCGACCCCGCCATCAAGTCCGTGGAGATCCTCGCCTTCGTCAACGGAATGGAGACCGCATGGTTGCTCGATCCTTCGATACCCCTGGTGGACGTCTTCAAGGGGTACGCCGAGACGCTCGCCCGAGACTTCGAACCGGTGGACAGGAGCAGGACATGAGGTATCGCCTCGACGTGGTTTCCCCGAGTGTTCCCGACGTCGTGAAGTTCGCGGGCGGCTGGCTGGTCGATCGCGTGATGGCGGGCTGGGACGTCACGGTCCTGCTCGACGGGGCGCACGATCTGCGACCATTGGAGATCCTCGGCGTCGAGACCCACGAACTGGAGGACGCGCTCGAGACGTGGGCGGACCGGCCCCATCCGCAGACCGTCGCCGTGGCCTCGGAACTCTTCTCTGCCGATGCGCGCGTGCGCCGGGGCGTCCTCAACGCGCTCGGCCACGGGCTGACCGAGGTCACGCTGTGGGGTGAGCACTGGCCCGAGGAACTCGACGACACTGTCGGATCGGTGCGTCATCAGCTAAGTGCGGCGGCCCGCGCCTTCAAGGCCCAGGCGCTTGCCGCGATCGAACCCGCGGCCGGGATGGTCGGTGACGCCGAGACGTTCCGCTGCGGGGTGATGGCCCGGCCGTCGGTGGCCGCGGACCTCATCCCGGCCAGCTGAGGTCGATCACCACCTTGCCGACGGCCTCGCCGTCGGCCACCCGCCGGAGGGCCCGTGCGGTGTCCCGGAGTGGGTACGACGCCCCGATGTGCGGTCGCACGCGACCCGACGTGAGGAGTGTCATCAGCTCGTCCTCGTTGCGCTCGAATTCGGCAGCGGGCACGTCCTGGAAGTGGAAGCCGACGATATGAATCCCCTTGAGCAGAACCAAGTTCAGGGGGATTCTCGGAATCTCTCCCGAGGCGTATCCGATGGTGACGAAGCGACCGCCACGCTTCAGCGACCGCAGCGCGGGTTCCGACAGTGCACCACCCACGGGGTCGATGACCGCATCGGCACCCTCGGGTAGCAGCTTGCGCAGTCCCGCCCGCAGTTCCCCTTCACGGTGGTTCAGCACGCCGGTAGCGCCGTATCGCGTTGCCATGGCCAGTTTCTCGGACGACGACGCCACGGCGGTGACCCGCGCCCCGAGGGCGACACCGAGTGAGACGGCGGCCAGCCCCACGCCGCCACCCGCGCCGAGCACCAACAGATCGTCGCCGGCGCAGATGCGCGCCACCGATCGCAGCGCGTGATACGCCGTGTGGTGAGCGACGCCGAACGCCGCCGCGGTGGGGGCGTCGATGCCGTCGGGAATCCGGTGCAGCCGGTCGACGGGGACCGCCACCCGCTCGGCGAAGGCGCCGAAGAGACCGGTTCCCGTCACCCGGTCACCCACGGCGAAACCCCCTGCATCATTGGATAATTCGTCGATGACCCCGGCGAACTCGCTTCCTGGCACGAACGGTGGCGGCACGCTGAGCTGATACTGGTTGGCCACGAGCAGCACGTCGGGGAAGTTGACCGCCGCGGCCTGGACGCGCACCAGCGCCTGGCCCGGTTCGAGCGTCGGGTCCCGACGCTCCTCGATCCGCAGCACCTCGGGTGGTCCGTAGGCCGGGCAGACCGCGGCACGCACGGCTGGCTCAGCCCCGGTAGTCGGTGGATGCGGCGAGTTCGGCCGCCGAGGTCATGAGGTCGGTGACCACGGGGCCGAAGGCCAGCAGCTTCTCGTCGTCACCGGCACGCTGAAAGCCCTGCTCCAACACGATCGCCAGCTTCCACTTGGCCAGCACCAGGTAGTAGTCCAGGTCGTCGACCTGACGGCCGGACACATCGGCGTAGTGAGCGACCACCTGGTCGCGCGAGGGCATGCCACTCATGTCGACGTAGCTCATGTCGGCCGCTTCGGGAGCGCTGGTGTCGGCCGGCCAACTCTGCACCATCCACGCCAGGTCGAGCTTCGGGTCGCCGACGGTGCCCATCTCCCAGTCGACCAGGGCTGCCAGCCGGGCCGGTGCGCCGTGGCGGTACATCACGTTCGCGAACTGGTAGTCACCGTGCATCAAGCCGGGAATGAAGTCCAGCGGCGCGTGCGTCCGCAGCCACGCGGTCGCCTCGTCGAGGCCGTGCAATTCGCGCTTCCTGATGCGTTCGAAGAAACCGATCCACCGGCCGACCTGGCGCTCGTGGAAGCCGTCCGGGCGGCCCAGGTCGCTCAGCCCCTTGGCCTTCCAGTCGACTTTCGAGAGCAGCGCAATGCCCTCGGCCAGTTGAAAACTCAGCCCGGCTCGAGCTTCGAGGTCACTGTCGAACGGCGCCGGCCACGTGCCGGGTGTGTCCATCGGGGACCAGCCGTCCACGAAACCCATCAGGTAGAAGGGGCGACCCAGCACGGCGGGGTCCTCGCACACGCCGATCGCCGCGGTGTGTGGCACGTCGGTACCGTCGAGCGCCTCGATGATGCGCCACTCCCGCAGGATGCCCTTGTCCCGGTCCGGCGGGGCGCCGGGGGGAGGCATGCGAATGACGCAGCGCTCATCACCGCGGGTGATCTCGTAGATCACGTTCTGCGTTCCGCCGGAGAGGAACCGGGTACCTAGCGGCTCGCCCTTGCCGGGCAGTGCCGCCTCGTCCATCCACCGGGCGAGCCGGTCGGTGTCGATGTCGATGTTCGTCACTGGTTGCCCACCTCCAGCTCCAGGTACTCGGCGTACTTCGCGCGGGCCGCATCGCGCTTGCGGGGGATCCACTCCGTGGGCCACATGTCGTCGGCGGCGCGGTAGTCCCGCAGGACCTGCTTGGCGACCGTCGTCTTGTGCACCTCGGTGGGGCCGTCGGCCAAGCCCATGACCGCAGCGCCGGTGACCATCCCGAGGAACGGCATCTCATTGGTGACGCCGAGGGCGCCGTGCACTTGCATTGCGCGCCAAGCGATGTCGTGCAGCACCGTCGGCATCACGACCTTGACGGCGGCGATGTCCTTGCGCACCCTCTTGTAGTCGTTGAACTTGTCGATCTCCCAGGCGGTGTATAGCACCATCAACCGGAACTGCTTGAGCTGAGCATAGGAGTCGGCGATGTAGCCCTGGACGGCTTGCTTGTCGGCGAGCAGGCTGCCCGCCGTCTGCCGACTGAGGGCGCGCTCGCACATCATGTCGAGAGCCTTCTGCGCCAAGCCAATCGTGCGCATTGCGTGGTGGATACGGCCGCCGCCGAGGCGCGTCTGGGCGATCACGAAGGCCTGTCCTTCACCGCCCAGCAGTGCCGAATCCGGGACGCGGACGTGGTCGTAGTGGATCAGGGCATGCGAGCCCTGGCCCTCCTGTTCGCCGTACAGCCCCGCATTGCGGACGATGTCGACGCCGGGGGTGTCGGTCGGCAGCAGGAACATCGACATGCCCTGATACGGGCTGACGTCGGGGTTGGTGACGACCATGACGATCAGGAACGCCGCGGTACTTGCGTTGGAGGAGAAGTACTTCCATCCGTTGATCACCCAGTCGTCACCGTCGCGCACCGCGCTGGTCGTGAACTGTGTCGGGTCGGCACCGCCCTGCGGCTCGGTCATCGAGTAACTGGAGAAGAGTTCACCGTCGAGCAACGGGCGGAGGTAGCGCTCCTTCTGCTCGGGGGTGCCATAGTGCGCGATGATCTCGGCGTTGCCGGTGTCGGGGGCCTGGCACCCGAAGACGATGGGTGCCCACTGCGACCGGCCGAGAATCTCGTTCAGCAGCGCGAGCTTGAGCTGGCCGTAGCCCTGACCGCCGTACTCCGGACCGAGATGAGTTGCCCACAAGCCTCTTTGGCGCACCTGCTCCTTGAGCGGATCGACGACCTTGCGCCTTGTCTCGTCCAACGGGGTGAACTGGAGATGCGGCCAGGTCAGGTCGAGTGGTTCGACCTCCGCGCGGACGAACTCATCGGCCCAGTCCAATAGCTCCTGGTACTCGGGGTCAGTCTCGAAATCCCACATGTGGCCTCCTTGCCTCGGTGTGTCCGTCGATGAGTGCGCAGATGTCGGCGGTGACGACGCCGGCGAACGATCGTTCGCCGAACGTGCCCGCTGCCCAGTGGCGGGCGCCCTCGCTGACGAGGGTCTGGGCCACGTAGGCGAGGTGCGCGACGTCGAGCTCCGCGTCGAGCTTGCCGTCGGCCTGGGCGCGGGTGAGCAACTCGCTGAACATGTCGGCGTCCACGTCGGGCGGGGTTCCGTCGGCGAGGATGCGGTGCTCGTGCCGGTAACCCTCGAGGATGGTCTCGATCACCAGTTCACGCGGGTTGCGGGCCATCGACCGTTCGAAGGCATCGAGTGCGGCAGCGATCACGGCGCGGATGTCGTAGTCCTCCCTCAGCAGTCCGTGGATGGTGCGCTGCGCCGACTGCGTCGACATGACGCCCACCTCGAAGAGGACGTCCTCCTTGCGGGGAAAGTAGAAGTAGAACAGCGCCTTGGAGACCCCGGCAGCCGTGCAGATCTCCGCGACGGTGGTGGCGGCGTAACCCTTGGTACGCCACAGCGCCATCGCCGCCTGAACCAGCAGCCTCTTGGTCTCGTGCGACTTGGCCCGCTGGAACGTTGCCCGGCGCTGACCGCGGTCAGCTACAGCGGGCTCGGCGTTTCGTGGCACCAGCGCAGCATAGACCGCCACAAGGAAGCTGACCAGTGTCCAACTAAGTCAATAGGCGACGGGGCCGACGCAGACTGGACCGATGACTGCGCTTCGGGCCGCTGCGTTCGCGTTCGGTCTTCTGGCACTCACCGCAGGGGTGCTGCAGATCTGGGCGTTCGTCGTGACCGATGGCGGGCGCCACTTGATTCTCGGCGTGTTCGCACTTGCGGTGGGGGCCTGTGTCATCGCCGCCGCGGCGGATGCGGTGCGGAAGAACGGCCGTAGGAACCGGCGCTAGGGCAGTCAGGGCGCGGTCACGCCTGCGCGTCGCGTGAGATGGTCGATCTGCAGGTAGATCGCGTAGAGCACGAAGAACGGAAGGATCATGAACGGGACGTTCTCGGCGACGAATTTGAACCACAGGCCGAATGGCCCCTGGCCGATGTCGCCGAAGCCCGCCCGCACCTCCGAGAGGAAGTACACGCCGGTGCTGCTGATCAACATGGCGCATCCCGCGAAGGCCAACCACAGGCAACGAATCCGTGACTCGGTCGGCAGATTGGTGCGCATCAACCGGGTCCAGACCACGAACAACATGGTGCCGGTGAGCACGCCGACGAGTTCCAAGCCAAAGATCCAGTCATTGCCACTGGTATAGCGGGTGTCCGTCAGGCCGTACTGCCACCACAGCCATCCCCAGCCGGGGTCGGTGGTGGGCGTCCACAGCCCGAGTGGATGTCCAATGAGGAAGATTGTCTCGTAACCGAGCTGGCTACCGGCGGTGTACGGCAGATAGATCATCGTCAGCTCGGCCGCGCGCTCCAGCCGGGGGCGGTGCTCGCCGCGGCCGGTCCAGAAGTAGACCAGGGGTAACACGATCACCGGAATGCCGAAGAGCAAGTTGGCGATGACGTCGACGATGAAGGTGGGTGGCAACACCCCGAGGCCGACGCCCACGACGGCTCCTACGAAGGCCACGCTGGTGAACGCGGTCAGCGCGAGATAGGTCCGCCGCCGATGTGGTGCCCAGGGGCGGCTCAGGTTGAATTCTCGATCCGACGGGACCTGCGCAGCGACCTGAGATGTCACGACGATGAGCTCCTACCTCGTGCGGTGTCGAGGCGGACGTTAGCCCTAGTGAAGGCCCCTTGCTGAGCATTCGCACAAACACCTGAGAAGTCAGGGGTTGACAGCGTGCGCCGTTCTGCATAACCGCCGTTGACGTGGTCCCGAACCCTATGGAAATGTGATAGTCATATGTGAGAATTGCGTTCTCGCCCGCGAAGCGAAACAGGAGTGTGGATGACGATCGATCCCGCAGGAATCGACTGGTTCAGAGACCCGCGGCTGACCGCCGACCCGTATCCGTTCTTCAACGCGCTGCGCGACAAGTGCCCGGTCGAGCCCGAGGACCACTATGGCGTCACGATGGTGACCGGCTGGGAAGAGGCGGTCGCGGTCTACAACGACGACAAGACCTTCTCCTCTTGCCTCTCGGTGTCTGGACCGTTCCCCGGCTTCCCCGTCCCGCTCGAGGGTTTGGACGGGGAGACCGTGACCCGTCTGATCGAAGAGCATCGTGACGAACTGCCCTTCAGCGACCAGTTGCCCACCCTCGATCCACCGGTGCACACCAACCATCGATCACTGATGATGCGCCTGATCACCCCCAAGCGCCTCAAGGAGAACGAGGACGCGATGTGGCAGCTGGCCGACGAGTGCCTCGACGACTTCCTGGCGCCCGGCAAGGGTGAGTTCATCAAGGGTTTCGCCAGCCCGTTCACGCTGCTGGTCATCGCCGATCTGCTGGGCATCCCCGCCGAGGACCGAAACGCGTTCGTGGACGGCATCTCCCAGCATTCGGGCGGCGGGGTGGGCAGCACCAGCAAGGAATCGCTGTCGCACTCTCCGTTGGAGTTCCTGTACGGCCAGTTCGAGGCCTACGTCGAGGACCGTCGGCGAAACCCGCGGGAAGACGTGCTGACCGGGATGGCCACCGCGCAGTTCCCCGACGGCACCACCCCCGCGCCCGGCGACGTGGCCCGCGTCGCCACGAACGTCTTCTCGGC
This sequence comes from Mycolicibacterium sp. TUM20985, assembly GCF_030295745.1. Classification (NCBI taxonomy): domain Bacteria; kingdom Bacillati; phylum Actinomycetota; class Actinomycetes; order Mycobacteriales; family Mycobacteriaceae; genus Mycobacterium; species Mycobacterium antarcticum. The sequence continues at coordinate 1,683,529 of NZ_AP027291.1, forward strand.
CGGACAGGAGACCACAGTGCGGCTCCTGGGTACGGCGCTCAAGGTGCTCGGCGATCGTCCGGACATCCAGAAGCGGGTGCGCGAGGACCGCAGCCTGCTGCCCAACTTCATCGAGGAAGCGTTACGGCACGAAAGCCCCGTCAAGGGTGACTTCCGGCTGTCGCGTACCCCCGTCACCGTCGGTGAGCGCGAGCTCGCCGCGGGCACCACCGTGATGGTCGTCAACGGCGCGGCCAACCGCGATCCGCGCCGCTTCGACGACCCCGACGAGTTCGACCCGGCGCGAAAGAACGCCCGTCAGCATCTCGCCTTCGGGCGCGGCATCCACAGCTGCCCGGGAGCGCCGCTCGCCCGCGCGGAGACGCGCGTCGGCCTCGAACGCCTGCTCGACCGCACGTCCGACATCAGGATCTCCGAGGAGAAGCACGGTCCGGCGGGCCATCGCGACTACCGCTATATCCCGACGTTCATCCTGCGCGGGCTCACCGAACTGCACCTCGAGTTCGACGTCATCGAGTCCCGCGGCGCCTGATGAGGGTGTTCGTCGACGAAGACCGTTGTGCGGGCCACGGCATGTGCCTGACGCTGTGCCCCGAGGTCTTCGAGATGACCGATGACGGCTGGGCGGTCGCCGATCCGGCGGACGTCCCAGAGGGACTCGAGGACTCCGCGAGGGAGGCCGTCGAGAATTGTCCGGAACGGGCGATATCCGAGCTCTAGCCGATCTACTTCACCGACGAGGAGATTCGTTCATGCCCAAGGGATACGTGATCATCACCGAAGACATCAAGGATCCGGCCGGTATGGCCGAGTACGGGAAGCTGGCGATGAAGGCGATGGGCGGCGCCACCATCCTCGCCGTCGATACGAAACCGACTGTCCTGGAAGGTGAGTGGCCTGCCACGCAGACCGTCGTGCTCGAGTTCGAGTCCGTCGAGGCGGCCAGCGAGTGGTATCACTCCGACGCCTATCAGGAGGCCGCGAAGGTCCGGCTGGCCGCGGCCGACTGCAACGGGGTCATCGTCTCCGGGTTCTGAGGCGTCGACCGGTCATTCGGACAGATAGGCGACCAGAGCCTTGGTCAAGGTCTCCCGCGCCACGTCGAGATCGGCGTAGGAACCCAGTTGACGCTCGGAGACCAGACCCCGCATCGCGCCGGGGATGAGGGTGGCCACGCCGTGCACTCGCTCCGGCGCGAGGTCGAGGTCGGCGAACGCCCGCTGGCACGTCTCGAGCCAGCTCTTCTCCCAGGAGGCGAGTTCGGCGGCCGTCCGGGGGTAGAGCCGCTCGAGTTCGTCGGGATCGCAGGGGAGGGCGGCGCGAAGGTTCTCGATCGCTCGCGAATCTGCCGATGACAGACCGTGATACAGCGTGTCGACGATGCGAGCGACCCGCCGGTGCAGAGTCGTGTCCGGCTCCACCGGCGTCGACAGCATGCCGGCCCGGCGTTCGGCGGTGCGATGCAGCACCGCGGCCCAGAAGCCGTCGACGTCGCCGAACTGGTACTTGACCGCACCCCAGGTGGCGCCGATGTCCTTGGCGATGCGGTTCGCCGACACCGAACCGGGATGTCCCGAGGCCAGTGATCGGAGCGCCGCCTCGAGGATGGTCTCTCGGGTGGCCAGGCCGCGGCGATTGGTGCGCCGCCCCACGATTCCCGCCTCGGTCATTCGACGATGATAGATCCCTGTCATTCTTTGATAGAGCCCTTTACTATTCGTGGAGGACGCGGGCACGACGAGGGAGGGAGGGGACCGATGGCGAAGCCGCCGTTGTCGATGAAACCGACCGGATGGTTTCAGGTGGCGTGGTCAGACGAAATCGGGGTCGGCGACGTCCGCACGATGAAGTACTTCGGGCAGGAGCTGATCGCCTGGCGTGCCGAGTCGGGTCGGGTCACGGTGATGAACGCCTACTGCGAACACCTGGGCGCCCACCTCGGTTTCGGGGGCACCGTCGTGGGCGAGGTCGTGCAATGCCCGTTCCACGGCTGGCAGTGGAGCCAGGAGGGACGCAACGTCTGCATCCCCTACGAGGATCGCCCCAACCGCGGTCGACGGATCGCGACCTACCCGGTGACCGAGCGCAACCAGTCCGTCTACGTCTGGCACGACATCGACGGCCGCGCACCGTTCTTCGAGGCCCCCGACGTCTTCGCGAGCTTCGCCGGCGCCGTCGACGTCGACGCGTACTACCCGCAGCAGCGGCTGTTTCGGCCCGGCCTGGAACTCCATCCGCAGTACGTGCTCGAGAACGGCGTCGACTTCGCCCACTTCAAATACGTGCACGACACGCCGATCGTGCCGGTGTTCACCCGTCACGACTTCGCCGAGCCGGTGTCCTACGTCGACTTCACGATCACCTTCGAAGGTGATGACGGTCAGCGGATCGAGGACGTCGACAGCGGTGTGGAGGCCATCAACGGGGGCCTGGGCATCGCCGTCACGAAGAGCTGGGGGATGGTCGACAACCGCACCATCTCGGCCATCACCCCCGTCGACGAGTTCACCTCCGACGTGCGGTTCATGGTCTACATCGGACGCGTCCCCGGGCGCGAGGACCAGCGTGCCGAGGCCAAGGCCCGCGCCTTCGGCGAGGAGGTCATCCGCCAGTTCAGCCAGGACGTGCACATCTGGGCTCACCAGCGCTACTCCGACCCGCCCGCCCTGGCCAGCTCCGAGCAGGAGGGCTTCACCGCCATTCGCACGTGGGCCACACAGTTCTATCCCGACGGCAGGGGCGTCAGTGCCGCCGAGTTGGCTGCCACCCACGAAAGGCGAACGTCATGACCGAGGCCGCGACAGCGCCGATCACGGTATTCCAGGTTGCCACCGGCAACGTGGGCAGCGAGATGATCAGGCGTATCCAGACCCAACCGGATCTCAAGCTGATTGGCGTGCACTGCTATTCGCCGGACAAGATCGGCAAGGACGTCGGCGAGCTGGTGGGAATCGGGCCCGTCGGCGTCACCGCGACCGGCAGCGTCGAGGAGATCATCGCCGCCCGCCCGGACGTGCTCACCTTTCACGGCGTGTTCCCCGACGAGGATCTCTACGTCGAGGTGCTGGAGGCCGGTATCGACGTCGTCACCACCGCCGACTGGATCACCGGCTGGCACCGTGACCGCAACCATCCCCATCCGTCGGGCAAGCCGGTGTCGCAGCTGCTGGCCGAGGCCTGTGAGAAGGGCGGCTCGACGTTCTACGGCACGGGCATGAACCCCGGCGTGAATCAGATTCTGGGCGTGGCCTGTTCAGCCGACGTCGCCGACATCGAGAACGTGACCACCATCGAGTCGGTCGACGTGTCGTGCCACCACTCGAAGGACACCTGGATCGAGGTCGGCTACGGGCTGCCTGTGGAAGACCCGAGCATCCCCGGCAAGTTGGAGAAGTACACCCGCGTCTTCGCCGACAGCGTGCTGATGATGGCCGACTGCTTCGGTCTGGAACTCGACGAGGTGAAGTTCAGCTACGAGCTCGGCGCGTGCACCAAGGACGTCGACCTGGGGTGGTACACCCTCCCCAAGGGCTCACTCGGTGGCAACTACATCAAGTATCAGGGCATGGTCGGCGGCGTGCCGCGGGTCGAGACGCACCTGGAGTGGCAGATGACGCCGCACACCGATCCCAGCTGGGACATCAAGGGCTGCTACATCACTCAGATCAAGGGCGACCCCTGCATCTACAACAAGCACATGATCTTTCCCAAGCCCGGCGTCGACCTGTCGAACCCTTCAGCGTTCGCGTCGATCGGCATGACGGTCACGGGCATGCCCGCCCTGAACGCCATCAAGTCGGTGGTCGCGGCGCCGCCAGGACTGCTCACCAGCGCCGACCTGCCACTGCGTGGCTTCGCCGGCCGGTTCAAGCTCTAGTCGGGGACGAGCGGCCCGACGGGCGCGGTCGTCGTCGCGTGGACCAGGAGCTCGGCGAGCTCGGCGGGCCGGGACTGGAACGGCGAGTGTGATGCGTCGATGGCCGCCCGGCGGTTGGCCAGGGTCGACTCCTCATCGCGGCGGATCTACTGGTCGACGATCGCGATGGCCTGCCGTGGACATTGCCGCACGGATTCTCTGACCAGCTGCTCATTGTCGGGCGTCACGTCGTCGGTGAGCACGTGCAGGTAGTCCTGATCGTCCAGGTCGAACACCTCGGGGATGATGCCCATGCACACCCCGTTGCTCTCACAGAGGCCGAAGTCGACCACGATCTTCTGGCTCACGCGGTCGTCACCGCAGCACCTTGACCGGCACGTGGCTGAAGCCTGCGACATTCTGCATGTTGACCCGTCGCAGACCCTCGAAGTCGACTTCGTAACGCGGCATGAAGTCGAGCAGATGCTCCAGCGCGAACGCCGTCTCCATGCGCGCCAACGCCGCCCCGAGGCAGCTGTGGATGCCGTAGCCCAGCCCGAGATTCTGGGCCTGCAGACGGTCGCGGTCGATGTCGAACGTCTCACCGTCGGTGAAGGCCTCGGGATCGCGGTTGGCCGACGCACCCATGAGGAAGACCGGCTTGCCCGCGGGGATCGTGCCGCTGGGGACGGTCACCTCCTTCAGGCTGTAACGCACGTTGTACTGCACCGGTCCGACGTAACGCAGCAGCTCCTCCACCGCCGCGGGAATCTTGCTGCGATCGTCGAGCAACATCTGCCACTGTTCGGGGTACTGAGCGAACACCACCATGGCGCTGCCGACCAGTTTGGTCACGGTCTCGGCGCCCGCGCCCCCCAAGAGTGTGGTGAACCCGGTGATCTCGATGTCGTCGAGGCTTCGCATCTCGCCGTTCTCGCCGCGGATCTGGGCGGCGATCAGACGACTGATCATGTCGTCCTGCGGGTCCTTCCGTCGTTCCTGGACCAGACCGTAGTAGTACATCCCCGAGTCGATGTTGGCCTGCATGTTGTCGTCGTCAAGGTCGATTTGACCCGGCTTCCGGACCAAGCTCTTGTCGATCCAGTGCCGGACCTGCTGACGGAAGTCCTCCGGCACCCCGGCCATCCGGGTGATGACCTCCACCGGGAAGGGGCCGGAGAAGTCCTGCACGACGTCGAAGTGGTCGGGGTCGGCCTTTCCGAGATAGTGCCGGATCAGCTCGATGACAGTGTCCTTCTGCTCCTGAATCGCACGGGGAGTGAAGGCCTTGTTGACCAAGCTCCGCATGTGGCGGTGGTCGGGCGGGTCCATGAAGATGATCGACTTCTGGGGGACCTCACCGCTGCGCACCATGCTCAGGTCGCAACCGCGCGCCGACGAGAACGACTCGTGGTCCTTGAAGGCCGCCGCCACGTCCGCATGGCGCGTGAGTGCGTAGAAGTCGCACTCTTCGTCGTAGTAGAGGGGAGCCTCCTCACGCATCCGCGCGTACACCTCGTACGGGTTGGCGAAGTACTCCGCCGACACGGGGCTGAACACCAGTTTTGGCTTGGTCACTTCATCCTCCTGGCGCCCGATCGTCAGGGCTGGAAACATTACGGAAGGCCGTCGTACTGTAACGAAGACAGTATGCGCCACATGTGACGCTGACAACAGCGAATCGCCGTTCGTAGACCGACTAATCGCTACGTGGGGTGAGGCGTGCCTGCGTCGACGGCGGCGTCAAGGATCCCGAGGTCGCCGCCGAGGTCCGCGACGGTCCGACGGACGACGGCGACGTCCTTGCCGATGAACTCCCCGACGGCGGCGATGAAGGCCTTGGCCGAACCCGCCCCTGCGATCATGCTGAGCACGCGACTCTGCGAACTGCCGTGTGTCAACGCGTTGAGCAGCGCCGTTTCGTCGATGCCGAGCTCGGTGCCCAGCCGGGTTCCCTCGGCGACGAGGCCGATCTGCGCGGCGAACAACGTGTTGTTGACCAGCTTGACCAGTTGCCCGGCACCGGAGGCGCCGGCGTGCAGGATCGGGTCGCCGTACGCGCTGAGCACCGGCTGGACACGCGCCACCGCATCGTCGTCGCCGCCGACGAACAGGGTGACCCTGCCCGCCGCGATGTCGTGCGGACCGCCGCTGACCGGGGCGTCGACCACGCTGACGTCGCTCGCGGCCGCGGCGAGGTCCCGCGCCGTGTTCGGGCTGCCGGTGGTGTGCAGGATCAACGTCGAGCCCGGAGCCATCGCGGTCAGCAGGCCATCGTCGAGGCACACCCGTCTCACCTGTTCGTCGGTGAACACGCAGACGACGACGGACTCGGCGCCATCGGCGACGGCCGCGAGATCGGGAGCAGCTTGCGCGCCCAGTTCTGCGATCGAGGACCGCTTCTCGTCGGTGCGGCCGAGAACCGTGACCTGGTGGCCTGCTTCGACGAGGCGGCGCACCATCGGAGCTCCCATGCGGCCAGCGCCGACGAATCCGACGCGCATCAGCGGGGGTGGTCCATGCGTTCCAGGGCGGTGTCGGCGACCGTGAAGACGGTGCCCTGCGGGGCGGATGCCGCGTCGGCGAGGTTGGCGGCGTGCCGGACGTCCTTCTGAAGCAACGCACCGGCGATGGGCGCCAGCGACGCCAGGGTGCCGCCGAACATGGAGATGCTGCTGACGGCCTTGCTGGTCGCCGAGCCGCGGGCGAGTACCTCGCACAGCCGATCCCGCGGCACACCTAGCGACTCGCCGAGTTCCAGTGTGCTGATCGCAGCGCCGAGATTCGCGCTGAAGAGCAGGTTGTTCAGGATCTTGGTGACCTGTCCGGCGCCGAGGGGCCCGAGATGCACGACGGGGTCGGCGTAGGTCTCGAAGACTGGCCGGCACTTGGCCACGACGTGGTCCTCGCCGCCGACCATGACGAGCAGCGTGCCCTCGGACGCGGCGGGTGCGCCACCGCTCACGGGGGCGTCGATGATCGAAATACCGCGCGTCGCAGCCGATTCGGCGATCTCACGACAGGTGTCCGGGTGCACGGTGCTGTGAATCGCCACGATGCCTCCCGGGGCCAGGCCGGCGAGCACGCCGGTGTCGCCGTCGAGCACCTGCCGGACGTCGTCGTCCCCGACCACGCAGAGGCAGACCAGATCGCTCGCCGCAGCCAGTTCGGCGGGTGACCCGGCGATCTTCGCCGCAGTGTCGGCAAAGGGTGCAACGGATTCGGGGCGTCGTCCCCACAGCGTCAGGTCATATCCGCCCTCGACGATCCGCCTCGCCATCGGTGCACCCTGGCTACCCAGTCCGATGAATCCGACCCGCATCAGTTCCTCCTCCTCGTCACGTCTTCCTCGGCGAGGCAGCCCTCGACGAACGACAGCACCCGGTCGTGATAGGTCTCGGCAGCCCACCCGACGCTGAGATTGTGGCCGCTGTCGGCCATTTCGTTGAGCGCCACCCGCGGCGATGCGGTGAACAGCGCGGCGATGTCGGCCAGCGACTCCGGGGTGGACTCCCACACGGCTTCGTGTTCGGCAACGCTGACCTGAACCGGAACCGTCACCCGGGCCGCGACCGCGGGGAAGTTCCGGCGCGGCCAGTCTCCGGTGACCTCGGCCTCGTACGCCGCTCCCGGTCCCGAGAGCGTGCCGGTGAGCACCTCCGCGGGGTAGAGCTCGGTGGGCTGCCAGAGCAGATCGCGCAGGCCTGCCGGTCGCAAGGTTGCGGTGGCCTGGCTGATGACCGCCTTCGCCTCGGGGTTGTACCGCAGGCCGGTGCCGGCCACCTCGACGCCGATCACGTCGGCGCGACTCTCGTCGACCGCCATGCGAAGGCCCAGTTCACAACCCGCCGAATGCGCCATCAGGAACATCCCCGCGCCACGGCCGGCGCCGACGATGGCGTCCACTGCTCCGAACGCCAGCTCGACCCGCCGATCGGCATCCGACATCTGGTCCTGGTAGAGCGCCGAGGTGCCGTAACCCGGACGATCGAGGGCGACGGCCGTGTATCCGCGCGATGCGGCCAAGCGCAGCAACGAGAGTCGTGGCCGACCGGGGCAGTCGAAGTAGCGGGCGGACGTCGCACCGCCGTGGACTGCCACGATGACTGCCCGGGGGTCGGGCACCTCGGCGACGAGTGCCGACATCGGCACGCCGCCGACCATGACGACGCGTGGCCGGGGCTCGGTGTCGGTGTCGGGGCTCACGTGTCGGTCCTCAGCAGCAGCACGCCGCTGGGGGTGAGGCCGCCACTGCTGACCACCGCCACCTTGGCGTCCGCGACCTGCCGCTCACCCGCGTCGCCGCGGAGCTGCGAGACCGCTTCGTACATCAAGCCCATTCCATGCGTGCGACCGTGCGACAGCTGGCCGCCGTGGGTATTGAGCGGGATCACGCCGTCGCGGGCGATGTTCCGGCCACCGTCGAGGAAGTCCTTCGCCTCACCGATCCCGCAGAAGCCGAGCGCCTCCAGCCACGACAGACAGTTGAAGGTGAACCCGTCGTAGAGCTCGGCCACGTCGACGTCCTTGGGCCGTAACGAGGTTCGGCTCCACAGATGCGCCGACTGACCGAGCACCTGCGGTTCGTGCGTCATGGTCGTCTGATCCCAGTCCGTCCGTTCGATGATCTGGGTGCCCACCGCCTCGAACAGGATCGGCGGTTTGGGCATGTCCCTGGCGACGTCGACGGCCGACACGATCACGGCCACCGCGCCGTCGCAGGGCACGTCGCAGTCGTACAGTCCGAACGGCGTGGTGATCAGCCGCGCGTTCAGGTAGTCGTCCATGGTCATTGGATCTCGATAGATGGCAGTCGGGTTCAAGGCCGCATTCGCCCGCTGGTTCAACGCAATCCAGCCGAGTGTCTCGCGCGTCGTGCCGTACCGGTGGAAGTGGCGCTGTGCGTTGAGCGCCAACGTATGTGCCGCCGACGTCGCCCCGAAGGGCATCTGCCAGCTCGTGGTGCGCGCGCCTCCCGGCGGGGACATCCGGCCTTCCTTCAGCAGTTGACCAAAGGTCGCCTCCCAGAGGGTGCGGAAGCAGAGCACGTGACGCGCGAGACCGGTGGCGACGGCCGTCATCGCGGCGATCACCGCACCGCCTGGGCCGAAGGTGTCCATCCCTCCGTTGATCCACGTCGGGTGCAAGCCGAGTGCGCCCTCGAGCGCGCTCACTCCGCCCTCGCCCATCCCGGCGATGTCGAGACCCGGATAGGTCGACATGCCGTCGATGTCGTCGAGCGTCAGACCCGCGTCGGCGACCGCGGCCTCGCAGGAATCGATCGTCAGCGACAGCGGCGGCACCATCAACCGGCGGCCGAGCCGTGAGGCGCCGATCCCGGTGATCGCCGAGTGGTCCTCGAACTTCTCCCGGCCGAGCATCGGGCGGACGTGCTTGCCGAAGTCCTGCGGGGCGATCTCGTCGACCGGTTCTGGCAGCGGCGTCTCGTCGGCGGACGGCCGGAACAGCGGCAGCCACACGTCGTCGAGTTGCTGGAACACCACCTCGACGGACTGGCCGATCTCGAGGCCGTCGGGGTCGCACTCGATGATGTTGGTGGTCAACCGAACCCGCGGATCCTCGGCGATGGCGACCTGCGCCACTACGTACGGCGGCGGCAGATCGGGGAAGCCGAAGCGGTGGTTGACGGTGAATGCCGACAACGAAGCCTTGCCCGACACCGCGCGAACGCCCATGTCGTGGCTGCGGCAGTAGCGGCAGATCGGCGCGGGCGGGTGGATCAACGCCTGGCAGGCCTGACACTCCTGGAGCCGGAGCCGGCCGTCGGCCCCCGAGGTCCAGAAGTACCCGTTGTCGAGCGTGAGCTGTGGCAGTGGGCGTCCCGGGACGTCCACCACGTCAGTTGCCCGCCGCGGCGGCGTCGGTGGCCAGTTCGATGATCGCGTGCACCGGACAGTCCAGCAGCGCCCGCTTCACCGCGTCCTCGTCGCCGTCCCGAACGACACCGTTGCCGATCAACGAGGCGTAGCCCCAGTCGTCCAGCGAGAAGTAGTCGGGTGCGTGCTTGGCGCACGCGCCGAAGCCGTCACAGATCGTGCGGTCCAACCGAATCCTGATGGACTTGCTCACCACACCGCCTCCACTTCGTAGGGCCGCAGCACACTGTTCTGGTCGATCTGGCACGCGTCGCACACGCCGTCGAGGTGATGGGCCACTGCCTCGGGGAATTGGAGCAGCAGGCTGGCCGCCACGTTGGTGGCCGCATCGAGCGTCGCGCACGCACCGCGCCCGCGAAGCTGCACCGACCACCGCTCCAACCGGGTCACGTCCTCCGCCGTCGCGACGCCTTGGCAGAGTGCCCTCGTGACGGCCGACATCGCCGCGGTGCCGTTGAAACAGGAGCCGCACTGGCCGGCGTTCTCGCGATCGAAGTACGCCATCACCAACGCCGCGACGGCGACCGGGCAGTTGTCGGTGATGAGCGCAACGGCTCCGCAGCCCAGGCCGCTACCCAGGCCGCGCATGGTCTCGTGGTCCAGCGTGGCGGTCAGGACCGTCCGGTTCAACAAGCCGGCGAAATACCCGCCCATCAAGACGCCGTTGACGTGGTCCGGCGAGACGCCGTGCAGCTCAAGCAGATCGGTGAAGGGCACCCCATGCGGAAGTTCGTAGAGCGCGGCGGGGTGTCCTGCCCCGGTCACGGTGGCCAGGAACGTGCCCGGTGAGGCCGAGGTGCCCTCGGATCGGTAGGCGTCGGCGCCGTGCCGGAGCAGGAACGGCAGGTTGGCCAACGTTTCGACGTTGCTGACCAGCGTCGGGTTGCCGTCGACACCGCACTCGAAGGGCCTTGGCGGCTTGTCGGTCGGTTTGGCCGGTCCACCGTTGATCGCGCGGACCGCCGCGGTCTCCTCGCCGGCCACGTAACCCGGTCGCACGCTGACCACGTCGATGGGGGGAAGAGCGTCACCCGCCTCGGCGATGGCGTCGGTCATGGCCTGTGCCGCCGAGGTGTCCGACACGTAGACGACGGCGCGTGCGGCCGCCACCATCCGCGCAGCCAGCCGCACTCCGTCGAGCACGAGGTGCGGACGGTTCCGCAGCAGCCACTTGTCCTTGATCGAGGCGGGCTCACCCTCTTCGCCGTTGGCGACGACGACGGTGTCGCGGCCCGACCTGCCCGCCTCCCGGACCGCACGCAGCTTCACCGCCATCGGAAAGGCGGCGCCCCCGCGTCCGAGAAGGCCACCGAGATCGACCTCGTCGAGCAGCGCGTCCGGGTCGTCGACGTCCTGGTAACCGCCCGCGCGCACGTAGGTGGCGTGGTCCTCGGTCGTCTCCTCGAGGCGCAGCAGCCGCGGCCGCATGCCCGGCCAGGCGGCGATGGTGAGTTCCGCGGCCAGCCCGTTGGGTGCAGTCATGTCTGTGCCTTCCTGCCCGCGGATAGGCTGGCGGGCATGAGAACTGCGGTGGTCCGTGTCGCCGTCGATCCGGCGGACCGGCTCGTGGGCGCCCAGCTAACCGAGGGCATGTCCGACCTCGTCGTGTTGGCTGCGGGCGCGGGCGTGGGCGTGGTCGACATCGACCTCGCGTCGCTTCCTCCAAGCCGCAGGCAGGTCGAATTGCTGATCGTCGGGGACGACGTCGACGAACTCCGGCGTACGGCAGTCGAGCTGTGCGCCAAGGCCTTCGGGGTGCACGGCGCGCAGCCCACGGTCGGCGTACTGACCTATGTGAGTAGGGGTACCGATGACGATGCGCACGGCGTACTGACGGGGCTTGGGCTGGACGGCGAGATCATGCGCGTGGCCGGCGACGAAGGCTGGGACGTCGTCACGGTCACGCTGCGCAAGGCCGACCTCGAACGCGTGCCCGAGAGCCGTGTGCACACCGCGCTGGAGGCCTCGCTGAACTGCGAGGTCCGCATCGTCGCCGTGTGATGGCCGAATCTGCATCAACGGCCGACGAATTCGAGGATCGCGGGGGCCGCCTGGACCCACGTGTCGAAGAGGCAGAAGTCCTTTCCGCCACTGGCGGTGAACTTCTCTCCCGCGCGCTCCCAGGCGTCCTCCGGCCATGGGGGGTCGATCAGCTCCGAACCCCTGATCAGACAGCTCACCTCGAGTGAGGTCCGCTTCGGGTGGTCCCAGTCGTTCTCGCCGCCGCGGATGATCAACGTCGGCACCTTGATGTCGTCGAACAGGCCGTCCTCGACTCCCGGGATGGTCTGACCGGGTTTCGACACGAAGGCGTTGAGCCAGCGCAGCATCACCTTGAGGAACTCGTCGGCATCCAGTGCGCCGAACCGGTCCGCGTTGGCCGGATTCTCGGCGATGCGTTCCTTCCACTCGCCGACGTGAAGGAGACCTCCGATTCCCGCTCCGCGAACCGCGAGAATGCTGGGCACGATGTAGTGCCCACCGAGAACGAACGATCCGTAGACACCGCCGACGATGTTCCACACCACCAGCTTCGTCGCCAGTTCGGGATAGAGGATCGTGGTCAGGATCGAATCGCGGGCGCCGCCAGAGCCGCCCGCGATGATGCACGGCCCGATCTCCAGCTTGGTGATCAGCTGCATCAACGTCTCGGCGCGCATGTGGGATTCGCTGTACCCGTAGAACTGCACGTCCGATGCCCCGCAGTTGGGGCGGTCCCACAACAGCACGCGGTGACCGCCCGCGACCAGTGCCTCGGCCAGGGGGCGCAACCCCGGGATGTCCTTGCTGAACCGGCCTCCCGGGGTCAGGGCGATGAAATCACCGCTGTCGCCCAGGATCTCGTACACGACGTTGCCGCCGTTGATCATCATCTTCTCGACTGTCAACGTCTCTCCGGTTGGTCAGGCCTGGACCAGGACGTCGTCGCCGACGACCCGAACCGGGTAGGTGCGGATGCTCCACTCCGGCTTGACCGCAGTGGTCCCGGTGGCGAGCTCGAAACCCCATTGGTGCCAAGGGCAGAAGATGAACTCCAGATCACGCACCATGACGGCGTCGCCGGGAACGGTCTCGTCCACCACGTTGCGGCCGCGGGGCCGTCCCGAACACAGCGGGCCGCCCTCGTGCGGGCAATAGTTGGCGATGGCGTAGAACGTCCCGTTGACGTTGTAGACACCGACGCCGTGCCGGCCGATGGGGACCAATTTGTGTGTGCCCGAGGGGATTTCGTCGACGGTGGCGACGACGTGCTCCCGCCCCTGCGCCAGCCGGGGCGTCGTGTCCTTCGCCATGGGTTAGAAGACCCGGACCTGTCCCTCGAGGACTGGCACGGTGTCCGGCAGCTTGTAGAACTCGAGACCGTTGCGGAACATGATCGCCTCGCGCGCGTGCTCGGGCAGATGCTTGACCAACCAGCGCGGGTCGTCGAACGTCCAGTGCGGGTAGTCGGAGGAGTACAGCAGGATCTTCTCGCACTCCATCCATTCGAACGCGCGCGAGAGCTCGGTCTTGTCCTCGGGGTAGTCCAGCGGCTGCGTCGTGAACTTGATGTTGCTCTTGACGTACTCCGATGGTTTGCGCTTGATGGTCATCCGCGACTTGCGCTTGGCGTAGATGGCGTCCATGCGCCACATCAGCGGCAGGATCCAGCTGAAGGCGTGCTCGATGAACACGACCTTCAAGGTGGGGTGGCGGTCGAACGTGCCGTCGAAGATGAGGCTCATGACCTGATTCGCCGCCAGCAGCGAGTAGGTGACCATGAAGTCGTGGTTGTAACTCGGCAGCCCGACCGGCGGAATCGGCAGTGTCTCGTATACGCCACGCGACAGATGGCAGCTGATCGGCATGTCGTATTTGGTGGCGGCCGCCCAGATGGGGTCGTAGATCGGGTCGCCCCACGACGGACGCGGCTCCGCCTTGATCAGGATCTGGGACATGTAGGGGTGTTCGGCCCACTTCTCGATCTCGCGGACCGCGCCCACCGGGTCCTCGATGGCGATGCAGATGGAACCACGCCAGCGTTGGTGCCAGTTGTTGTGGCTGTCGAGCCAGTTGTCGGCGAGCCATGAATTGGTGGCGATGCAGTAGGCCTGCGTCGCCTCGGCCAGCCGGGATTCGCCGTGGGTGGGCTCGAGGATGGCGATGTCCGAGCCGGCCTCCATGATGAGCTGCCGGGTGGCCATGTCCGGGTCACTGCAAGCGAATTCACCGTCGGGCGGGAACGTGTCGAGCCGCATCGCGTAGGAGTGCGCGTAGTCGGGTGCGTCGTAGTAGATCGTGTCGCCCACTGCGTGATTGGTGAAGTACCCGCTGCGCCACGGTTCCGGGATGTACTCCACCAACTCGCCACGGCGCGGCATCGGGTGCACGTCGGAGTCGACGCACCGCACCGCGATGCGCTCGGCGGCGGGCACCCGTGGATTGGTCGTGATCGTCATGTTGGCCTCCTCGCCATCGATCTACTGTGCCCGAAGGGCGGACGGGATGACTGAACTTTCGATGCCGTACAGCTCGGCCGCGTTGCGCCAGCAGAGTTTGTCCCGCTGCTCGTCGCTGTAACTGCTCGGCACCTGAAGCTCGTTGCAGTCCCAGTGCGGGTAGCTCGAGCCGAACATCGTCATGTCGTCCTTGCCCGTGAAACCGAACCACTCACCGGCGAACTCGGTGTCGCCCGGCCCGTCGAGGCCACCCTGGATGAAGTAGACGTGTCCGGGCAGATAGTCGCTCGGCATCTTCGGCGCCCACGGCGTCTGTTCGAGGTGCGGCCGGCCGAAGCAGTCCATCCGCCACATGAATGGCGTCAGGAGGTCCGCCGCACCGTCGGCCCAGACGAACTTCAGACCCGGGGAGCGTTCGAAGACGCCCTCGGCGATCATGTTCATCAGGTGGTAGAGGTAGTTGAGCGACATGAACGACAGGTACTGCTCGTAGGTGCGAGTCTTGCCCGAAGGCGTTGGTGGGAAGGCGATTCCGGCGCCCACCTCGATGTGGACGGCGACCGGCAGGTTCGCCGCCGCGGCGGCGTCCCACAGCGGCCAGAACTGCGGCTTGCCATAGAGTTCGCGGGACTGCAGCGGGACTCCGATCTGCACCACCCGCGGGTGGTCCCGGTACTTCTCGATCTCGCGCACGGCACCGGCGACGTCATCGGGGTCGACGCGCAGCGTGCCGCGGAACCGGTCGCCGAACTCGCCGTCGAGCCAGCGCGTGACCATCATGTCGTTGTGCGCGGACGCGATCGCCGTTCCGAGGTGCCGGTCGGGCATGATTCCGCGGGTCATGGGATGCAGGATGGCGACGTCGACGCCGCGTCGTTCGAACAGCTCCTGGGCCACGAGTTCGGGCACGGAGCCCGGGTACTGACGATTCGGGCCGCGGCTGCCGTTGACGTACTCGCCACCCGGCGCGCCGTACCAGTCCATCTCGTAGTCCGGAAAGCCCCGGCTGCGGTAGGGCTCCCGCATGAACGTCTGACGTAGGTCTTCGTTGGACTGGCAGAAGATGTGCACGCTCGCGTCGATGACGGGGACGTGCGAGGTACCGCCTGTCCCGTCCCGCAGTTCCTTCACCGGATCCATCCTTCACGTCGTCGTCTGGGCGCAGCCGCACCAGACACGACCCCAGTGTAGATCGTTGTTCTTCTTTGGCAAGAATATTGTTCTCCGGCCGATTGCGAGGATCGGCGCTGGTGAGAGTGTGTGCTGGTCAGTCGCACGAGGCAGGCTCGGTGAAATGAGGTAGCAGTATGGGGAGAATGCTTGACTCGCTAATGAGAATGATATTCTCACAGTGAATCGACGACGATGCAGGAGGCGGCGGCATGCTGTTGGAGTTCGACGCTGATCAGCGCCTATGGCAGGGAACGGTCCGCGACGCGGTAGGCAAGCAGTGTCCGGCATCGCTGGTCCGCAGCGTCGCCGAGGACGGTGTGGACGCCGGGCCACTGTGGAAGCTCTACGTCGACGCCGGTTGGACCGAGCTGGCCGACCCCGACAACGCCGTCGAGCTGGCGATCCTGCTGGAGGAGTTGGGGCGCGCCACCGACCCCACGCCGTTCCTGGCCACGCTGACGCAGTTCGCGCCGCTCGTCGGCGACCGGTTCGACCCTCAACAGGCGGGCGCCGCGGTGTACGACGGCGTCACCGCTCACCGTGACGCCGAGGGCTGGGTCCTCAACGGCACGGCGCGCCACGTCCTCGACGGCGACCGCGCCGATCGCCTCGCCGTGGTGACCGCGGCCGGGGTGTTCATCGTCGATGCGCACGCGGTCGACGCGCGGCGCAGTTCGGTGTTCGACCCGGTGCTGCACGTGGCCGAGGTGACCTTCGCCGGCGTGCGCATCGCCGATGCCGACAGGGTTTCCGTCGACACCGAACGTGCGCGACACCTGGCCCTCACCGGCATGGCGATCACCATGGTGGGGGCGTGTCAGCGCATCCTGGACCTCGCCATCGAACACGTGAAGAACCGTCAGCAGTTCGGGGTGGCCATCGGCTCGTTCCAAGCCGTGCAGCACAAGGCGACGGACATGCACGTCGCCATCGAAAGGGCCCGCGCGCTGGCTTATTTCGCCGCCTTGACCATCGCGGCCGACGACCCGCGTCGTCGGCTGGCGGCCGCAATGGCCAAGGCCTCGGCGGGGGAGTGTCAATCGCTGGTGTTCCGCCACGGCCTGCAGCTCTTCGGGGCCATGGGGTTCACGTGGGAGAACGACCTGCAGTTCGCGCTCAAGCGAGCGAAGGCCGGTGAGTTGATGCTGGGCGGCGCCGCCGAACACCGCGCGATGATCGCCGAAGAGTACGGAGCCCTCTGATGCAGTTGACGTTCGATTCCGACGTCGAAGAGTTCCGCGCCGAGTTCGTCGCGTTCCTCACCGAGCATCTGCCCACCGCCGAGCAGACGTCGGAACGCCCACGGTCGGTGTCGCACATGCCGCAGTGGGCCCGTGACTGGCAACGTCTGCTGTTCGACAACGGCTGGCTGCTGCCGGCGCAGCCGCCTGAGTTCGGGGGCCGCAACGCGAGCGTGCTGCAGCAGTACGTGCACCTCGAGGAACTCTGCAACCGTCGGATCTATCACTCGTTCAATCCGCAGGGCGTCAACATCATTGCGGCATCGCTCATTTCATTCGGCTCCGATGAGCAGAAGCACCAGTGGGCGGTACCGGTGCTACGCGGCGAGAAGACCGCGTCGCTTGGCATGAGCGAACCGAGTGCGGGTTCTGACCTGGCGTCACTGCGCACCAGGGCGGTTCTGAATGGGGACAGGTTCGTCGTCAACGGCCAGAAGGTGTGGACGTCGGGCGCCCATGACGCCGACTTCCTGCTGACGTTCGTGCGGACCGATCCGGATGCGCCCAAGCACAAGGGCATCAGCGCGTTGCTCATCCCGACCGACCTGCCGGGAGTGGTGCGTCGTCCGTTCGCCGATCTCTGCGGCGAGGACAACAAGGACTTCAACGAGGTGTTCTTCACCGACGTCGAGGTGCCCGTCGAGAATCTCGTCGGCCCGCTCAACGGGGGGTGGGGCGTCATCAACGGTTCACTCGGTCACGAGCGCACGATGATGTGGCTCGGGTTCGCCGACCGCATCGACAACATGATCGGCGATTTCCGTCCGGCGACCGCGCTGGAGCGCGACCAGTACGCCACGACCGTCATGGACTACCACGCCCTGCGGCTGATGGGCTCGATCTCGCTGGCGAAGGCCGCCCGCGGCGAGGTGGACGTCGCGTCGGTGTCGGTGCTCAAGCTCTTCGGATCCGAGGCGGAGATGAACGCGTCCAACAACATTCTGACTGCCGCCGGCGCCGAGGGACTGATCCATCCGGCGACTACGGGACCGTACGCGCACATGAACCTCGACCACTACTTCGCGAGTTGGTTCGAGCGCTTCGCCCGCAGCTTCTCGGGCACCATCGCCGGTGGCACGTCGGAGATCCAGCGCAACATCATCGCCCAGCAGGTGCTCGGGCTGCCCCGCCCCTAGCCGGCCCATCGTCTTCTTCCCCGCGAGCGTGCGTGTCTGCGGGCCTGTGGTCGGCGTGTCGCCCGAGTTTGCGCACGCTCGCGGCGGGTTCGGGTTCGGGTTCGCCGCCATCGCACTGACGAGCGTGCGCAAAGTTGGATCGGGCTTCGGCGTGTCGGCCGCAGACGCGCACGCTCGCGCAAGAAGGGGAGCAAGAAAGAGGGAGGGGAGGGGACTGGAGGTCACCAGTCGATGACGGCGGCGTCCTTGCGCTCGGTGATCGGCCGGGCCAACTCCTGCTCGTCGCAGATCCGCTGCAGGTTCTCCAGCGTCTCGTCGAGGCCGGGACCCAATCGCCTACCCGGGGTGAACGTGGCGGGCAGATGCTTCATGCCCTGGATCACGCCGATGCTCTCGTAATGCTCGGCGCCTTCGGGATCACACACGTAGTCGGGCATCCGATCGAGCACGGCGGTCAGCATCGACTTGAACACGGTTCGGGCCACGTTGGACCCGACGCAGCGGTGGACACCGATGCCGAAGCTGAAGTGCCGGTTGCCCTTTCGATCCAACATGACCTCGTTCGGTTCGTCGAACACCGACGGGTCGCGGTTGGCCATGGCCCACGACAGCCACAGCCGCTCGCCCTCGTGAAAGCGCTGACCGTCGACCTCGACGTCCTCGGCGAAGGTGCGGCCATCTCCTGGCGCGGGCGTGAAGTAGCGGAGGAACTCCTCGGTGGCCGGGTCCAGCAGGGTGTCGCGCTCGTGACTGAGCCGCTCACGCTGATCCGGGTGCTCCGAAAGCCATTCCAGCGCATGCGCGGTGAGCGCCGTGGTGGTGTCGAACCCACCGCCGATGACTAGCCCGAGGTTGCCGAGGATCTCCAGGTCGGGGGCGGGCTCACCGTCGATGCGCAGGTTCAGTAGCGCATTCACCAGGCCTGGTCGCGGATTCTCCCGGATCTCCATCATCGTGGTGATCATGTCGATGCCCATCTGCCGGTTCATCTCGGCGACCCGCGGGGCATCGGGCGAGTGTTCGGGGGTGGACACCCCGGCATGGGCGGGCTCGCTGTAGATCAACCACTTCTTCAGCTCGATGCCCATCATGGCGAGTGTCAGCACGGCGGGCACGATGTTGGCCAGGTCGTCGACGAAGTCGATGCGACCGGTCTCGATCTTCTCGTCCAGTGCGGCGCGGGTGATCTCGTCGACGAAGGGCACCCACCGTTTGATCGCGGCCGGGGACAGATACGGATTGAGGGCACCGCGGTAGATGCCGTGTTCGGGCTCGTCCATCTCGAGGATCCCGCCGCGCACGACCGTCGCGCGTTGCGCCTTCGGAATGGTGATGCCCTGGTAACCCCTTCGCTCTCCGTGCAGGTCGTGGTCGTTGGAGACGACGGGACAACGCGCGAGCTCGAACACCTCGCTGCTGCCTGCGGCGACCCAGTGCCCGCCGTAGACGTCGGTCCACGCCACCGGGCACTTGGCGTGCATCGCCTCGGTGATCTCCTGGAACTGCTCCCGGTACTCCGGGGTGTGCCGATCGAAGTGGATGCCGTTCTTCTTGCGGTCGTCGTCGGCTTCTCGCGAAAGCGGCTCATCGCAGTCGTCGATGGTCACGGCGGTGTCTCCTAGTGTTCTTGGGCGAACGGTCGGCATCGGTCGAAGTGACGGGGCTGCAACGTCATTCGATGACGATGGCCTGTTCCGGGCACGACTGGGCGGCTTCTGCGACCTGGGCCTCGCGGTCGGCGGGCACCAGCTCGGTCACTGGCGAAGCATGACCGTCGACGTCGTCGAGTTCGAACGAGTCGGGCGCGATCATCGCGCACAGGGTGTGTCCCTGGCAGCGCTGTCCGTCAACTGACACCTTCACGTTCGTACCCTTCTGATGTTGCGAATGTCGTTGTCCGGAGCTGGTCTAGACGTGGTAGTCGTACCACTTGAGGTATCCGCCGCCGTCGACCCGCATCTGCATGCCCGTCACGTACCTGGCCTCCTCGGAGGCGAGGAACAGGATCATGTTGCTGATGTCGATCGGCTCGATGTAAGGGATCTTCATCGCTTGCTGGACCCCGAAGACCGGTTCGGCGTCGGCACGCGTGGGGTTCTCCAGGTCGGGCCGGAAAGACCGGTACATCGGCGCGCTCTGCAACATGTCGGTGTTGCAATTCGTCGGATGGACGACGTTGGCGCGGATTCCGCGCGGCGCCAGGTGCGTGGCGAGGTCGTAGACGTAGCCGGACAGCGCACGCTTGGAGGTCAGGTACGCCACACCGCCCAGGTCGGCGCCGGGATTGTCGACCTTGGCGACGTCCATCAGGGCCGCGGTCGAACCGGTGGCGATGATCGAGGCGCCTTCGCCGAGGTGGGGAAGTGCCACCTGAATGGCATTGATGGTGCCCACCAGGTTGGTGTTGATCACGTCGCACCAGGCGTCGATCTGAGGTTCGCCCTTCATGCCGGCAACGCCCGCCTGGGCCACCACGATGTCGAGCTTGCCCAATTCGCCGATGCCCTGTTCGAGTGCGGCCCGAAGCTGGGCGGCATCGCGCACGTCGGCCTTGGCCGTCACGATGCGCTGCCCGGTCTTCTCGACGTACTGCGCCGTTTCCTCGAGATCCTCGAGGGTGGCCATCGAGTAGCCAATGGACGGGATGTCCTCGCACAGGTCGACGGCGATGATGTCCGCGCCCTCCTCGGCCAATCGGATCGCGTGACTGCGACCCTGCCCGCGCGCGGCGCCGGTGATGAAAGCGACCTTGCCCTCAACGCGTCCCATCGGAAGTCCTCTCCTTCGACTGCACTGCCTGTGTCATCACTGTCTGTGTCATCGCTTAGGTGTTTCGCCCGCCGTTGACGCCGAGGATCTGGCCGGTGATGTAGCTGGCCTCGTCGGAGATGAGGAAGGAGCACGCGGCGGCGATGTCCTCGGGCTTGCCGATCCGCCGAACCGGGGTCTGCTCGATGGTCTTCTCGATGTCGCCGAGGAAGCCGCGGCTCTCGGCCTTGCGCAGCATCGGGGTGTCGATGAAACCGGGCGGAACCGCGTTGACCGTGATGCCATCCGGTCCGTATTCGAGCGCGAGGCTCTTGGTGAGTCCGTTCACCGCCGACTTGGCCGACACGTAGTGCGACATGTACGGCGTGCCCGAATGAGTGCTCGACGAGGAGATGTTGACGATCCGGCCCCAGTTCGCCTCGATCATGTCGGGCAGGACAGCCTGGATGCAGTGGAAGACGCCGTTGAGGTTGACGTCGATGACGCGTCGCCAGGTGTCGAAGTCGATGTCGAGGAAGCGCTTGAAACCATCCAGCCCGGCGGCGTTCACCAGGATGGTGACCGGCCCCAGCTGGGCCCGGATGGCGTCGAGTGCCGTATCGATGGCCGCTCGGTCGGTGACGTCCGCCGTGAAGGCGAACTCCTCGTCGGAAGGATTCAGATCCAGCGTCGCGACGTGATAGCCGTCGGAGCGCAGACGATTCGCGATCGCCGCGCCGATGCCGGAACCGCCTCCCGTGACGACGGCGTTCTTCACTGCGGGGTCCTCCCGGTAAGTTCGATCGAGTTCGTAAGAACAGTGCTTCCGATTATGAGAACCGTACTCTCCGGTCGCCAGATCTCGCAAGACAACCGTTCCGCCGCCAGATCCAAAACCGTACTGGCCAAGGGTCTTGCAAGGCCCTGACGAGGTGGTCTGAGGCTGCTTGTGTTCTCGTCTAGCGAATGTATGATTCGCCACTGATGAGAATGAAATTTCCATCACACTGAGGAGGATGATGGGCCAGACACCGACGATGGCCGCCGACGGGCGTGCAGGCTCGGGTGCGCACGCGCCCCGGTCGAAGGCCGACCGGCGGATGCTGGTGGACGGGAAACTCGTCGAGGCTGGGCGGAGTCGGGCTGCCGACGACATCGACTCGCGGAGTCGGGCTGCCGACGACATCGACTCGCGGAGTGGGGCTGCCGACGACATCGACTCGAGGACCTTCCCCTCGCTCAACCCTGCGACCGGGGAGGTGCTGGGCTACGCGCCCGACGCCACCGCCGAGGATGCCCGCGCGGCCATCGGTGCGGCCCGGCGGGCGTTCGACACGACGACCTGGTCCACCGACGTCGAGTTCCGGATTCACTGTCTGGAGCAGCTGCACGCCGCTCTGGTCGAACACCGCGACGAGCTGGGTGCCCTGACCATCGCAGAAGTCGGCGCGACGCCCGCCCTGCTCGCCGGTCCCCAGCTCGACGACCCGATCCGGATCGTCCGCTTCTACGCCGACCTCCTGAAGACCTATCCGATGACCGAAGACCTCGGCAACGTCGCGAGCCGGGGGCAGCTGCACCATCGTTGGGTGGAGAAGGAAGCGGCGGGTGTGGTCGCCGCCATCATCGCCTACAACTACCCCAACCAGCTCGCGCTCGCGAAGCTGGCGCCCGCCCTGGCCGCCGGGTGCACCGTGGTCCTCAAGGGTGCCCCGGATACGCCGCTCATCACCTTGGCGCTCGGCGAGCTGATCGCCCAGCACACCGACATTCCGGCGGGCGTGGTGAACGTGTTGAGTTCGGCAGACCCCGCAGTCGGGCCCGTGCTGACCGCCAGCCCCGAGGTCGACGTGGTCACCTTCACCGGTTCCACGCCGACCGGCCGCGCGATCATGGCGGCGGGTAGTGCGACGGTGAAGCGCGTCTTCCTGGAGCTGGGTGGGAAGTCGGCGATGATCATGCTCGACGATGCCGACATAGGCAGCTGCGCGATGATGGCGGCCTTCACGATCGTCACGCACGCCGGACAGGGCTGTGCCCTCACGACGCGTCTACTGGTGCCCAACGCGCGCAAGGACGAGATCGTCGCGCAGGTGGCGGCGAACCTGGCCCATGTACGCCACGGCGACCCGGCGGATCCGAAGACCTACATGGGGCCGCTGATCAGCGAGCAACAGCGGGACAAGGTGCACGGCATCGTCCAGCGCGCCGTGGCTGACGGCGCCACTCTGGTCACCGGCGGCGAGAAGCTGGATCCGGGCTTCTTCTATGCCCCCACGTTGCTGACCGACGTCGATCCGGACAGCGAGATCGCGCAGGAGGAGATCTTCGGCCCGGTGCTCGTCGTCATCGGCTACGAGGACGACGACGATGCGGTCCGCATCGCCAACAACTCGATCTACGGACTGGCCGGCGGTGTCTTCGGCGATGAGGACCGGGCCCTGGCCATGGCTCGCCGCATTCGCGCCGGCTCCCTGAGTATCAACGGCGGCAACTACTTCGGTGCGGAGACGCCCTTCGGCGGCTACAAGCAGTCGGGAATCGGCAGGGAGATGGGCGTCGCCGGGCTCGAGGAGTTCCAGGAGCAGAAGGCCTACGCGACGGTCGTTCCCGGAGAGAAGGCATGAGCGGGCCGCTGGAGGGCATCCGCGTCCTCGAGGTCGCGATGTACGGGTTCGTGCCGTCGGCGGGCGCGGTGCTCGCCGAGTGGGGCGCCGACGTCATCAAGGTCGAGCACGCCGTCACCGGGGATCCGCAACGCGGCCTGCGACAGACCGGTTCACTTCGCGTGGAGGGCGATCCGAACCCCAACATCGAGCATGCCAACCGCGGCAAGCGCAGCATCGGGCTCGACGTGTCCAAGCCCGAGGGCCGCGAGGTCCTCCTCGAACTCGCCAAGCGTGCAGACGTGTTCTTGACGAGTTTCCTTCCCGGGCACCGCAGGAAGTTCGGGATGGACGTCGACGACATCCGCGCGGTGAACCCAAAGATCATCTACGCCAGGGGAAGTGCGCTCGGCCCACGCGGAATCGAATCCGAGAAGGGTGGTTACGACATGACCGCCTTCTGGTGCCGTGCGGGTACGGCGGCGTCCATCACGCCTGCGGGCACCAAGGGAATGATCGGTCCACCCGGGCCGGCCTACGGCGATACCATTTCCGGCACCAACCTCGCCGGTGGCATCGCGGCGGCTCTGTTCAAGCGTGAGCGCACGGGCGAGCCCTCGACGGTCGACGTCTCGTTGCTCGGCAGCGGACTATGGGCCATGGGGCACACCATCGCGTTGACCTCACACCTCCATCAGTTGATGGTCTCGCCGCCGCCCGGTGTGCACGGCTCGCCGATCAACCCTCTCGTCGGCGTCTACGAGACGAAGGACAACCGCTACATCTCGCTGGTGATGATGCAGCCCACCAAGTTCTGGGCTGACGTCTGCCGGCACGTGGAGCGCGAAGACCTCGTCGACGACCCGCGTTTCGCAACGGTCGAGTCGATTGCCGAGCACACGGGAGAAGCAGTCGAAATCCTCCGCGAGGCGATTGCCGGCCGTACCCTTCCAGAGTGGAGTGCACGGTTTGCCACCCTTGCGGGACCGTGGGCTCCCGTGCAAGACACGTTGCAGGCAGCTGACGACGCGCAGGTGCGTGCGAACGACTACATCGTGCGTGCTGGCGACTTGGACCTCGTCGCCAATCCCGTCCAGTTCGACGTCGAGCCACCCCACACCGGTCCCGCACCGGCCTTCGCCGAGCAGACCGACGAGGTACTGGTCGAACTCGGCCTGGACTGGGATCGCATCATCGAGCTGAAGACGGCCGGCGCCGTCACCTAGACGACTCGGAGGCCTTGATGCCCAATGTCGCGACCCGGCGCACCCGGGGGCCGGGGTGAACACCGGAACCCGGCCGACGTCGCGGCGACGTGTCGTTGTACGGCAACATGATTGGTTCGGCGTCATCGACGAGGAGGAGGCTACGGACATCCGTTTCGGAACTGGTCAGCCGCCCCAGGCCCAAGTGTCCGGGGCCGCCAAGAGTCGACCCGTCGATTCCGACCAGTCGATTAACGCCAAAGGGCACCCGCCGAGGGTCCACCGTGTGGCACAGTGCGTCGAGTTGTTTCACCAACCCCTCGGTGAAGCCGCCGATCGGGTCGCCGGCGCTTGGGCTTCGGCCGTGACGATTGTGAAAGGACCTGCAACCAATGGCGGTTAGGGGACCGGAGCGATGGTCGACGGGCGTCTCGATGCCCAAGGGCTTGTCGGCTCCCATGGGTGCCGTCGGCGGTCTGTTCTCGATGGGCGTCGACGCGGTCAAGTTCGTGTTCGTCCGGCCGTTCCAGTGGCGAGAATTCCTCGACCAGTGCTGGTTCGTGGCACGGGTGTCGTTGTTGCCCACGCTCCTGGTGGCGATTCCCTTCACGGTCTTGGTCAGCTTCATCCTCAACATTCTCCTTCGCGAGCTGGGAGCGGCTGACCTGTCGGGGGCGGGCGCCGCCTTCGGCGCCGTCACCCAGGTCGGGCCCCTCGTCACGGTGCTCATCGTGGCGGGTGCGGGCGCCACCGCGATGTGTGCGGATCTGGGGTCCCGGACCATTCGCGAGGAGATCGACGCCATGGAGGTGCTGGGCATCAATCCCGTGCAGCGCCTGGTCACCCCCCGCATGCTGGCCTCGTGCCTGGTGGCGTTCCTGTTGAACAGCCTGGTGGTGATCATCGGCATTCTCGGGGGCTACTTCTTCTCGGTCTTCGTCCAAGACGTCAACCCCGGCGCCTTCGCCGCGGGCATCACGCTCCTGACCGGCGTTCCCGAAGTCATCATCTCCTGTGTGAAGGCGGCCCTCTTCGGGCTGCTCGCCGGGCTCATCGCCTGCTACCGCGGGCTGACGATCACCGGTGGCGGCGCGAAGGCCGTCGGCAATGCGGTCAACGAGACGGTCGTCTTCGCGTTCATGGCGCTGTTCGTCATCAACGTGGTCGTCACGGCCATCGGCATCCAGCTGACGGCGAAGTAGGGGTCGGCCATGGGAACCATGCAGGTGGTGCGCAGCCGCTTCCCGCGGTTGGTGAACACCGTCCACCGACCGGTCAACAGCCTGGCCAGGATCGGGGATCAGACCCTGTTCTTCGGCCGGGCGATCAAGGGGACACCGTACGCGGCGACGCACTTCGGCAAGGAGATCGTGCGCCTCATCGCCGAGATCTCCATGGGCGCGGGTGTTCTGGCGATGATCGGCGGCACCCTGGTGATCGTCGGCTTCCTCACCCTGGCCACCGGCGGCACGCTCGCCGTGCAGGGCTATAGCTCACTCGGCAACATCGGCATCGAAGCGCTGACCGGCTTCCTGGCGGCCTTCATCAACGTCCGCATCGCAGCGCCCGTGGTGGCGGGCATCGGTCTGGCTGCCACCTTCGGCGCCGGGGTGACCGCCCAACTGGGGGCGATGCGGATCAACGAGGAGATCGATGCGCTCGAGTCGATGGGCATCCGCCCGGTGGAGTACCTGGTGTCGACGCGGATCGTCGCGGGACTGATCGCGATCACCCCGCTGTACTCGATCGCGGTCATCCTGTCGTTCGTCGCCAGCCGGTTCACGACCGTGGTCCTCTTCGGCCAGTCCGGCGGTTTGTACGACCACTACTTCGGGACGTTCCTGAATCCCATCGACCTGTTGTGGTCGTTCTTCCAGGCCGTCCTAATGGCGCTAGCGATCCTGTTGGTGCACA
This sequence comes from Mycolicibacterium sp. TUM20985, assembly GCF_030295745.1. NCBI lineage: Bacteria > Bacillati > Actinomycetota > Actinomycetes > Mycobacteriales > Mycobacteriaceae > Mycobacterium > Mycobacterium antarcticum. The sequence goes on from NZ_AP027291.1 coordinate 1,709,744, forward strand.
CCTACTACGGCTTCTATGCCACCGGCGGGCCGTCGGGCGTCGGTGTGGCCGTGGGCAATGCCGTACGCACCTCGTTGGTCATCGTGGTCTCGGTGACACTGCTGATCTCGCTGGCCGTCTACGGCTCCAGCGGCAACTTCAACCTGTCGGGTTAGGGGAGGGCACCGATGTCTCGATCGAACGTTCGCGCACTGGCGGGTCTCGCCACCGTGCTCGCCATCGTCGCGGTCGTCGTCTTCTCCGTCATGATGTTCCGGGGCGGTTTCGGCCAGACCGTGCCGGTGACGGTGGTCAGCGAGCGCGCCGGCCTGGTGATGAACCCCGAAGCCAAGGTCAAGATGCGCGGCGTGCAGGTCGGCCAAGTCCAGTCCATCGAAACCCGACCCGACGGCAAGGCCGTGCTGCACTTGGCCATCGACCCCGACGACCTTGCGGACATCCCCGGGAACGTCGGCGTCAACATCACGTCGACGACGGTGTTCGGCGCCAAGTTCGTCGAGTTCGTCAACCCCCCGACTCCGTCGCCAGCACGGCTCGCGGAGGGCCAGCAGATCGACGTCCAGCACGTCACCGTCGAGATCAACACCGTCTTTCAGCAACTCACCTCGGTGTTGAAGGCGATCGACCCGGTCAAGCTGAATCAGACCCTGGCGGGATTCTCCGGGGCACTGAACGGACGCGGGGAGAAACTGGGCCAGACGGTGACCGACTTCGACCGATTCCTGCAGAGGATCAACCCGAGCCTAGACAACATCAACCGTGATCTGGAGCTGGCTCCGGTGGCACTCAATGCCTATGCCGACGCCGCACCCGACCTCGTCGGCATCCTCGAGAGCACCACCAAGGTCAGCGACACGCTCGTCGATCAGGAAGACAATCTCGACAGGTTTCTGGTCAGCGCCATCGGCCTAGCCGACGTGGGTAACGACGTGCTGGGGGAGAACCGGCAGCCGCTCGCCGACGTCCTGCGCATGCTGGTGCCCACCACCGACCTGACCAACGAATACAGCCCTGCGCTCAGGTGCGGAATCCAGGGCTTGTTCCCCTTCTTCAAGGGGCAGCCGCTTTCGAAACCCGGCGTCGAGGTGTCGTCGAGCTTCACGTTGGGCGTCGAACGCTACCGCTACCCCGAGGACCTGCCCAAGGTCGCGGCCACGGGTGGTCCGCAATGTGAGTCGCAGATGATGCCTCTGCTGCCAAATGGAAAGTTTCCGCCCTTCCTGGTCGCCGACGTCGGCGCCAACCCATGGAAGTACGGCAACCAGGGCGTCCTGCTGAACTCGGACGCGCTCAAGCAAGCGCTGTTCGGACCCATCTCGGGCCCACCGCGAAACTCCGCGCAGATTGGACAACCCGGATGACCGGCTCGCGGGGCACACTCGTCAAGTTCGGGATCTTCGGCGCTGTCATGGCGCTGCTGACGGTGTTCCTGTTCTTCACCTTCGGGCAGTACCGGACCGGCTCTACCAACGGCTTCTCGGCGGTCTTCACCGACGCCTCCCGGTTGTCCGCGGGAGATACGGTACGGGTGGCCGGAATTCGGGTGGGGACCGTCACCGACGTGTCGTTGCGACCGGACCGCACGGTGCTCGTGGAGTTCGATGCCGACCGCAAGATTTCGCTCACCACGGGAACGCAAGCCGCGATCCGCTACCTCAACCTCACCGGGGACCGGTTCCTCGACCTGATCGACGGCCCCGGCTCGACGCGGTTACTGCCTGCCGGTTCTGAGATCCCGGTGGACCGCACCCAGCCGGCGCTCGATCTGGATCTGCTCTTGAGTGGCCTGAAACCAGTTGTCCAGGGCCTGAACCCGCAAGACGTGAACGCGCTTTCGGCGTCGCTGGTCGACGTCTTCCAGGGCCAAGAGGGCACGCTCGACTCCCTGCTGGCGAAGACGTCGTCGTTCACCAACTCGCTGGCGGACAACAACGCGACCACCGAGCAGCTGATCGACAACCTGAACACGGTGCTGGGCACCGTGGCCAAGGACGGCGACCAGTTCGACGGCCTGGTCGACCGGCTCGAGAAGCTGATCACGGGTCTATCGCAGGATCGCGATCCGATCGGCACCGCCATCACGTCGCTCGACAACGGCACCGCGTCGCTGGCCGATCTCCTCACGCAAGCCCGGCCACCGCTTGCAGGCACCATCGACCAACTGAGTCGCCTGGCCACCAACCTCGACGCCAAGACGTCGTTTCTCGACGGCGCGTTGCAGAGATCGCCGGGCAACTACCGCAAACTTGCCCGAATTGGGGCATACGGGTCGTTCGTGCAGTACTACATCTGCGAGCTCAAGATTCGCGTCACCGACCTCCAGGGAAGGGCTTCGGTATTCCCCTTCGTGTCGCAAGAAAACGGAAGGTGCGCTGAGCCGTAATGCTGAAGTATCGCGCCTCGAACCTGGTCCGCGCCGGTTTCATCGGTGTCGTCCTCGCCATCCTGGTCGTCGCCGTGGGGCTGCAACCGGAACGTCTGCTCTCGTATGCGACCTCGCTGAAGTATCAGGCCCGGTTCAGCGAGGCCGGCGGCATCTTCGTCGGCAACGACGTCACCCTCTCGGGCCTCAAGGTGGGTGCCGTCACCGGCGTCTCGCTCGACGACGGTGACGCCCTCGTCGCGTTCACGGTCAACTCCAAGTACCCGCTGGGATCCCAGACGTCGGCCCACATTCGCACTGGATCGCTTCTGGGACAACGTGTTCTGAGTCTGGAGTCGGCCGGTGGCGGGTCGTTGAGCCGCACCGACGCCATTCCGGTGTCGCGGACGTCATCGCCGTATTCGCTCAGCGATGCGGTCGGCGAACTGACCACGAACACGGCCGGTACCGACACCGAGGCGCTCAACCAGTCGCTGGACACCCTGTCGACGACGTTGGATCGCATTGCGCCGCAACTGGGCCCGACGTTCGACGGCCTGAGTCGGTTGTCGAAATCCCTCAACAGCCGTGATGACACGCTGCGCGAGCTTCTCAAGTCCGCCGCGGACGTCACCGGAATCCTCTCGGAGCGCAGCCAACAGGTGAATTCCCTGATCCTCAATGCCGACGATCTGCTGGCGGTGCTCGTCGAACGCCGCCAGGCGATCGTCGGCCTGCTGGCGAACACGTCGGCCGTGTCCAAGCAGCTGATCGGCCTCGTCGGCGACAACGAGAAGGAACTGGCGCCGACGCTGGAACGGCTCAACAGGGTGAACGCGGTACTCGAGAAGAACCGCGACAATCTCGCCAAGGCGCTACCGGGTGCGGCGAAGTACCAGACCACGCTGGCCGAAGCGGTGTCCAGCGGCGGCTACTACACCGCCTACGTGCCGAACTTCCAACCGGCGCAGCTGCTTCAGCCGTTCCTCGACTATGCGTTCGGATTCCGTCGCGGGCCGTTCGGTAGCGGAGCGCCGCCCGCGGATACCGGACCGCGTGCCGAGTTGCCGTTGCCGTACAACGGAGTTCCTGGAGGCTCGCGATGACGTCTCGTGCCGAGAAGTCTCGGTCCTGGCTCGTCCCCGCCATCGCGGCGGGGCTGGTCATCGCGCTCATCGGGGGTGGCTTCCTGGCCATCCGCGCCGCGTTCTTCGCGCCCACCACGATCACCGCGTTCTTCACCTCGGCCACCGCCATCTATCCCGGCGATGACGTAAAGGTCTCCGGTGTCAAGGTCGGCACGATCGACAAGATCGAACCGCAGGGCACCCAGACCAAGATCACCATGGCGGTCGACCCGAACGTGCCGGTGCCTGCCGACGCCAAGGCGGTCATCGTCGCGCAGAACCTCATCGCCGCCCGCTACGTTCAGTTGACCCCCGCGTTCCGCTCTTCAGAAGAGGGCCCGACGCTGGGCGATGGCGCGGTGATCCCGTTGGAGCGCACCGCAGTCCCCGTCGAATGGGATGAGGTGAAGGTTCAGCTCGACCGCCTCGCGACCGACCTTGGACCCAAGGGCGACTTGAACACCAGCTCGGTGGGCCGTTTCATCGACAGCGCTGCCAACGCCCTCGAGGGCAACGGCGACAAGCTGCGCGAGACGTTGAAGCAACTCTCCGGGGTGGGCCGGATCCTGGCCGACGGCAGCGGCAACTTCGTCGACACAATCAAGAATCTGCAGGTCTTCGTGACCGCGCTGCGGGGGAGCAACGAACAGATCGTGGCCTTCAACAACCGGCTGGCCACGCTGTCCAGCGTGCTCGACGGAAGCAAGTCCGATCTCGATGCGGCGCTGACGGATCTGTCGGTCGCGATCGACGAGGTGAAGCGCTTCGTCGTGGGCACCCGTGACCAGACCGTCGAACAGATTCGTGGGTTGACCGCCGTCACGCAGACCCTGGTCGACTCCAAGATGGACCTCGAGCAGGTACTCCACGTGACGCCCAATGCCTTTGCGAATGCCTACAACATCTACGACCCGGACATCGGCACGGTCCGCGGCGGGTTCGCGATCCCCAACCTGTCCAATCCGATGCAGTTCGTCTGCGGCACCATCGGCGCGCTGCAGAACACCACGGCGCCCGAGACGGCGAAGTTGTGCAACGACTACCTCGGTCCCGCGTTGCGGCTGCTGAATCTGAACTACATTCCGGTGCCGATCAATCCGTACCTGGCCAAGTCGGCCAGCCCGGACAACATCGTGTACTCGGAGGCCAGGCTGGCGCCCGGGGGCGAGGGAGCCCCGCCCGGGCCGCCGGAGATCCCGCCGTCGGTCTCCGCGTACACCGGGTTGGACGGTGACGTCCCGCCACCGGCCGGCATGGGGCCGCCCGGCGTTCCTCTGCCGGTCAACGATCGGCTGCCGGCGTTCCCGTCACCGGCGCTGTATCCCGGCGCCCCGGTGCCGCCTGGACCGCCACCAGGACCTCCGCCAGCCGATGCGGCCGGCGCGCCGAACCTGCCGAACCTGCTGCTACCCGCCGAATCCCCACCACCGGCTCCCGGCCCTGCGCCAGGACCGCCGCTCGCCGCAGAGGGGACACCATGAACAAGCTCGGTCGGTTGTTGGCGACGGGCACGTGCGTGGCGCTCACCGCCACCGGATGCGCGTTCCAGGGAATCAACTCGCTTCCGTTGCCCGGGGCCGTCGGCCGCGGATCCGACGCCGTCAGATATCACGTCGAGATCGCGAACATCTCGACACTGGAATCGAATTCGCCCGTCCTGATGAACGACGTCGTCGTCGGCAGCGTCGGGAAGATGGACGTCGAGAACTGGCACGCCAACGTCGAGATCTCGGTGAAGCCCGATGTCGTCATCCCTGCCAATGCGGTGGCCAGCGTCGGGCAGACCAGCCTCCTGGGCTCGATGCACCTGGCGCTAGATCCGCCGCTCGGCCAACCTCCGGAGGGCAAGCTAGCGCCGGGGGCCACGATCGGACTCAATGACTCGTCGACCTACCCGTCGACGGAACAGACCCTGTCGTCGCTGTCCGTGGTGGTGAACGCGGGCGGTCTGGGCCAGATCGGCGAGATCGTCCACACCTTCAACACGGCGTTGTCGGGGCGTGAGTCCGACTTTCGCGATCTGTTGAGCCAGCTCGACACGTTCGTGGGCACGCTCGATCAGCAGCGGGAGAATCTCGTCGCCACCATCAGTGCCCTGAACCGGATCGCGGTGACCTTCGCGGGTAAGCGCGACGTCCTCGACCAGGCGCTGCAGCGGATCCCCCGGGCGCTCGAGGTGCTCGATCGCGAGCGGCCGCAACTCACCACCGCGCTCACCAAGCTGGGCAACTTCAGCGATACTGCGAACCGGCTGGTCAACGACACCCAGGCCGACCTCGTCAAGAACCTGCAGAACCTTCAGCCGACGCTCCAGGCGCTCGCCGATGTCGGACCCGACATCACGGAGGCCATCGCCTACCTGACGGTCTTCCCATACGGGCAGGCGCTCATCGACCGCGGTGTACGAGGTGACTTCATCAATCTGTTTGCGACGATCGACATCTCGGGCCCTCGGCTGCGAAAGTCGATCTTCTTGGGCTCCCGAGCCGGTCAGGAAGGCCGCGACCTCGTGCCGCTTCCCGGCGAGCCGTTCTTCCAGCGCTACACCTACGATCCGCTGGGGCGGCCCCTGCAGCCACCGCCGCCCGGCGGCCCGCTGTCGGCCCTACCCGGCAACCCCCCCACCGCAGGATTGCAGGCGGACCCGCCCGGGGCCGATCGGAGCCTGCCGGGGCCGGGGGTGCTTCCAGCGCAAGCGCCCCCGCCGGTCACTGGGCCCGTGCTGCCCGTGGTTCCGCAGGGGCAGAACGACGGCGTGGTCGCCAATGAGTCCGCGCCTTCGCCACCGAGCGGATCCATCTTCGCCGGTCCGTATCCGATGGCGCCCATGGCCGGAGGCAATTGATGCTGACTCGTCTGATCAAGATCCAGCTCGTCATCTTCACGGTCGTCGGGACCATCGGCGTGATCGTGATGGCCTTCGCCTACATCCAGGTGCCGACGCTCCTTGGTCTCGGCCGCCTCACCGTCAAGGTGCAGATGCCCGCCTCCGGCGGGCTCTACCGGTTCAGCAACGTGACCTATCGCGGCGTCGAGGTCGGAAAGGTCACCGGGGTGGAGCTCACCCCGGACGGCGCCGAGGCGACGATGAGAATCGCGACGTCCCCGAAGATCCCCGCCGACCTTCAAGCCGAGATCCGCAGCATCTCCGCGGTCGGTGAGCAGTACGTCGACCTGCGACCGCGGACCGACTCGGGCCCGTACCTTCAGGACGGGGCCGTCATCACCGCAGCCAACGTCTCGCTACCGCAACCCGTTGGTCCGGTGCTCGACCGGGTCAGCACGTTGGTGGACACGTTCCCCAAGGATCGGCTGAGCGCCCTGCTCGACGAGACGTACAAGGGATTGAACGGCGCCAGTGACGATTTCGGCTCGTTACTGGACTCCGGGGCTACGCTGAGCGCCGACCTGAACGGTATCGCCGACCAGACACGCGCTCTCGCCGACGACAGCCGCCCGCTGCTGGCGTCGCAGGCCGATACGGTCGATTCGATTCGCACATGGGCACGCAGCCTCGCGGGCTTCACCGGTCAGCTGGCCGACAATGACCCGCAGTTCCGTGCGGTGCTGGCGAAGGGGCCGGCCTTCGCGGACGAGACCTCGAGTCTGCTGAGCCAGCTGAAGCCGACGCTGCCCGTCCTGCTGGCGAACCTGGGTACGGTCAGCGAGATCCTGATGACCTACAACGCGTCGCTCGAGCAGCTGCTGGTGCTATTGCCGCCGTATGTTGCCCAGCAGCAGGCGTATACGACGTCCAGCGACTCGACCGGCGCCGCTAGGGGCGACTTCGCGGCGACGGTGAGTGATCCGCCGCCGTGCACGGTCGGCTTCCTTCCGCCGTCGTCGTGGCGCTCGCCCGACGACGAGTCCGACATCGACACTCCTGACGGGCTCTACTGCAAGCTGCCACAGGACTCGCCGGTCGCCGTTCGCGGCGCACGCAACTACCCCTGCATCCGGCATCCGGGGAAGCGCGCGCCGACGGTCGCCATCTGCAACAGTGACAAGCCGTTCACGCCCCTGGCGATGCGGCAGCACGGTCTCGGACCGTATCCGATCGATCCCAGCCTGATCGCGCAAGGCATTCCGATCGACGACCGCACGGATTTCAATGACAACATCCATGCGCCGCTCGAGGGAACGCCGTTGCCCCCCGGGGCAGTTCCATTGGGTACGCCCCCCGGCGCACCGCCCGGTGCGGCGCCGCTCTCACCGTTGGAGGCCCCCTTCACGGCCGCTGCGGTACCGCCGCCACCGCCGCCAACGGGCAACTCGTTGAACGGCGTCCCGATCCCACCGCTCGGTCCGGCACCGGGGCCCGCGCCGGAGATCATGCCGGATCCGGCAGCGGCCGGTCCGGCCCCCGGGCCGGCGGTCGATGGCGCCGCGCCGCAGGTGGCTCCGAGTTCCTTCGGGACCGCGACGCCCACCGCCGGTCCCAAGGTGGCCGTTGCCGAGTACAACCCGCGCACAGGCGAATACGTCGGTTCGAACGGCAAGGTGTACAAGGTGACGAACTTGGTGGCGGGAGCTCGCCTGGGGCTGTCCTGGAAGGATCTGCTGCCGCACTGACCCGAAGCCGGTGACCCCGGCCTCGGGTGGGTGGTCGATCAGTCGATCTTGGTGATCTTCACCGGAAGGGTGAGCACCAGCGAGCGGTTCCGGCCGCAATTGCCGCTGATGCCGGTCGTCTCGTCTTCACCGGCCAGCAGGTTGGAGCCCTGCTGGGCCGTGCCTTCCTCGTTCGCATGGATGAACCGGTAGACCTGCAGACCGGGGGCTCTGCTGCCGTCCGGACACGGGATCCAGTCGGGCACATAGTGTTTGACGTACCACAATCCGCTAGTCGTGTAGATGTCCTCGGTCCAGCCCAGGCTGCTGGTGACCTTGCCCGAGCAGGTGATGGCGGTGGAACAGGTCGTGTTCACCGTCCACGTACTGCGCACCGTCGGCTCATCCTGGTAGCGGTCGTTCACCTTGGCCCACTCGCCGTTGGAGACCACGGAGAAGGTCCCGTTGATGGCGTAATCGCCATCGGTGGCCAACGCCGTTGGTGCGGAGCTCATTCCGATCGCGGCGGCGGCGATCAACGCGGCTCCCGAGATGGTCTTCGCTGAGCTCATGACGTGCTCCTCGATACGTTCACCTTGGCTGACTGCCATGGCAATGCCATTCTTACGCAGGAGAATAACATCGCGAGCAACCGTGGCGACGGGGTTCGGAACGTACCCTGAGTCGAGATGGCCGATCTTCGGCCAAAAGAGAGAATTCGGCTCTCGCTCGTGGAAGGGTACGTATCGTGCGACGCGTCCTGACCGCTGCTGCCGGGCTCCTGCTGGCGGGGCTCTTGGCTGCGCCCCCCGCGGTGGCCGACCCCACCGATCCTCCGCCCGCCGACGATCTCACGTCGTGCAACCTGCCCGCCTGCATGCCGGGCATCATGCCCGGCGCGGTGCTCGGCGCACCGTGTGAACAGACCACCTACTACGTCTTCGGTGTGACGAACTGGGGGAGGGTGGTGTTCTGCGGATCGCCGCGACGCCTCCCGCCGCGTTGGTTCCGCTCCACCGAGCTTCGGGGCATCAAACTCGAAGGTGGCAATTGCTCTGGGCGCGATGGGGACATGGCTCAGGCCCCCGATGGGCTGTTCCTGTCCTGTGATTCACGAAACGGTGCGGCCGTCTGGACCCGCGGAGACATCTAGCCCGCCTGCCGCGACCCGCTCAGTATCGTTGCAGCGAGAACGAATACGTACTCGTGCCGGCGGGCGCCCCGTAGCAGCCCGCGTCATAGGTGGACACGATCGTCCCGCCCAAGGTGGTGGCGTCCCAGGAGTAGACGTCGTGTGATGGCAGGTTGAACCCGATGCAGCGCACCCCGTCGATGACGTCGACGGTCAGGGTGTACCGGCCGTTGTCGTAGAACGCCGTGTTCTGAAACTTCTGACTCTTCGGCGGCCGCGGAATCGCCAGGACGTTCAGGTTGTCGGTGGCGGGGGCGATGATCGGGTCGACGAAGTAGGTGCCGCACTCCGGATCGTTCTTGCAGGAGTGGGTGATCGACCATATCCACGAGTGATCGTTCCAGCGGTCGGTGAGGACCACGTAGTTGCCGATCCGCATACCGGCTGCGTTCGCCGTCGGTGCGAACAGCATTGCGGCCACTGCCAGAATGGCGCTCAGTACCGGCGCTGCCGCCCTAGCCATCGTAGCCATCGCCATCTCCCGTCGCGTGTTCGGATGCTCCCGCAGCTTATCGGGACTCCCGTCCGCGAATGGGCCGTTTGGCGGCAGCACATCGCAAGGCGTTCAACGGGTCTGCCGAACGCAGAGAGCTCAATCCTTGGGGGTGAACCGGATGTTGATCTCGGTGAGCCCACGCAGGATGAACGTCGGTTCGTAGGTGTAGCGGCGATCGTCGATCGGACCGTGCTTCTCCTCGTCGATGGTGATGTCGCCCATCCGGTCGAGGATGCGTTCGATCGAGACCCTGCCCTCGACGCGGGCCAGGGGGCCGCCGGGGCAGGAGTGCACGCCGCGGCCGAACGCGATGTGCTCGCGAACGTTCTTGCGGTCGAGGCTGAACTCGTGGGGGTTCTCGAAGCGCACGGGGTCGCGGTTGACCGCACCGGGGCACACCATCAGCGTGGTGCCCGCGGGAACGTCGGTGTCGCCGAGGTGAGTTTTCCTCTTGGCCAACCGGAATTGGCTCTTCACCGGTGCGTCCATCCGCAGTGACTCCTCGACGAAGATGGGGATGCGGCTGCGGTCCTTGCGCAACGCGTCCTGGATGTCCGGGCGGTCACCCAGGACCTTCATCGACGCCGACAGCAGCTTGGTCGTGGTCTCCTGGCCCGCAGCGAAGAGGAAGGTGGCCGAGCGGGCCACCTCGAGCACCGGCGGTGTAGATCCGTCGGGGTACTTCGCTCCCGCCAGGGCGGTCAGGACGTCGTCCCTTGGCTGGGTGCGGCGGTCCTCGAGATAGCCGACGAACTTGTCGTCCAGCCACTCGAGCGGGTTGAGTCCGACGGATTCGTGCTCGAGCGAGCCGACCTGCGCGCCGGGCCGCGGCGAGCCGAGCACGGTTCGGAACTCCTCGTGATCCTGCTCGGGAACGCCGAGCAGATCGGCGATGACCAAGAGCGAGAACGGCTTTGCGTAGGCGGACAGGAATTCGCACTTGCCGTCGGCGACGAAGTCATCGAGGCATTCGTCGGCGAGGCGCCACATGAAGTCCTCGTTCTCCTTCAGTCGACTCGGGGTGAGGAGCCGGTTCAGGAGGGACCTGGCGTTGGTGTGGTCCGGCGGATCCATGGTGACCATGTGCTCGAACATCGGCATCTGCGAGCGGTGATCGGTGATCTGCTGGGTGATGTCGTCACCTTCTGGCGTGAACGGCAGTGGCGGGAACGGCCCTGCCACCGCGATGCACGACGAGTAGGTGTCGGTGTCCTTGAGCACCGCGTTCGCCTCGTCGTAGCCGGTGATCGCCAGCACCCCGTAGTTGGGCTCGCGCACGACCGGGCACTTGCTCCGCAGGTGATCGAAATAGGGGTGCGGGTCGGGCACCAGAGACTGATCGGTGAAGTAGTCGACCGAGTCGAAGTCAGTGGTCATCTCGTGAGTTCCTTCCAGAACGGCGTCGAGCGGAAGTGCGGATCGGCGGGCGGCGCAACACCCCGGCGATGGCACCAATAGTGCTGAGCACCTGCTTAGCATGGGCTAGTGTCGCGGTCAAGGTCGACTGGCCGGTGGCGTCTACGATTCGCCTGGTGACGCCGCCTGGCGCGGCGAGGAAGGAATGGGCATGGCATCGGACCGAAGGATCGGCGCCCCGGACGCCAAGAACCGCGGCGTCCTGCTCGATGCCGCCGAGCAACTGATGCTCGAGGACGGCTACGCCGCCGTGACGTCGCGACGGGTCGCCGAGCGCGCGAGCCTCAAACCGCAGCTCGTGCATTACTACTTCCGCACGATGGACGACCTGTTCCTCGAGGTCTTCCGGCGTCGCGCCAGGCAGGGGCTCGATGCCCAGGCGCAGGCGCTCGAATCGACCCAGCCGCTGTGGGCGTTGTGGGAGTTCGGCACCGACCCGGCGGGGACCCAGTTGACCATGGAGTTCATGGGTCTGGCCAACCACCGCAAGGCGTTGCGCGCCGAGATAGGAGTCTTCGCCGAACGCTTCCGTGAGCAGCAGGTCGAGGCCATCACGACCGCGCTGCGGCGCTACGGGTACGAGACGTCCGATGTGCCACCGGTGGTCTGGGCCGTGTTCGCGACGAGCGTCTCCCGGGTGCTCATCATGGAGCAGGCACTCGGGATGTCGGCCGGTCACGACGAGATGCTGGCCTTCTGCGAGGACTGGCTGCGCCGCCTGGAGGGTGAACGCCTTCCGGCGGCAACCACGGCATCTGCCTGAATCGTTCGGGGGTCCTTCACCAGAGGCGGATCGAGCAGAGCGCTCCCCTTGGCCCCTGGTTGGTCACCACGACGTTGCCGTCGACGGCGATCACGCAGTGGAAGTTCGGCTGCTTCGGCGAGTCGAGACTGCTTGCCGTGACCATCGCCCACTGGTCGGGGTCGGCGAGCATCACGTCCATGGTCCACATCTGACCCGGGCCGAGGTCGGCTTCCACGTTCGGGCTGAAGAGGTACGGATTATGGCTGTAGTCACCGAAGTTCGCCGGGTCGACGTTGCGGTAGTAGATTTCGGCATTCCGGAACGGCGCCTCCGTGAACACGGTGTACTGCACGTGGTGCAGCGGCGGACCCGGCAGCGGATCGTCGTCCGCGACGGCCACGGCGGCACTCGGCAGCAGGCTGCCGGCCACCATGAGCGCGCCGAGCCCAAGCAAGCGTCGGCCGGTCGGCCCGTGTCCTCCCGGAAACCTCATTCGCAGATTTTAGAACGCCCTTACCCGCGGGTGGCGGGAATGGGGCACATTGGGCCGAAGTCCGACGGCCCGGGCCCTAGGCTCGGCGTATGTACAGCGCAATGCCGGGTCCCATCCGTCAGATCGGTTACGTCGTCCGCGATTTCGACGCGGTGCTCGATTCCTGGATCGCGCTGGGCGTGGGACCGTGGTTCGTCGTCCGCGAGTACACCCAGCAGGCGATCTACCGTGGCGAGGCGTGCGAGGTGACCATTTCGATCGCGCTCGCCAACTCGGGGGACCTCCAGGTCGAGTTGATCCACCAGCACGGCGACACCCCGTCGATCTTCCGCGAGTTCCTCGATGGCGGGCGGGAGGGCTTCCACCAGTTGGCCTGGTGGACAGCTAATATCGACGCTTCGGTGGCGTCCGCCGAAGCCGCGGGGTGGCCGGTGGTGTGGAGTGGGGGAGACGGCACCACCACGCGCTTCGCCTACGTCGAACCACTCCCTGGTGGCCAGGCCACCGTCTTCGAGCTCATGGAACTCACCGAGGTCACCAGTGCGATGGGCGCAATGATCCGCGACGCGGCACGGGACTGGGACGGGCGCGACCCGATCCGGATCGTCGGTTAGTCGGTTCGCTCGCCGACCCGGCGATGCCACGATAACGCTGTGCATTCGCTCAGCGCTCTCGTATGCTCTCGAGGAGAATGCATTTTTCCAGGAGACCGATGGCCACCGATCTGGCCCGCCCATAGTGAACGCCGACGCCTGGCTCCTCGACGCCGTGCGCACGCCACGCGGCAGGGGACGCCTCGACGGAGGCCTGCACGACGTGCACCCGCAGCGACTGTTCGCACTGTGCCTGACCGGTCTCGCGACGCGGGTCGGCTTCGACGCGGCCGACGTCGAGGATGTCATCGCCGGGAACGGCATCCTCGCCGGAGACCACGGTGACGACATCGCCCGCCTCGGGCTACTGCTGGCGGGCTGGCCCGAGTCCGTCCCCGGGCTGACCCTCAACCGGTTCTGCGGCTCGGGTCAGCAGGCAATCACCGTCGCCGCGATGGGCGTCGCCAGCGGCCAGCAGGATCTGGTGGTCGCAGGCGGGGTGGAATCGATGTCGCGGTGGAATCTCACGGCAGGATCAGTGACCATCGACGGCGCCAATCCGGCCTTTCGGCAACTGCATCCGACGATTCCGCAGGGCATCTCGGCCGATTTGATCGCCTCGCTGGAGGGCTTCTCGCGCAGCGACGTCGACGCGTTCGCCGTCGAGAGTCAGCGCCGCGCGGTGGCAGCGATCGAGGCTGGTCGCTTCGACGAGTCCGTGCTCGCCGTGTACGACGACGATGGCGCGCTGCTCCTCGATCGTGACGAACATCCCCGCCCCGGTACGACGACGGAGGCGCTGGCGAGACTTCGACCCGCGTTCGCGGAACTCGGCGGCGCCCGCGTCGACGGGGAGGCCCGGACCTTCGACGACATCTGCGTGGACCGCTACCCGGACGTGGGGCACGTCGAGCACGTGCATCACGCCGGAAACTCCTCCGGCGTCGTCGACGGTGCGGCCGCGGCGGTCGTGGCCTCCGACCGCTGGGTACGGGCGCACGGCGTCGTGCCGCGCGCCCGGATCCGCGCGACCGCGGCGGTCGGATCGGAGCCCGTCATCATGCTCACCGCGCCCGGCCCCGCCGCGCAGCGCTGTCTGGAGAAGGCCGGTATGGCGGTCGACGACGTCGACCTGTGGGAGATCAACGAGGCCTTCGCGGCCGTGCCGCTCAAGACGATTCGCGACCTGTCGCTCGACCAGGAACGGGTCAACGTCAACGGGGGAGCCATCGCGCTCGGGCACCCGATCGGCGCGACTGGCGCCATCCTCATCGGCACCGTGCTCGACGAGCTCGAGCGCCGAGACCTGACGGTCGGCCTAATCACGATGTGCACCGGAGGCGGCATGGGCACCGCGACCATCGTCGAGCGGGTATGAGCGTGCCCACCACGCTGGACCTCGACACCTCGCACGACGGCATCGCAGTGCTGCGTCTCAACCGGCCCGACCGGCTCAACGCCATCAACGAGGTCATGCGGGACGAACTCCTGCAGACCTTCACGGCCCTCGGGGCCGATCATGCAGTGCGTGCGGTCGTGCTGACCGGAGCGGGTCGCGGATTCTGTGCCGGCCTCGACGTGCGCGACTTCGGGCCGGCCATGCTCTCCGCGGACGCCCCCGCCATCGACCGACTGCGCTTCCAGGAGGCCATGACCGCGCTGCCCACGGCGATCCGTGCGCTCCCGCAGCCGGTGGTCGCCGCCGTGAACGGTCCGTGCGTCGGCGCCGGATTGGCGCTATGCCTCTCGGCGGACATCCGAATCTGCTCTGCCACGGCATCGTTCGGCAACGCGGCGATACTGCTCGGGCTGTCGGGCGGCGAGATGGGCACCAGTTATCACCTACCTCGCATCGTCGGCACAAGCGTCGCGGCCGACTGGATGCTCACCGGCCGTACGGTCTCCGCCGAGGAAGCCGACCGGCGAGGGCTGGTGAGCGAACTCGTCGAGCCCGAGGGTTTGCTCGACCGGGCACTCGAATTGGCCGCGCTCATCGCCGGGCTCGCTCCGCTCGGCGCGCAGCTGACCAAGCGAGCGCTGCAGGCGAACACCGACGCGTCGCTCGACGCCGCGCTGGAACTCGAGAACCGCAACCAGGTGCTTACCCACGCCACCGACGAGGCCGCGGCCCGTCGCCAGGCGTGGTCGACGCGCGGGACCGACCGAAGGGACTGATTCATGTCGTGGGACTTCAGCACCGACCCCGAGTGGGCCGAACAACTGACCTGGGTCGAGGACTTCGTGCGCAACGAGTGCGAACCGATCGACTACGTCGTCAAGGAATCCCACGATCTCAACGATCCCGTGCGCCAAGCGCTGATTCCGCCACTGCAACAGATCGTCAAGAAGCGCGGGCTGTGGGCCACGCACCTCGGTCCGCATCTCGGAGGTCCCGGCTACGGGCAGATGAAACTGGCGCTGCTCAACGAAGTGCTTGGCCGATCCGAGTGTGCCCCGATCGTCTTCGGTTCGCAGGCGCCGGATTCGGGGAACAGCGAGATCCTTGCCCACTACGGCACCCCGGAACTCAAGGCACGCTATCTCGAGCCGCTGCTCGACAACCGCATCGTGTCGTGCTTCTCGATGACCGAGCCGCAGGGTGGCGCCGACCCCAAGGTGTTCACGACCACTGCCGTCGCGGACGACGAGCACTGGGTGATCAACGGTGAGAAGTGGTATTCGTCGTTCGCGTCGATGGCGTCCTTCATCATCGTCATGGCCATGACTGACCCCGAAGCGCCTCCCTATCAACGTTATTCGATGTTCGTGGTCCCCGGTGACACGCCAGGCATCAACGTCCTTCGCGACGTGGGGCTGGGCTACGAACCGCTCGGCGGTGGTGGCCGCGAGGGATACGTCCGCTACGAGAACGTACGGGTTCCCGACGACCACATGCTCGGTCCGCGTGGCGGCGCCTTCGTCGTCGCACAGACCCGACTCGGCGGCGGCCGGATCCACCACGCGATGCGCACCGTCGGCCTGGTGCGGCGGATCTACGACATGATCTGCGAGCGCGCGGTGTCGCGCTATACCCAGGGCGAGGTGTTGGCCAACAAGCAGATGGTGCAGGAGATGATCGCCGACTCTTGGATGGAGATCGAGGCGTTTCGCCTCCTGACCCTTCAAACCGCTTGGAAGATCGACAAGTTCAACGACTACCAGGCGGTCCGCAGCGACATCTCGGCGGTGAAGGCGATGATGCAGAAGGTGCTACACGACGTGTCGGCACGCGCGCTGCAGATCCACGGATCGCTGGGGACCTCGCACGAGATGCCCTTCGTCCAGTACCTGACGGAGTCGTTCGTGCTCGGTTTGGCGGACGGTCCCACCGAGGTGCACAAGGTGACGCTGGCCCGCCAGCTGCTCAAGGACGTGAAGCCCGCGCCGGACATGTTCCCGTCCGAACACCTCCTGCGGCTGCAGGAGGCCGCCGAGGAGAAGTTCGCCGACCGGCTCGCGGGCATCCCGCGGCGCGACGAGGCGAGGCTGGCGTGAGCGGGTCCTGTGAGGGCAAGGTCGCCCTCGTCACCGGCGCCAGTCGCGGTCTCGGAAGGGCCATCGCGCTGCGGTTCGCCGCCGAGGGCGCTACGGTCGCGATCACCGCACGCACGATGGATCCCGACCCGAAGTACGTTGGCTCGCTTGGGGAGACGCGCGACGAGATCATCGCGGCCGGAGGCACCGCGGTGGCGGTACGGGCCGATCTCTCGGACTCCGCGGACCGTGAGCGCATGTTCGCCGACGTCGTGCAGCGCGTCGGCGCACCAGACATCCTGGTCAACAACGCCGCGGTGACCTTTCTGCGACCGCTGGCGGGCTTCCCGGAGAAGCGGGCCAGGCTGATGGTCGAGATGCACGTGATCGCGCCACTGCACCTGGCGCAGCTCGCCCTTCCCGGCATGCGGGAGCGCGGCCGGGGCTGGATCCTGAACCTCACCTCGGTGGGCGGTGACCTCCCGCCGGGCCCACCGTTCGACGACTTCGATCGCCACGCGGGTTTCGGCATGTACGGCACGGTGAAGGCAGCCATGAACCGGATGACAAAGAGCCTCGCCGCCGAACTATCCGACGACGGCATCGCCGTCAACGCCGCCGCGCCGTCGAAACCCGTTGCCACGCCGGGAGCCGGCTCACTCGACCTCGCCAAGACCGACACCGAGGACATCGGCCTCATCGTCGAGACGGTGTTTCTGCTCTGCACGGGCGATCCCAGAATCGAGACCGGCCGCATTGCCCACACGAGTGACTACCTGCGGGAGACCGATGGCCGCACCGAGTGAACTCGACGGCGCGCGTGTGCTGTTGGCGGCTCGCGGAGTCACGGACCTGCGGCCGTTGTGCGGTGGTGCCTCCAGCCTGACCTTCGTCGGCGCGCTCGGCGAGCAGCGGGTGGTCGTCAAGATGGCGCCGCCGGGAGTACCTCCGACACTGCACCGCGACGTGCTGCGCCAAGCCCGCATCATCCGCGCACTGGCTCCCACCTCGGTGCCCGTGCCCGAAGTGCTCTGGGAGGATCGCGGCGAACCACCCGACGTGCCGCCACTGTTCGTGATGTCGTTCCTCGACGGCACCTCACTCGAGCCGCTGTTCGATGACGACCGAGCCGGGTGCGACGACACCACGATGGCCGAGCGGATGCACGACGCGGCGCGAGTGATGGCGGCCCTGCACCGTCTCGACGTGACCGAGATCGGTCT
Organism: Mycolicibacterium sp. TUM20985; assembly: GCF_030295745.1. Lineage (NCBI taxonomy): Bacteria > Bacillati > Actinomycetota > Actinomycetes > Mycobacteriales > Mycobacteriaceae > Mycobacterium > Mycobacterium antarcticum. The sequence goes on from NZ_AP027291.1 coordinate 1,727,416, forward strand.
CGGCGCTGAACCCGTCGTCGGATCGGAGGCCGAGATCGACCGATGGTGCCGGGCACTGGCGACGGTCGAGCCCACGCTGGCCCCGGGGTGGCAGGAGGCCGCGGAGGCCTTGCGCGCCACGCTGCCCATCCCACTGCCCGCCGCACTGGTGCACGGCGACTTCCGGCTCGGAAATCTGCTGGCGCAACGTGATCACGTCACCGCCGTCATCGACTGGGAGATCTGGTCCGTCGGGGATCCCCGGGTGGACGCCGGCTGGTTCCTCGCCAACGCCGATCCGCGAACCTACGGGCGGGCTACGCCGTTCCTCGGGGCGACCCCCTCGCCTGCCGAGCTGGCGGCGGGGTATGCCCGCGCGCTCGGCCGCGACGTACCCGACCTCGGCTGGTTCGTGGCGTTGGCCTGTTTCAAGTCAGCGGCGACCTGGTCACTCATCGTCAAGCACAACCGTCGCAGGAGCAGCCCGGACCCGGGTTTGGAGGCGCTGGCCTCGGCGGTGCCGCACCTCGTCGAGCGAGCTACCGAAACGCTTTCCGCCAACGAAGGATTCGAGGTGGTTCGATGATGACCGAGTGGTTCCTGTACATGTCGCAATACCGGCTGGGCATCCCCGACTTCGTCGCGCGGGCGCAGGCCGCCGAAGCGAGTGGCTTCGACGGGGTGGCGTTCTTCGATCACCTCGAGACGCCCGGCGCGAGCCAGTTCGCGGTGTGGGAGGCGATGGGCATCGCCACGTGGGTGGCCGCGAAGACCACGACGCTACGGGTGGGGCACCTCGTTCTGTGCGACGCATATCGTCACCCCGCCGTACTCGCCAAGCAGGCCGTCACCCTTGCCGAGGCATCCGAGGGCAGGTTCGAGCTCGGTCTCGGCTCGGGCTCCATGCCCGAGGAACTCGCGAAGTTCGATCTTGCGGCTGGCGACGGACTCGAACGCATCCGCCGACTCGACCGCGACCTCACCGCGATCCGCGAGTACTGGGGGAGTGGGGAGGCGGGCGACCGCGCGCAGGCACCCACGCCGACGCAGCCGATTCCGATCGTCATCGGCGGCACCGGACCGCGGATGCTCGAGGTCGTGCGCAAGCATGCAGACTGGTGGAACCTGCCTGCCGACCGGGTCGATCGCCTTTCCGAGCTGGCGGGTTCGGTCGGTACCGCACGGGTGTCTGTGCAGCAGATGGTCGGTTTCGCCGGACACGGCACCGACCCGCAGGCCGTGGACGAGGCGAGCCGTCGGCGCTGGGGGCACCTGGGGCCAGGTTTGGTGTGCGGCGACGCCGAATCACTGAGCGCTCACTTCGCGAGACTGAAATCAGAGGGTGCACAACGGTTCTACGTGTGGTTTGCCGACGGTGCCACCGTGGAGACGATCGAGGGATTCGGTACCACCGTCATCGGTACGAGAGGGTCGGCATGCCGCACGTGACGACGAGTCCGGGGATCTGCCGCATCTGCTCGGCCCACTGCGGAGTGCTCGCCACCGTCACCGATGGCACGCTGACAAAGGTGACCGGCGATCCGGACAACCCGATGTTCAAGGGATACACGTGCGCCAAGGGACGGGCGCTGCCGGAGATCCACAACAACCCAGCCCGCCTGCTGCGCAGCCAGAAGCGACGGCCCGACGGCACGTACGAGGCCATCGGTGCCGAGCGCGCCATGGACGAGATCGCCGCCACGTTGCAGGACCTCATCGACGTTCACGGCCCTAGATCGGTGGCGCTCTACCTGGGCACGAACGGCCTGCCGTATCCGGCGTCGGCGTTGATGGCGAACGCGTTCATCAGGGCGATCGATTCGCCGATGTTCTTCACCGCCAACACGATCGACCAACCCGGTAAGCAGATCGCCCTCGCCGCACACGGTCACTGGCTCGGTGGCGACGTCGACTTCCACGAGGCCGACAGCTGGATGCTAATCGGCACCAACCCGCTGGTGTCCAAGGCGATCGGAATTCCTGGCCAGAATCCCGCGCAGGGATTGAAGGCCGCCCTGGCCCGCGGCATGAAGCTGATCGTCATCGACCCCCGCCGATCGCAGACGGCGGCGCGGGCAGCGATCCATCTGCAGCCCAGACCCGGCGAGGACGTGTCGATCGTTGCGGGGATCATCAATCTGATCATTCGAGAAGGACTGTGCGACAACGACTTCCTCAATCAAAATGTCGCCGGGTTCGACCATCTGGCCCAAGCCGTGGCGGGCTTCACGATTCCCTATGTCGCCGAACGAGCCGACGTTCCCGAGCAGCAGCTGATCGATGCTGCGCGCCTCTTCGCGACGTTTGGGGACCGGCCTGGAATGGTCAATGCGGGCACGGGCGCCAACTTCGCGATGCACGGCAACCTGCTCGAGTACCTCTGCCTGTGCCTGGTCACCATCTGCGGTCGTTGGCAACGGGCGGGCAGTCGGGTCACCCGACCGAACACGTTGATGCCTGCCTTCACCGCCAAGGCGCAGGCCCATCCACCGTATGAGGGCTGGGGTTACGGGGAACGGCTCCGCGTGCGCGGACTGACCGACGCGGTGTGCGGCATGCCGACGGCGGCGCTGGCCGACGAGATCCTCCTCGAGGGTGACGGCCAGGTGAAGGCATTGATCTGCATCGGCGGCAACCCCATGGCCGCGTGGCCCGATCAGCGCAAGACGCAGCGAGCACTCGAGAGCCTCGAGATGCTCGTCACCCTCGACACCGAGATGTCGCTGACCTCGCGCTTGGCCGACTACGTCATCGCCCCGCGGATGCAGATGGAAACCCCGGCCATGACTCAGGGCAGCGAGTTGATCAAGTACTACACCAGCGGCACCGGCATCCCCGCCGCCTACGCGCAGTACGCACCGCGATTGGTGGACCCGCCCGCGGGTTCCGATCTGACCGAGGAGTGGCAGTTCTTCCTCGGTCTCGCCAAGCGGATGCAGCTCGAGCTGTGGTTCGTGAACTTCTTCGGCGGCGGCGGCGGACGTTTCATGGAGTCGCCGCCCGTCGTGGTGAACCTCAATGGCGATACCGAGATGACGACCGAGGAACTGTTCGCCCAGATGTGCTCCACCTCGCGCATCCCGCTTCAGGAGGTCGCCAGCCATCCGCACGGCAAGATCTTCGACGTCGACGCCGTGGTCCAACCGCGCGATGCCGACTGCGTCGCCAAGCTCGACGTCGGAAACACCTACCTGCTCGGCGAATTGGAGGACGTGCAGGCCGAGGACTTCCGCTCGGCGCGCAGTGATACGGACTTTCCGTTCCGGCTGATTCCCCGCCGGGCGGGCAACTTCATGAACTCGTCGGGAACCAATCTGCCCGCGCTGAACCGGGGGAAGCCCTACAACCCGGCGTACATGCATCCCGATGCGATCGCCGAGCTGGGGTTGCGAACCGGGGCATTGGTGACCATCACCTCGCCGCACGATCACATTCCGAGCGTGCTCGAAGCCGATGACACCCTTCGTCTCGACGTCGTCGCCATGCACCATGCCTTCGGCGGACTGCCGGCCGAGGACCACGAGGTGATGGACCGCGGAAGCAACGTCGGTCGTCTGGTCCCCACCGACGTCGACTTCGACCCCATCACCGGTATGCCGCGGCAGGGCAACGTCCCGGTGCGTGTGAGCGCCGCCGGCTAGTCAGACCGCTTGCGGTTCATCACCCGGTCGGCGGCCGCCCAGTGTTCGTCGGACACCCAAAGTCTGGCGAACGCCGAGATGGCCTCCTCCGCCGAGGTTCCCGCGATCACCCCCTTGATGGGCGCGACCGGCGGGGCAGCGAGTTTGCGGGCGACGGCGCGCCAGTCCTCCTCGAACGACGCCCGGGGTACGACGAGGTCTACGAGACCGAGCCGCTGCGCCTCGGCCGCGTCGAGCACGGAGCCGGTGCCCGCGAGGAGCAGCGCCCTGCCCTTGCCGACCAGGGCAGCGAGCCGCTCGGCGCCACCCCAGGCGGGCATGATCGCCAAGGTCACCTGATTGAAGCCGATCTTGACGTCGTCGGCCGCGAGCCTGATGTCGGCGGCCACGGCCACTTCGGCGCCGCCTCCGAGGGCGTGGCCGTTGAGCGCCGCCAGCACGGGGCCCGGGAATGCGGCGATGCGGTCGCAGACCCCGCGCATCCGCCGTGCCATCGCCGCCGCCTCGGCCTCCGTCCTCAGGGCGCTGAGTTCCTTGAGGTCGCCGCCGGAGACGAACGCCTTGTCCCCGGCGCCCTTGATCACCAACGCCCTGGCGCCGTGGGCCCCGTCCAGCGCGTGGTCGAGCTGGTCCATCGTCTCGAGTGAGATGGCGTTGCGCGCGTGTGGGCGGTCGATGGTGACGACCGCCAAGCCGTCCTCGATCTCCAGGTCGACCATGTGTCGCTAAACCGCCGTTCTCCGTGAGCGATATTGGCATTCTCGTTTCGGGAGAATAGCATCGCCGTGTGGTGGCCCACCCCGTGCGAATCATCCCTGCCGAACTGGCAAGACACTATGCGGACCAGGGGTGGTGGACGACGGAGACCCTCGGCGCCATGCTCGCACGGGGGCTGGATTCCCATCCGGACGTCGGCTTCCAGGTGCACTCCGCGCATCGGCCGTGGGTCGGCTCGTTCCGCGAGGTCGAGACCGTCGCCCGTCGGCTCGCCGCCGGCCTGCGCGACCGGGGTGTCGGACCCGGCGACGTCGTCGCGCTTCAACTGCCCAACTGGATGGAGGCTGCGGCGGCGTTCTGGGCCTCGGCGATGCTCGGCGCCGTGGTGGTGCCGATCGTGCACTTCTACGGGCCCAAGGAGGTATCGCACATCCTCGCGACCGTCAGGCCGAAGGCGTTCCTCACCACCAGGAACTTCGGCCGGATGGAGTTTCACCCCGAGCTGTCCGAGGAGGTGCCGATCGTCGCGCTCGTCGGAGAAGCGAGCTTCGATCGACTCCTCGCCGACGAGCCGATGACCGGTACCGTCGACACCGACCCCGGCGCGCCGGCGCTGATCGCCTTCACCTCGGGTACCACCCGCGACCCGAAGGGCGTCATCCACAGTCACCAGACGCTGGGCTGCGAGACGCGACAACTGCTGGAGAACTACCCGCCGGACCGCGGCAGGCAGCTGACCGCCACACCCGTCGGCCACTTCATCGGCATGATCGGCGCGCTCCTGATCCCGGTGATCGAGGGGGCCCCGATCGATCTGGCCGACGTGTTCGAGCCCGCTTCGGTACTCGCGTTGATGAAGTCCGACGGCATCACCATCGGCGGAGGTCCGCCCTACTTCGTGACCAGCCTGCTGGACCATCCGGACTTCACCGACGAGCATCGGGGTCACATCAAGACCGTAGGGCTGGGCGGCTCTACCGTGCCCGCCGCGGTCACCAGGCGGCTAGCCGACCTGGGCGTGTTCGTCTTCCGGTCCTACGGCAGCACCGAGCACCCGTCGATCACCGGATCGGGCCGTGATGCGCCCGAGGACAAACGCCTCTACACCGATGGGAATGCGCGACCCGGTGTCGAGGTGAAGCTCGCCGCCGACGGAGAGATCCTCAGTCGCGGGCCGGATCTCTGCCTGGGCTACACCGACCCGGCGCTGACCGCCGTGGCCTTCGACCCCGATGGCTGGTACCACACCGGCGACGTCGGCGTCATGGACGACGACGGCTATCTGACCATCACCGACCGCAAGGCCGACGTGATCATCCGCGGCGGCGAGAACATCAGCGCGGTCGAGGTCGAAGAGGTGTTGCTGGGCATGCCGCAGGTCGCCGAGGCCGTGGTGGTGGCCGCGCTCGACGACCGTCTCGGCGAACGGGCGGCCGCAGTCCTGCGGACCAAGCCCGGGCACGTCATGCCGACCCTGGACGACGTGCGGGCGCACTTCGAACGCGCGGGTGCGGCGCGGCAGAAGTGGCCGGAGGAATTGCACGAGGTCCCCGAGGGGCAAGACTTTCCCCGTACCGCGAGCGGAAGGTCCAGAAGTTCCGCGTCCGTGAGGCGGTCCGGCTCCCGGCGGGCCAGGCCCAAGAAACCGTTGCCACCCGACGCATGTGAGAATAGGATTCTCTCAAATCGAAAAGGAGAGTTCCATGGGTCAACTTTCGCACCGGGTCGACGTGCCCTTTCCGCTGTTCGACGCGGACAACCACCTGTACGAGCCACCGGAGGCGCTGACCAAGTTCCTCCCCAAGGAGTACAAGGACGTCGTCCAATACGTCCAGATCAACGGCCGCACCAAGATCGCGCTGCGGGGCCAGATCAGCAATTACATCCCCAATCCCACCTTCTCGGTGGTCGCCAAGCCGGGTGCCTGGGAGGAATACTTCAAGTTCGGCAACCCCGACGGCAAGAGCAAGCGCGAGCTCTTCGGCGAGCCGATGAAGGCCATTCCTGCCTTCTTCGAGCCCGCACCGCGGCTGGAGAAGATGGACGAGCTGGGCCTCGACCGTTCGCTGATGTTCCCGACGCTGGCCAGCCTCATCGAGGAGCGTCTCAGTGACGACCCGGTCGCCATCCACGTCATCGTGCACGCGCTGAACGAGTGGCTCCACGAAACCTGGGGCTTCAACTACCAGAACCGCATCTACACCACGCCGGTGATCACGCTGCCGATCGTCGAGAAGGCGATCGAGGAGCTGGACTGGGCGGTCAAGCGCGGTGCCCGCGCCATCCTGATCCGCCCGGCGCCGGTTCCCGGTTTCCGCGGGCCTCGGTCGTTCGCGCTGCCCGAGTTCGATCCGTTCTGGCAGAAGTGCGTCGAATACGACGTCTTCGTCGGCATGCACTCCAGTGACAGCGGCTACTCCCGGTACACCTCGGAGTGGGACGGCGGCGCGCAGGAGATGCTTCCGTTCCAGACCAACGCCATGGGCATCCTCAACGAATGGCGACCCATCCAGGATGCGGTGGCCTCCTGGGTTATTCACGGCGCGCTGTTCCGCTTCCCGACCTTGAAGGTCGGCATCGTCGAGGCCGGCTCGAAGTGGATGTTCCCGCTGCTCGACTCGATGACCGAGGTGTACAAGAAGGCCCCCGAAGCCTTCCTTGGCAACCCGATGGAGGAGATCAAGAACCGCATCTACGTCAGTCCGTTCTACGAGGAGGGCATCGACGACCTGATCAACCTGATCGGCGTCGACCAGGTGCTCTACGGCTCGGATTGGCCGCACCCGGAGGGTTTGGCGGAGCCAACGCACTACGTGACCGCGCTCGAGCACCTCGCCGTCGAGGATCAGGCGAAGATCATGGGCGGCAACCTGTCTCGACTGATCACTGCTTGACCCAGCCGCGCGTTGCGACGATCAAGGGCGCCCGCGCCCGATGAGGAGCGGCGCCAGATGAGCACCGCTTGGCAGACCATCCCCGAGATGGTCTTGAGTGCAGCGGACCGATTCGGCGACGCGGAAGCGGTCGTCGACGGTCCGCTGCGCCTCACCTTCGTCGACGTCGCCGACCGCATCCGGCAGGCCGCGGGGGCGCTCGCCGACTTCGGCGTCGAGAAGGGTGACCGGGTCGCGGTATGGGCCCCGAACTCCGCGCCGTGGATCATCGCGGCGTTCGGGATCATGACCGCGGGTGCGGTGCTGGTGCCGGTCAACACGCGGTTCAAGGCCGAGGAAGCCGCCGACGTCGTGTCGCGCAGCGGCGCCAAGGTGGTCCTGGTTCAGGAGGGTTTCCTCGGGCAGGATTTCGGCGCGGCACTCGACGCGCCGACGATCGATCTCGGGTCCGACTTCCTCACCAGCGGTTCGCCATTCGCGCGCGAACCGCGGGACTGGTTGGACGGGCACGACGTCTCCGACGTCATCTACACCTCGGGTACGACGGGTCGGCCCAAGGGCGCGATGATGAATCACGTTCAGACGCTTCGCATGTACGAGGAGTGGGCGACGCTCGCCGATCTGCGTGCGGGCGACCGCTACCTGATGATCAACCCCTACTTCCACACCTTCGGGCTGAAGGCCGGGCTCGTCGCCTCCTTCCTCCGCGGCGCCACGATGCTGCCGTTGGCGGTCTTCGACGTCGATCACGCCGTGGATCTGATCGAGCGCGAACGCATCTCGATGCTTCCCGGCCCGCCGACGCTGTATCACGCACTGCTCACGGTGGCCGACAAGAGCAGGCTCGCCACGTTGCGGGCAGGGGTGACCGGGGCCGCCGACATCCCCGTGGAGCTGATTCGGCGGATCCACGACGAGCTGCCGTTCCAGTCGTTGATGACCGGTTACGGACTCACCGAATCGGGGAACGTCACGCTGTCGCGCCCCGGCGACTCGTTCGCCGACGTCGCCACCACCGCGGGCCTCCCCTGCGAGGACGTCGAGGTCCGCATCGGCGACGACGGTGAGGTCCTGGTGCGCGGGTACAGCGTCATGCAGGGTTACCTCGACGACCCGATCGCCACCGCCGAGGCAATCGACTCGCGCGGGTGGCTGCACACGGGGGACCTCGGCGAGTTCACCGAGTCGGGCCGGCTGCGGATCGTGGGCCGCAAGAAGGACATGTTCATCGTGGGCGGCTTCAACGTGTATCCGGCCGAGATCGAGGGATTTCTCGCCGAACATCCGGCGATCGCACAGGCCGCGGTCATCGGCGTGCCCGACTGTCGGCTGGGGGAGGTCGGTAGGGCGTTCGTGGTCCTGCGCTCCTCGGTCGACCCGATCGGCGAGGAGGAACTGATCGATTGGTGTCGTCAGCGAATGGCCGGTTTCAAGGCCCCGCGGTATGTACAGTTCGTCCTCGAGTTACCCACGAACGCCACCGGCAAGGTGGTGAAGGACCAACTGCGCTGAGCACTTTCACAGCACGGAACCAGTGTTTCTGCAGTTCGTGCGAGATCTTGCCGAATGTGGAACGGAGTATGGTCGGGGCCTTGCTCACCGATGGAAATGCCATTCTCACGAGCTACACCCCATGAACAGGACGGGAGGTCGCATGTCGTCTCGCAAACCAGCCTCGCCGGTGCTCAACGGCGGCGACGCACACGACGATCCGACGGACACCGAGGTTGCCCCCCAGGAGGTGGCGGCTGGCCCGGATGACGCGCTCGCGCTCGCCGAAGAGGCCGAAGCCGAAGCCGATGCCGCGGAGGCCGCCGCGGCCGCCGCGCGCGCACGTGCCCGGGCGTTGAAACTCCGGAGGCAAGCGGCAGCCGCGGCCACCGAGTCATCCGATCCCGTCGCCCCGGCGGCAACGGCACCGGTCGCGCCCGAGGTCGACGAAACCCCGGACGCGACCAACGACACCGAGGTCGACCTCGCCGACGCCGAACCCGCCGAGGAGCCCGAGGACCCCGAAGACGAAGCGCCACGCCGTCGTCGGCTCGGCCTCGGCGTACCCCGCATCCGGCTCCGCTGGATCGCCGCCGCGTTGGTGATCCTCTGCACGATCGGATTCCTCGGCGCCAGTGCGTACATGGTCCTGCACCACCGGCAGGCGACGGAACAGCGACAGCAGTCGGCGGAGTTCGCCGCCGCGGCCAGGCAGGGCGTCGTGACGCTGATGTCGCTGAACTTCAACAGCGCGGCCGACGACGTCAAACGAATCATCGACAACACGACCGGTGACTTCAAGAAGGACTTCCAGGGTCAGGCCGACGAATTCACCAAGGTGGCGCAGGAATCGAAGGTCGTCACCGAGGCCACGGTCAACGCCTCTGCCGTCCAGAAGATGTCGAAGGACACCGCCACCGTGCTCGTCGCCGTGACCACGCAGGTGTCCAACGCCGCCAGCAATGACCAGCAGCCGCGCTCGTGGCGGCTCCGGGTCGACATCGCCCGCGACGGCGGACAGCTCAAACTGGCGAAAGTCGAGTTCGTGCCATGAGCGAGAAGGACGATGTGACCGACGTCGAGACCCCGGACGTCGAACCGACCGCCGAGGAACTCGACGAGACCCCGGCTGCCGTCGATGACGAAGACGGCGACGAAGTCGGCGACGAAGTCGGTGACGAAGGCGGTGACGAGACCCCGGCCGACACTGCCGAGGCTCCTCGGTCGGCCCGCGGCACGAAGATGCTGGCGCCGCTCGCACTGGCGGTCGCACTGATCGCGTCGGCAGGTCTGGCCGGCTGGCTGTACGTGTACCAGTACCAACCCGACCGGGAGTCCAACTCCGCCGTCGCCGCCGAGACCGTCAAGGCGGCATCCGACGGCGCCATCGCGCTGTTGTCGTACGCCCCGGAGACGATGGACAAGGACTTCACCGCGGCCAAGACGCATCTGACCGGTGACTTCCTGAACTACTACAGCCAGTTCACTCAGGACATCGTGACGCCCGCGGTCAAGCAGAAGGCGGTGACGACGTCGGCCACGATCGTGCAGGCCGCCGCCTCCGAGGTGAACCCCGACAACGCGCAGGTGCTGCTGTTCCTGAACCAGACGACGACGAGCAAGGAGAACCCCGACGGGTCCTTCACGGCCAGCAGCGTGAAGGTGGGCCTCACCAAGGTCGACGGCGCCTGGTTGATCTCGGCCTTCGACCCCGTCTAGCGGTACCCGTACCGTCGGAGGCGTGACGAACGAGCGCGCCGATCTGGTGCTGTCGGGGGGCGGCGTCAAGGGCGTCGGCCTGGTGGGTGCCGTCGTGGCTCTCCTGGACGCCGGCTACTCGCCGCAACGCATCTCCGGCACCTCGGCGGGATCCATCGTCGGAGCGGTCGTCGCCGCGGCGGCCCAGACCGGCGCGATGACGGGTGCGCAGGTCAAAGAGCTTGCGTTGCAACTGGACTACCGAAAGTTCCTGGATCCGGGTCCGCTGGAACGGGTGCCGGTGATCGGACCCTCGCAGGCTCTGCTCCGCGGCACGGGAATCTACCGCGGCGACTACGTGCGCGAGTGGGTTCGCAGCCAGCTGGCCGATCTCGGGGTCACCACCTTCGGGGACCTCGCGCTCGACGACGACGAGTTGCCGCCCGAGCAGCGCTACCGGCTGGTGGTCACCGTCGCCGACGTCACCCTCGGTCGGTTGGTTCACCTGCCGTGGGACTACCGGCGCGTCTACGGCCTCGATCCCGACGAGCAGTCGGTCGCCGACGCCGTTCGGGCGTCGATGTCCATCCCGTTCATCTTCCGGCCGGCGTCGATCGTCAGCACCGCCGGTCTCACCTCGACCTTGGTGGACGGCGGGCTGCTGTCGAACTTCCCCCTCGACTCCTTGGACCGGACCGACGGCAAGCCGCCGCGGTGGCCCAGCTTCGGCATCACCCTGTTGCCGAACCTGCCCGACGGCAACGACGGCGTCATTCCCGCGCTGGCGGCGCTCCGCAAGCTGGGCGCGCCGCACCTGCTGGAGGACGTCCTGACCACCATGCTGGTGGGCCGCGACCAGGCCTACCTCGCTCAGCCGTGGGTCGAGGCCCGGGCGATCCGGGTGGACTCCACGGACGTCGGATTCCTCGACTTCGACATCAGCGAGAACGAGGTGGAGGCGCAGTATCTGAAGGGGTACGGGGCAGCCGAACGGTTCCTCGCCGACTGGAACTGGCCGGCCTATCTGCGCCGGTTCCGCTGACCGAGGTGAGCGTCCCGACCATGAACCCGTGCGCGATCGTGCCGCTCGCCGACGCCGACGACGTCGCGGCGGCCACCGCGCCGGTGGCAGGCGAGGCGCCGCTGGTGCGCGTGGTCCGGTCGGTCCTGGGTGCGGTGGCCGAGGACCGGGTGGTCGTCGTGACGCCGCCCGCGCTGGCGGAGGACGCACGGGCGTGCCTGCGCTTGGTCGGCCTGGACGCGGCGGTCATCGTCGCCCCCGCCCCAGGATCGCGACGTCACCTCATCCGTGCGGGCCTGGAACACGTTGGCGCAGAACAGGCTTCGCTGACGGCGGTCCTGCTTTGCGATCGCCGCTACCCGCTGTCACCCGCCGACGTCGCCGCGCGGGTGCTCGCCGGCCTTGGGCCAGGCGCCGAGGTGGTGGTGCCCCTCCTGCCGGTGACCGACACCGTCAAGACCGTCGACGTCCTGGGCTCGGTGCTCGGTACCGTGGACCGTTCCACGCTGCGGGCGGTGCAGTTTCCGCGTGGCTTCACCGCCTCGGCGCTGTGGCGACTGATCTCGGTGGGGCCCGACGATGCCGAAGACGACGACGAGTTCGACGCGGCCGTGCGAGCCGGTCTCGAGATCGGCACCGTGGCCGGTCACGCCAACGCCATCCGCGTCGAGTCGGCGGCGGATGCGCGTCTGCTGCACGCGATCATCGCCTGCCTCGACGATTGACCCCGTCCTGCAGCAGTGCCTCCGCGAGCCGCACGTCGTGGGCGAAGGTGACCTTGAGATTCGTTGAGGCGCCGGGGAATACGCGCACTTCGAGATCGGTGAAGCGTTGCACGCAGGACGCCGTGTCGGTTCCCTCGAAGCTGCCTCCGGCCGACAGTCGGTAAGCGGTGAGCAGCGGCTGCGCGCGAAACGCCTGGGGTGTCTGGACCCGCACCAGTCGGCCGCTAGTGGGTGTGAGCCGGCCGTCGGCGGTCGCGGTCACGATGTCGGTGGCGGGGAGCACCGGTATGGCGCCACCCACGGCGCGCGCGGTGCTCAGCGCGGTATCCACCATCGCCGTCTCCGCCAGTGGACGGGCAGCGTCGTGGATGAGCACGACGTCGACGGCCCCCGATTCGATGTCGGGGGCCAGATGGCGAAGGACGTTCTCCTCGGAACCGTGGCGGGTGTCACCGCCTTCGACGAGTTCGACAGCCACGTGGGGGAGTTCGGCGGCCAGCGTGCGCGCGGCCATGTCGCGTTCACCCCGGCGGAACACCAGGACGGTGCGCGCGATCATCGTCGAGCGGGCGACCGCCTCGACCGACCACGACAGCATGCTCCGCCCGGCAAGCGGGAGATACGCCTTGTTGCCGTCGGCCCCGATTCGCGTGCCCATACCCGCGGCCAGCACGACGCCGACCGCGATGGGACCCGTGTGCATCGGCCTACGCTAGCCTGCCCGCCCGCGGTCACTCGGCGAGGTTGAACGCCGTGATCACCTTCGTCGGCCGGACCCGCACGACCAGTTCGCCGGGCACTCCGTTGCGGCGCCCGTACTCCTCGGCCCGCTCCGCGCCCATGTAGCGGGCGCCGGTGCGGGTCGCGACGTCGAGGAGCTCGTGGGGATCCTCACTGATTTCGGCGATGCCCTGCACCTGCACGAACGAGTACGGGGGATGCGGATCGTCGACGCACACGACGACCCTCGGGTCGCGCGCGAGGGCACGACCCTTTGCGGTGCTGCCGTGGGTGTTGAACACCAGACGACCGTCGTCGACGACGAACCACACGGGAGCGACCAGTGGTCTGCCGTCGGCCGCGACGTAGCCGAGCATGGCGGTGCGCGTTCCCTCGGACAGAAAGGCGATGACGTCATCGGTGAGCGCGTCCATGTCCACCACGGTAGGTGCGGTAGGTCACGTCGACCAGTGGCGCCCGGCACCGGGTCGTCGCGCAAATTGACAGGAGACAGTTTGACGGCCTAGATATATGACGTCGGTGTGATCGAGGAGGCTGGGTGGACTCGAATGAGTGACACGCGGCGCGAACCCTCGAAGGTAGCGCGTGCGATCCGGCGCTTGGCTGTGCCGATCATCCTCGGCTGGCTCGCGCTGACGGTGATCACCAACGTCGCGGTGCCCACCCTCGAGAAGGTCGGCGAGGCGAACACGGTGTCGATGAACGCCAAGGACGCGCCGTCGATGATGTCGATGCAGAAGATCGGCAGCAACTTCGACGAGTTCAACTCCGACAGCAACGCGATGGTCATCCTCGAGGGTGAGCAGCCCCTGGGCGCCGCGGCGCACGAGTACTACGACCAGTTGGTCGACAAGTTCGAGGCCGACACCGCCCACGTCGAGCACATCTCCGACTTCTGGGGTGACCCGCTCACGGCGTCCGGCGCCCAGAGCAACGACGGCAAAGCCGCGTACGTGCAGGTCTATCTGCGCGGCAACATGGGCGAGACGATCGCCAACGAATCCGTCACCGCGCTCCGTGAGATCGTCGATCAGACGCCCGCCCCGCCAGGGGTGAAGGCCTACGTCACCGGCGGTGCGCCGCTGGTGGCGGATCAACACTCTGCGGGTGACCGAAGCGTCATCATGGTCACGGTCATCACTCTGGTCGTCATCGCGGCGATGCTCCTTCTGGTGTACCGCTCCTTCGCCACCATGGCCCTGATCCTGTTCATGGTGTTCATGGAGCTGGGTGCCGCCCGCGGCATCGTCGCCTTCCTCGGCTACTACGAGATCATCGGGCTCTCGACGTTCGCCACCAGCCTGCTCACCCTGATGGTCATCGCCGCGGGTACCGACTACGCGATCTTCCTGATTGGCCGCTACCAGGAAGCCCGGGGTGTCGGCGAAGACCGCGAAGCGGCGTACTACACCATGTTTCGCGGGACCGTCCACGTGGTCCTTGGGTCGGGTCTGACCATTGCCGGCGCGATGCTGTGCCTCAGTTTCACCCGGCTGCCGTACTTCCAGACCCTCGGTGTGCCCTGTGCCGTCGGAACGCTCGTTGCCGTCCTGGCCGCGCTGACGCTGGGTCCCGCGGTGGTCGCCCTGGGCAGCCGCTTCCGCCGCATCTTCGAACCCAGGCGGGCCATCCGTTCGCAGGGGTGGCGGCGGATCGGCACGGTCGTCGTGCGGTGGCCCGTTCCGGTCCTCGTCTCGACGATCGCCCTGGCCCTGATCGGTCTGCTGGCCCTGCCCAGCTACAAGACCAGCTACGACAACCGCAAGTACCTGCCGGAGGACATCGCGGCCAACGTGGGCTACCAGGTGGCCGACCGGCACTTCAACGCTGCCCGGATGAACCCCGAGCTGATGATGATCGAAAGCGATCACGACCTGCGCACCTCGGCGGACTTCCTGGTGATCGACAAGATCGCGAAGGCCATCTTCCACGTGCCGGGCATCGGCCGGGTGCAGACCATCACCAGGCCCGACGGCAAGCCGATCAAGCACAGCACGATTCCGTTCCAGATCAGCATGCAGGGCACCACCTCGAAGATGAACGAGAAGTACCAGCAGGATTCGTTCGCCAACCTGCTCCAGCAGGCCAACGACATGCAGACCATGATCGACACCCTGACTCGCATGCTGTCGTTGATGGACCAGCTCACGGCCAACATCGGCGATCTCACCGACAAGATCACGGAGTTGGCGGCCACGACCAACGATCTGCGCGACGACATCGCGAACTTCGACGACTTCTTCCGGCCCCTACGCTCCTATCTCTACTGGGAGCCGCATTGCTACGACATCCCGCTGTGCTACACGGGGCGGTCGATCTTCGACGCGCTGGACGGCATCGACGCGCTGACCGATCAGCTCGGTGCCGTCGTCATCGACACACAGAAGTTGAACGAGCTCACGCCGCAGCTCGCGGATTCGCTGCGGCCCCAGCTCGCGCAGCTCAAGTCGGTCAAGCAGATGCTGCTGACGACCTATCAGACTCAGCGCGGCTTCCAGGACCAGCAGTCGGCGATGTCGGACAACTCGACCGCGATGGGCGAGGCGTTCGACGACTCCCGCAACGATGACACGTTCTATCTGCCGCCGGAGATCTTCGACAACAAGGACTTCAAGCGCGGCATGAAGAACTTCATCTCACCCGACGGGCACTCGGTGAGGTTCATCATCAGCCACGAGGGTGACCCGGCGACCGTCGAGGGCATCTCCCACATCGACGCCATCAAGCAGGCCGCCGCGGAAGCCATCAAGGGCACGCCGCTGGAGGGTTCGAAGATCTACCTCGCCGGCACCGCCGCCACCTACAAGGACATGCGGGACGGGTCGGCGTACGACCTGCTGATCGCCGGAATATCAGCCGTGACACTGATCTTCATCATCATGCTGGTCATCACCCGAAGCGTGGTGGCCGCGGCGGTGATCGTCGGCACGGTGCTGCTGTCCCTCGGCGCGTCGTTCGGATTGTCGGTACTGCTCTGGCAGCACATCCTCGGTCTCCAGCTGCACTGGATGGTGCTGGCCATGTCGGTGATCCTGCTACTGGCGGTGGGTTCGGACTACAACCTGCTGCTCGTCTCACGGTTCAAGGAAGAGCTGCCCGGCGGGCTGAAGACCGGCATCATCCGCGCGATGGCCGGCACCGGTTCGGTCGTGACGTCGGCCGGCCTGGTCTTCGCCGCGACCATGGCGACGTTCGCGTTCAGCGAGCTCAAGGTGATGGGACAGGTCGGCACGACGATCGCGTTGGGGCTTCTATTCGACACCCTGATCGTGCGGTCCTTCATGACACCGGCCATCGCGGCGCTCATGGGCAAGTGGTTCTGGTGGCCGCAGATCGTCCGCTCGCGCGCGGCGGTGAAACTGCCTCCACCGACCGAGCCTGCAGCGACGTCCGGAGTCAAATAGCTTCTGCGATAGACCGTTTCCGGTGTTCGCGGTACCAGTGCACCGCACGCTCGATGGATTCGTGGATCGGTTGCGGCTGCCAGCCGAGTTCGCGCTCGGCCTTGCCGTGATCCATCGGCGGCATGACGTGCATCAGCCGGATGCTGAGGCTCGACAACTCCATGTCGCGGCGCAAGACCCTAGCCGCCACGTCACCGACCGTGCCGAGTGCCGACATCACGCCCAATGGAATGCCGTAGCGGGGTGGTGCCACGCCGCCGGCCGCGGCGGCGGCGCCGTAGAGGTCGTGGGCGGTCATGTATCGCTCGGAGACGATGTAGCGCTCGCCGTTTCGGCCCTTCTCGGCGGCGAGCAGCAGCGCGGCCGCCGCGTCCTCGATGCCGACGACCTCGCTGGCCGTGTCCCTGACGTAGGCGGGCATCCGTCCCCTGGCCGCCGCCGCGAGCAGTGCGCCGTGCGGCGTCGGGGCGTAGTCGCCCGGCCCGTAGGTGTTGGCGACGCACATCGCGACGGCGGGCAGGCCGCGGTCGGCGGCGTAGCCCAACACCAAATCCTCGGCGGCGACCCGCGATTGGATGTACCCGCCGCCCCGTTTCGCCCAGTTCATGGCGTCGTCCTCGGTCGCGAGCCGACCGGACGCGGGGATGCCAATGGTGCCGATACTGCTGGTGAAGACGAACCGCCGCAGCTCTGCGTCGACTGCGACGTCCAGAACGTGTTGCAGCCCTTCGACATTGGTCCGGAACAGGGGAGTTGGGTCACGCAGCCAGGCCCGCGTGTCGACCACGCAGTAGTACACGTCGTCGACCCCGACCATCGCGGCCCGCAGCGCCTCGCCGTCGAAGACGTCACCGTAGTGCCGTTCCACCGTCAGGTGGTCGATCGCCGCGGTGGAACTGGTCGTACGCACCAGCACCCTCACCCGTTCGCCGCGCTCGACGAGCCGGCGCGTGACGTGCGAGCCCAGGAAACCACTGGCGCCGATGACCAACTTCGTCGCGCCGGCCGTCGATGACATGGTGGTGAATGTAGCGGCACCAAGGGGTATTCGGTACCGTCAACCGCCGTCGAAGGGAGGAGGCGCATGACCGAGTCGAAGCCGTCGACCCCCGCCGTGGTCCGCGCGCACCGCGTCCGACGGATGGGGGGCCGCGACCCACACGAACCGCACCGCGTCGCCACCCCGCTGGAACTGCTCTTCGATCTGACGTTCGTCATCGCCTTCGGCGTCGCTGCGTCGGAGCTCTCGCACGCCCTCGCCGGCGGTCACGTCGGCGTCGGGTTGACGGGGTTCGTCTTCGCCATGTTCGCGACGTGCTGGGCGTGGATCAACTTCACCTGGTTCGCCTCGGCGTATGACACCGATGACTGGATGTACCGCATCCTGACCATGGTGCAGATGGTCGGTGTGCTGATCCTGGCGCTCGGCATCCCGCCGTTCTACGCGTCGATCGAGCATGGGGGACACCTCGACAATGCCCTGATCGTCGCCGGTTACGTCGTGATGCGCGTGGCGATGGTGGCGCAGTGGCTGCGGGCGTCGCGGCAGGATCCCGAGCGCAGGCCCGCCAGCCTGACCTACGCGACCGTGATCACGGTCGTTCAGGTCGGTTGGATCGCCTCGATCTTCCTTCCACTGTCGGTCTCCGCGGGACTGGTCGTCTTCGCGCTGCTGGGCGTCGCGGAGATGGTCGGGCCGTGGCTCGCCGAGACCCGCCGGGGCGGTACGCCGTGGCATGCCCACCACATCGCGGAGCGGTACGGGCTACTCGCGATCATCGCCCTCGGCGAGGGCGTGGTCGGTACCGTCGCCTCGCTCACCGCCGTCGTGGGGGAGCGCGGCTGGACGCCCGATGCGGTCATCCTCGCCGTCGCGGGCACCGGGCTGACGTTCGGCATGTGGTGGATCTACTTCGCGGTGCCGTCCGCCGATCTGCTGCACGCGCACCGCGAACGGTCCTTCCACTTCGGCTACCTGCACATCGCGGTGTTCGGGGCGATCGTGGCGACCGGTGCCGGACTGCACACGGCCGCCTACTACGTCGAGGAACAATCGGTGCTCGGCTCCGTGGGCACGGTCCTGGCGGTGGTCATCCCGGTCGGGGTCTACATCGCGCTGATCTTCGTGCTCTACGGGTTGATGGTCGGGGGGTGGGACGCCGTCCACCTGCTCCTGGCGGTGTTGACCGCGGGGGTGCTGGTGGGGGCCGTCGTGGCCGCGGCCGCCGGCGTCCCGATGACGGCGTGCCTGCTGATCGTGACCCTGGCGCCCGTCGTCAGCGTCGTGGGGTTCGAGGTACTGGGGCACCGGCACGAGTCCCGCGACGTCGACGCCGGTGTGGTGCCCGCGGCGAAGGGGTAGTTCGGTCCTCGAGGAGGACGCCATGCCAAAGATCGGAAAGAACGGACGCGCCAAGAAGTCCGAGCTACCCAGCACGTTGCGGAAGTCGCCCGAGAAGGCCCAGCAGACCTTCGCCGCGGCGCATGACGCCGCCGCCGACGAGTACGGCGACGAGGGACGGGCTCACCGGGTGGCGTTCAGCGCGGTGAAGCACTCCTTCGAGAAGGTCGGCGATCACTGGGAGGCCAAGGAGGAGAAGGGTCCGTCGGACGAACGTGCCCGAAGAGGAGGTTTGGACGGCGGCGGCGAGACCGCCGAGGGCGTCGACGCCAACGCGTCGAAGAAGCACCTGATGGACGTCGCCAAGCGGCTCGACGTCGCCGGCCGGTCGACGATGACCAAAGGCGAGTTGGTCGACGCGATCGTCAAGGCGAATCGCCGGATCACGGCCCGACGTCGCTGACCTCAGCGCTCGGGGGCGTGCACGTCGAACGTCTCCAGCAGCGAGCGTTCCTGCTCGGCCTTCATCAGCCGACGGGCCTTCCCGCGGGTGATGAGGATCCCCGTCACCGCGAGCGCCCAGACCGCGTACTGCACGATCCATGCCAGCCGGAACGAGTCGAACGAATAGCCGCCTGCCGCACCGAGAATCACGCCCATGGCCTGCATCACCAAGAGTGAGGCGACGAACCCGCCCATGTTGACCATGCCCTGAGCGGTGCCGAGCGTGGCGCTGGGGTTGAACGTCCTGGCGAAGTCGAACCCGACCATCGAGCCGGGTCCACCGACCGAGATCACCACGACCAGGACCACGAGCAGCCACAGCGGAGCCCGGCCGGGTAGCGCGAGGACGACGGTCCACACCAGGGCGTTGCTGGCGATGATTGCGAGCACGATCCACGACCGCCGGTGCGGGTAACGCCCGGTGAAGATGCCGATCAGGATCCCCGCCGCGATGGCGGTGGCGACGGAGACGACGAGCAGCGCGCCCGCGGTGCTCGTCGACTGACCCTGCGCGACGGTCACGTACGGAACGCCCCACATCAGGCAGAACACGGTCACGGAGAACTGAGTCCCCATGTGGGTGAAGAACCCGAGCCGGGTGCCGGGCCGCAGCCAGACGGTCTTCACGCTGGACAGCACGGCGGAGACCGTCAGGTTCTCCTTGTCGGTCACGCGCCCGTGCGGGGTGTTCTTGACCAACGCCAGCACGAGCACCATCGCGAGCACGCCGAATGCCGCCACCGACAGGTAGGCGGTCGCCCACGTGGTCCCGGTCAGCAACGCCAGGAAGGGCAACGCCGAGAGCACCTGACCGAGTTGGCCGCAGATGCCGGTCAGCTGGGTGAGCAGCGGCACCTGGCGCGGGGGGAACCAGTGCGGCACTAGTCGGAGCACCGAGATGAAGGTGACGGCGTCGCCGAGGCCGACGATGGCGCGGGCGCCAACGGCCAGCGGCAACGACTCGGTCAGCGCGAGCAGGAGTTGACCGCTGGCCATCAACGCCGCGCCTGCCACGATCAGCACCCGGGAGCCGAAGCGGTCGAGGAGTACCCCCGCGGGCACCTGCGCACCGGCGTACACGACGACCTGCAGTACCACGAACGTCGACAGCACCCCGGGGCTGGCGTTGAAGCGCTCGGCGGCGTCGAGACCGGAAACGCCTAGTGTGGTCCGATTGAGCACGGCGACGATGTAGGCGAGCAGCCCCGTCGCCCAGATTGTCCAGGCGCGCACTCGGTCCATCGTCGCAAACAGCGGTGCGCGATGGCGAATCGAAATCCCACTAGACGCCAACGTGCAATCTTCGCAAACGTCCCCCCGGCTGGGCTACCGTAGTGGCCAGAACGTACGAGTTGGCTCCGCTATCGCGCTGACCGGCTGTTTGGGGGAGTAGGCAGGTGCCAGAGTATCGGCTCGAGGAGCTGGCTGCGGTCTCGGCCGTCAGTGTCCGCAACATCCGGGCCTACCGCGAGCGCGGTCTTCTCGACCCGCCGCGCCGCGAAGGCCGGTCCGCGCTCTACGACGATCACCACCTGGCCCAGCTAAGGACCGTCAACGAGTTGCTTCGCAAGGGTTTTACCTCGGCGCACATCGCGGAGTTCCTCGCCGGCCAGCGTCAGGGTCACGACTTGGCCAGCACCCTCGGGCTTCCCGGTGGTCCGCCGCGCCGCACCGCGGTCGCCCTCGACATCGACGTCGACGGTGACGAGGCGCGACGGTTGGTGCGGCACGGACTGGCCGATGTCGTCGACGGCAGGGTGACGTTGATCGACCCGGACCTGGCGGCGATCGTCGGTGGCGCGACCGAGCATCTCCGCTACGTGCAGACGATCCTGCGGGTCGCGGAGGGCATCACCGAGCAGGTCGAGGAACTCGCGAAGTCCGTCGCGAACGCGTTGGCGGAGAGCACGGTCGAGCACCTGGCGCTCGGGCGACGCGTCGTCGCCGACCGGCTGGAGGACGCCCTGCGCCGACACCTCGGCACCGACGTCGGGCTCGGTGGCGCGTCGGAGGTCTGACTGGCTACAACCTGGTGGTCGCGGGGTCGCCGCCGAATCGCTGCGCCAGCCACACCGGGATGATCGCCAACACCGTCAGCGCCGCGGCGACCACGTTGATCACGGGAGCCTGGTTGGGGCGGAACAGGTTTCCGAAGATCCAGATCGGCAGGGTCTGCACGGCGGGGCCCGCGGTGAAGGTGGTCACCACGATCTCGTCGAAGCTCAGGGCGAACGCCAGGATCGCGCCGGCGACCAGCGCCCCGCGCATCATCGGGAACGTCACGAACCGGAACGTCTGCCACGACGACGCACCCAGGTCGGCCGACGCGTCCTCCAGATCCGTTCCCAGCCTGCGCAACCGGGCTTGGGTGTTGTTGAACACGATGACGATGCAGAACGTCGCATGGCCAACGATCACCGTGGCAAGGCCGAGGGTCACCCCGAGCGCGGAGGTGAACGTGGCGTTCAGCGCGATACCGGTGACGATGCCGGGCAGTGTGATCGGCAAGACCACCAGGAAGCTGATCGTGTGACGGCCGAAGAACTGGTGGCGCTGGACGGCGAAGGCGACCATCGTGCCGAGCACCAGCGCGATCGCCGTGGCACCGAGCCCGACGAGCACCGAGTTGGCCAGCGAAGTCCACATTCCCTGGCTGTTCCAGGCGTCGGCCCACCACCGCAGCGTGAAACCGCTCGGCGGGAAGGCGAACGACCGCGAGGAGTTGAACGCGTTGACGACGATGAGAAGCAATGGTGCGTAGAGGAATACCAGGACCAGCACGGTCCAGGTCCGCACTGCGCCACGCGCGCCCTTCGACAACATCAGACGTTCTCCAGCGCGCCGGTTCGTCGCATCGCGAGTAGGTAGAGGACGACGGCGGCCAACGGGATGATCGAGAGCGCAGCGGCCAGCGGTTGATTGTTGGCGGTGACCAGTTGCCCGTAGATGATGTTGCCCAGCATCTGGGTCTTCCCGCCGACGATGGTCACCGCGATGTAGTCACCGAGAGACAGCGAGAAGGTGAAGATCGACCCGGCGGCGATGCCGGGAAAGACCAACGGCGCCATCACTCTTCGCAACGTGGAGAGATCGGAGGCGCCCAGGTCCGAGCTCGCGTCGATGAGGTGGTTCGGCACGCGTTCGAAGGCCGCGAACACGGGGATGATCATGTACGGCAACCAGAGGTACGTCAGGGTGATGACGGTGGCGACCAGGCCGTAGCCGGGGGTGTATCCGGTGGCCCACGAGAGCGGCCCGTCGGGGGACAGCAGCACCCGCCACGCGTAGGCCTTGACGAGGTAGCTCGCCCACAGCGGCGTCGTCACCGCGACGACGAGCACCAGACGCATGCGCGGGGAGGCGACCTTCGCCATGTGCAACCCCAACGGGACGGCGAGCACCGCGCAGATCACGGTGACCAGCAGGGCCACTCCCACGGTGCGGAGTGTCACCGTGCGGAACACCTCGTCGGTCAGCACCCGAACGACGTTGTCGCCGGTAACCGTGTGCACGACCGCTCCGGTGAAGGAGTTCGTCGTCCAGAAGGCCGAAACGAGCAGCACGGCAAGCGAACCCAGGTACGCCACCACCAGCCAAGCCAATGGCGGGACCAGCAGGAAGGCCAGCGTCAGCCAGCCCCGCCGAGGTGGCGACATCGGATCGCGCCGCCGCGCCGCCGTGGCGGGGGCGGCCGGGCTCACCCCTTGATCTGCTGCCACTTGCTGACCCACTCGTCGTAGGCCGTGCAGTTGTCGCCGCTACCGTCGACGCACTGCTTCTGCGGCGTGGTCCAGTAGTGGAGTTGGGAGGCGTAGGCCTCGTCGGTGGCGTGGTAGATGTCGCAGAAGTCCTTCTCGGAGGTGAACTCGCAGGCCTTGGTCTGCGCGGGCGCCTCGCCGAAGTACTCGGCGACCTGGGCGTTGACCTTCGGGGAGGTGATCCAGTCCATCCACTTGTACATGCAATTCGGATGCGCGGCCTTGGCGGCGACCATCCACGTGTCGGACCACCCCGTGGCCCCCTCCTTCGGCAGGACGGTGTTCACCTGCACCTTGTTCTCGCTGCCGATGGTGTTGGCGATCACCTGCCAGGTGGTGCCGATCACCGATGTGCCCGACTCGAACGCCTGCACCTCCTTGGTGTAGTCCGACCAGTACTCGCTGACGTTCTCCCGCTGCTGGGTGAGCAATTCAACTGCGGCGTCGAGTTGTTCGGTGGTCAGCGAGTACGGGTCCTTGATGCCCAACTCGGGCTTGGTCTTCATCAGGTACAGGGCCGCGTCTGCGATGTAGATCGGTGAGTCATAGGCGGTGACCTTGCCCTTGTACTTGCCGGCGTCGGTGAACACCGCACCCCACGAGTCGGGGGCGTCGGTGACGACGCCGACGTTGTACATGAGCAGGTTGGCGCCCCAGCCGTGCGGGATGCCGTACATCTGGCCGTCCACCGAGTTCCACGGCTTGTCCTTGAGGAAGCTGGAGATGGTCGAGTAGTTTCCCACCAAAGCGGTGTTCACCGGTGCGACGTCACCTGCGTAGATCAGCCGCAGGGTGGCATCACCGGATGCCGAGACGCCGTCGTACTGCCCGGAGCGCATCAGCTGCACCATCTCGTCGGAGGTGTTGCCGACCTTCACGTTGACCTTGCAGCCGGTCTGCTGCTCGAACGGCGTCACCCAGTCCACCGCCGGGTCGTTCGACCCGTTCTCGGCGTAACCGGCCCACGCGATCAGGTTGAGCTGGCCCTCGCCGTCGCCGAGGGCGCCGAGCGGTTCGATCTTGGGCGGGGCGGTTCCGGCGTCACCCCCGCCGGATTCCGAGCTGGAGCATCCGACGACGAGTGCGGCGCATGCGGCAATGGTGAAGCCGATCCGCAACGCGGTGAGTTTCATGACGCTCCGTTCAATTCGATCCTGTTGGCTGTCGATCATCTTCAGTTGGTCAAGTCGTGCACGGCACTGTCGGGCCAGGCCAGGGTGATGGGGGTGCCGTGGCCCAGGTCGTCGGGTAGTGACGCCGCGGCGTTGAGCACGGTCGCGGTCAGCGTGACACCCGGTTGCCCGACCACCTGAGCGACGGCGGCCACCCGGGTGGTCGCCCCCGCGTAGATGATCTCGGCGACGGTGGCGTCGACGGTGCGACTTCCCGGCGCGGCCCCGCCGCCCGCCGCGAGCACCGAGATGCGTTCGGGTCGTACGGCGAACATGCCGGGTCTGCCGACGAGCGCCGTCGCAGCGTCGCCGTCGAGCACGTTGGAGGTGCCGACGAAGTCGGCGACGAATCGGTTCACCGGGTTCTCGTAGACATCGCGCGCCTTGCCGACCTGTTCGATGCGTCCGTCGTTGAACACCGCGAGCCGGTCGCACAGCGTCAGCGCCTCGTCCTGATCGTGGGTCACGATGACGAAGGTGATGCCGACTTCCCGCTGGATCGCCTTGAGCTCCACCTGCATCTGTTCGCGAAGCTTCAGGTCGAGCGCGCCGAGCGGCTCGTCGAGCAGCAGGACCCTCGGCCGCCCCACCAGGGCTCGGGCCAGGGCGACGCGCTGACGCTGACCACCGGACAGTTGCGCGGGCTTACGGGGTCCGAAGTCGGCGAGCCGCACCATCTCCAGGGCCTCGGTCGTCCGGGTGCGGCGCTCATCCTTGGCCACGCCGCGAACCTTCAACCCGTACTCGACGTTCTGCGCGACGGTCATGTGCGGAAAGAGGGCGTACTCCTGGAAGACGGTGTTCACGTCGCGGCGCCGCGCGGGGAGCTCGGTGACGTCGACGCCGCCGAGCTTGATCGTCCCGGCGGTCGGCTGCTCGAACCCGGCGATCATCCGCAGCACGGTGGTCTTACCCGATCCGGAGGGGCCGAGTATCGCGAACAGCTCGCCATCGTCGACGGTCAGGTCGGCGCCCGCGACGGCCACGATCGAGTCGCCGAAGACCTTGCGTACACCCGCGAGTTCGATTCGAGGTTCGCCGGGGCCCGTTGGCATGCGGTGAATCGTATGGATCCGTCGTTCACGCCGCAGCGCAACGTAGGGAATCCACGGAATCCGGTCGTTTGGTCGACGGTTTTCGTTCCCGGGGACGGCGTTCGCAATGGCACTAAAACTTGATGCAGATGTGACCAGTGGCGTTGATGAGGGAAATGGGGCGCCTGTCATATCCTGTGGTGTGGCGATTTCCCGGCGAGACGTACTCAAGTACGCCGCCGCCGCGCCGGCGATCGCCGGGTTCGGCGGTGGTCTGGCGGCTGCGGTGTCGGCTGCCTTGGCGCCGGGGACGGCCTCGGCCGCGCCGCTGGGCGTACTGCTCGACTATGCCGCCGGGGTGATCCCCGCCTCGGCCATTCGCGCCGCCGGCGCGGCGGGTGCCATTCGCTACGTCTCGGACCGCCGACCCGGTGGCGCGTGGATGCTCGGCAAGCCGATCCAGCTACCCGAGGCGCGGGACTTGTACCAGAGCGGGCTGAAGATCGTGTCGTGCTACCAATTCGGCAAGCAGGACAGCGCCGACTGGCTCGGCGGCCAGAACGCCGGCGTTCGACATGCGAAGCGCGGCTGGCAACTGCACGTCGCGGCGGGCGGTTCGTACGGCGCCCCGATCTACGCGTCGATCGACGACGACCCGTCGCCTGAGCAGTACAAGCAGCAGGTGGCGCCCTATCTGCGCGGGTGGGAAGCGGTGCTGGGGCATCAGCGGGTCGGTGTGTACGCGAACTCGAAGACCATCGACTGGGCCCTGCAGGATGGGCTCGGCTCCTACTTCTGGCAGCACAACTGGGGGTCGCCCAAGGGGTTCACCCACCCTGCAGCGCACTTGCATCAGGTCGAGATCGACAAGCGAAGCGTGGGTGGCGTTGGCGTCGACCTCAACCACGTGTTGAAGCCCCGGTTCGGTCAGTGGGACTAACATTACCGATCAGTAAGTTTGGCCAGCAAACAATTTTGCGGCCCGGCGCTTTCTGAGTAGACACTGCGGACGAGAGTGTTTACCCGTCCGCGATTTCTCGCACGCGGCGGGGCGCACGAAAAATGTACATAACGATTAGGTAACAATACTGCCTTGAACTGCGCTGTTATTGCTACTGGACCGTAACCACCCGCCAGCAGGACGTTTGTACCGGAACACCGGAAGGCGTCACGAAGTCCGCGTTATCCAATGTGTGGTTACCCGTGCGTAGAACTCGCCAGTAACCATTTGGGGGTCCAAAATGGAGCAGGTTCTTATGACACTCTTATTGGGGTTGGCCTGCACGCCCGGGTCGTCCGGGAAGTGACCTGAGCCCGTCGGGATCCGACACCCGACTCGAGAACCGCGGACACCCGCAGGGGCGCGGGGCCTCACCGCCGAGGACGCAGAAGACGCACGCAAGCAGACGAGCCGTGCAGACGTGATGAGCGATACGCGCAAGAGCGCACGAGGAGATGGCAAGACGTGACGATCAACGAACACGACCGAGTGACCACTGGACGCAAGGGTGGTCCGGCCGACGGCTCCTCGCCGCAGACGGGCGCGCACGCCCTCGTCGACCTGCTTAACGCAGGGGAGCCCTACGCCGTCGCGTTCGGCGGGCAGGGCGGCAACTGGCTGGAGAACCTCGAGGAACTGATCAGCTCCGCGGGCATCGAATCCGAATTGAGTGAGGTCATCGGCGAGGCCGCGCTGCTGCTGCAGCCCGTCGCCCGGGAACTGGTCGTCGTCCGGCCGATCGGTTTCGAGCCGATGCAGTGGGTACGCGCGCTGGCCGCCGACGAGCCACTCCCGACGTCCAAGCAGCTGACCACCGCCGCGATCTCCGGTCCCGGCATCCTGCTGTCGCAGCTGGCCGCAATCCGTGCGGCAACGCGTCAGGGCCTCGACTTGTTCGACACTCCACCCGTGGCGATGGCGGGTCACTCCCAGGGCATCATCGCCTGTGAGGCGCTCAAGGCGAAGGGCACGCGCGACGCCGAACTGCTCGCGATGATCCAGCTGATCGGCGCGGCCGGCTCGCTGGTCTCCCGGCGGCGCGGCATGGTCGGCCGGGGTGACAAGTCGCCCATGGTCTCGGTCACCAACGTCGATCCCGTGCGGATCGCCGAGCTCCTCGAGGAGTTCTCCACCGACGTCCGCACCGTGCTGCCGCCCGTGCTGTCCATCCGCAACGGCAGGCGCTCGGTGGTCATCACCGGCACACCCGAGCAGCTGGCCCGATTCGAGTTGTACTGCAGCAAGATCACGGAGAAGGAAGAGGCCGAGCGCAAGAACAAGCTCCGCGGCGGCGCCGTCTTCAGCCCCGTCTTCCACGGCATCCAGGTCGAGGTCGGGTTCCACACGCCACGGCTGGCCGACGCGATCGACGTCGTCGACGCCTGGGGCGCCAAGCTGAGCATCGACTCCGAGCTGCTTCACCGCTTCGCCAAGGCGATCTACACCGAGCCCTTCGACTGGGTCCACGAGATCGAACGGCTGCACGACTCCGGGGCACGCTGGATCATCGACCTCGGCCCCAGTGACACCATCACCCGCGTCACCGCGCCCGTCATCCGTGGCCTCGGCGTCGGCATCGTCCCCGCCGCCACGAGGGCCGGGCAGCGCAACCTGTTCACCGTCGGTGCCGCCCCCGAGGTCGCGCCCGCGTGGTCGAGCTACGCCCCGTCGGTCATCACGCTGCCGGACGGCTCGGTGAAGCTGTCGACCAAGTTCACCAGGCTCACCGGACGCTCCCCAATGCTGTTGGCCGGCATGACCCCGACGACGGTCGACGCCAAGATCGTCGCCGCCGCCGCCAATGCGGGCCACTGGGCCGAGCTGGCCGGCGG
Source organism: Mycolicibacterium sp. TUM20985 (assembly GCF_030295745.1). Lineage (NCBI taxonomy): Bacteria > Bacillati > Actinomycetota > Actinomycetes > Mycobacteriales > Mycobacteriaceae > Mycobacterium > Mycobacterium antarcticum. Next base: position 1,755,368 of record NZ_AP027291.1, read on the forward strand.
TGGCCAGGTCACCGAGCAGATCTTCGACCGGCGCATCGCCGAATTGACCCAACTGCTGGAGCCGGGTCGTGCCGTGCAGTTCAACACCCTGTTCCTCGACCCCTACCTGTGGAAGTTGCAGGTGGGCGGAAAGCGGTTGGTGCAGAAGGCCCGTCAGTCGGGTGCCCCGATCGACGGCGTGGTCGTCAGTGCCGGCATCCCGGAACTCGACGAAGCCGTCGCGATCATCGAGGAGCTCAACGACGTCGGCATTGCCTACGTGTGCTTCAAGCCGGGCACCGTCGAGCAGATCAAGTCGGTCATCAAGATCGCCGCCGAGGTCCCCGACCGGGAGGTCATCGTTCACGTCGAGGGCGGCCGCGCGGGCGGACACCACTCGTGGGAGGACCTCGACGACCTGCTGATCTCGACCTACGGCGACCTTCGCAAGCTCTCCAACATCACGCTCTGCGTCGGTGGCGGCATCGGTACCCCCGAGCGCGCCGCCCAGTACCTATCCGGGCAGTGGTCGCAGGCCTACGGTTTCCCGATCATGCCCGTCGACGGCATCCTCGTCGGCACCGCGACGATGGCCGTGCTGGAGGCCACCACGTCGCCTGCGGTCAAGCAGCTTCTGGTCGACACCACCGGCACCGAACAGTGGGTCGGTGCCGGAAAGGCACAGGGCGGCATGGCATCCGGGCGTAGTCAGCTCGGGGCCGACATCCACGAGATCGACAACGCGGCCTCCCGCTGCGGCCGACTGCTGGACGACGTGGCGGGTGACGTCGACGCCGTCGCCGAACGACGCGACGAGATCATCGCCGCGATGGCCCTGACCGCCAAGCCCTACTTCGGCGACGTGGCCGACATGACGTACCTGCAGTGGCTGCAGCGCTACGTCGAGGTCGCGATCGGTGACGGTGACAGCACCGCCGACACCAAGCGTCCCGACTCGCCGTGGCTCGACGTCAGCTGGCGGGACCGCTTCGAGGAGATGCTCAAGCGCGCCGAGGCCCGCCTGCACCCGCAGGACTCCGGCCCGATCGAAACCCTCTATGCCGTCGACGCCGAAGGTGAAGCGCTGCTGGAGGATCCGGACCGGGCGCTGGCGGAACTGGTGTCGCGGTACCCCGACGTCGGGGACGTGAAGTTGCATCCCGCCGACGTGCCGTTCTTCATCACCCTCTGCAAGACCCTGGGCAAGCCGGTCAACTTCGTGCCCGTCATCGACAAGGACGTCCGGCGCTGGTGGCGCAGTGACTCCCTGTGGCAGGCCCATGACGCGCGCTACTCCGCCGATCAGGTCTGCGTCATCCCCGGCACCGAAGCGGTGGTCGGCATCACCCGTGTCGACGAGCCCGTCGGCGACCTGCTCGACCGGTTCGAGCAGGCCTCCATCGACGAGGTGCTCGCCTCCGGTGCTCAGCCGGCCGCCGTGGTGTCCCGCCGCCAAGCCCGCGCCGACGTCACCGGACCGCTGGGTGTCGTGCTCGATTCGCCCGACGTGCTGTGGGCCGGCCGGGCCTCGATCAACCCCGTGCACCGCATCGGTGAGCCGCGCGAGTGGCAGGTCAACGAGAATCGAAGCGCGACACACCCGTCCACGGGTTCGCGCCTCGAACTCAGCGGTGATTACGTCACCCTGAGCGTGCCGCTGTCCGAAGTCTGGATCACCATCCGCTTCACCCTGCCGTCCACCACCGTCGACGGCGGCATGCCGGTCGTCACCACGGAGGACGCCTCGGCCGCCATGCGCGCCGTGCTGGCGATCGCGGCGGGTGTCGACGGCGCCGACGCGCTGCCGACCGTCGTCGACGGCAGCACGACCGCCACGGTCTCGTGGGATCCGGAGGAGGTCGCCGACCACACCGGTGTCACGGCCACGTTCGGTGCACCGCTGGCGCCGGGTCTGACGCTGGTGCCCGACGCGCTGGTCGGCAGCTGCTGGCCCGCCGTGTTCTCGGTCATCGGATCCGCGGTCACCGAAACCGGTTTCCCGGTCATCGAGGGTCTGCTCAGCCTGGTGCATCTCGACCACGCCGCCCGGCTGCTGGCTCCGATGCCGACGACGAAGGCTCAATTGACCGTCGTCGCAACGGCTTCGGCGGCGACGGATACCGAGGTTGGCCGCGTCGTCCCCGTGTCGGTGACGATCAGCGATGCGGACGGGACGGTCCTGGCGGTGCTCGAGGAGCGGTTCGCCATCCGCGGCCGCACCGGTGCGCTCGCGCTGGCCGACCCGCTGCAGGCCGGTGGAGCGATCACCGACAACGCGACCGACACCCCCCGTCGTCGCCGCCGTGATGCCGCGGTCACCGCGCCGACGGACATGAGCGCGTTCGCCGTGGTCTCCGGTGACCACAACCCGATCCACACCGACCGTGCCGCGGCCCTGCTCGCCGGGCTGAAATCGCCCATCGTGCATGGCATGTGGTTGTCGGCGGCAGCGCAGCACGTCGTGACCGCCACCGATGGCCGGGCCACGCCGCCCGCACGTCTGATCGGTTGGACGTCCCGCTTCCTCGGCATGGTCATGCCCGGTGACGAGATCGACTTCCGGGTCGATCGGGTCGGCATCGACCGCGGTGCGGAGATCATCGAGGTCACCGCGAAGGTCGGAACCGATCTGGTGATGTCGGCGACCGCTCAGCTCGCCGCGCCCAAGACGGTGTACGCCTTCCCCGGCCAGGGCATTCAGTCCAAGGGCATGGGCATGGAGGTCCGCGCCCGCTCCAAGGCCGCCCGCAAGGTGTGGGACACGGCCGATAAGTTCACCCGCGACACCCTGGGCTTCTCGGTGCTGCACGTGGTGCGCGACAACCCGACCAGCCTGATCGCCAGCGGCGTGCACTACCACCACCCCGAGGGCGTGCTCTACCTGACGCAGTTCACCCAGGTCGCGATGGCCACCGTCGCCGCCGCCCAGGTTGCCGAGATGCGGGAACAGGGCGCGTTCGTCGAGGGCGCGATCGCGTGCGGTCACTCCGTCGGCGAATACACCGCCCTGGCGTGTGTCTCCGGCGTGTACCCGCTCGAGGCGCTGCTCGAGGTCGTCTTCCACCGTGGCAGCAAGATGCACGACATCGTGCCCCGGGACGAGAACGGCCGGTCGAACTACCGACTCGCCGCGATCCGGCCGTCGCAGATCGACCTCGACGATGATGACGTCACCGACTGGGTTGCCGAAATCGCCGAGCGCACAGGTGAATTCCTGCAGATCGTGAACTACAACCTGCGCGGGTCGCAGTACGCCATCGCGGGTACGGTGCGCGGCCTCGAGGTCCTGGAGGAGGAGGTCGAGAAGCGCCGCGAGATCTCGGGCGGCAAGCGCTCCTTCATCCTGGTGCCCGGTATCGACGTGCCGTTCCACTCCGAGGTGCTGCGGGTCGGCGTCGCCGACTTCCGTCGCTCGCTGGAGCGGGTCATGCCGCGTGACGCGGATCCGGCGCTGCTCGTCGGCAAGTACATCCCGAACCTGGTGCCACGGCCGTTCACGCTGGACCGCGACTTCATCGAGGAGATCCGCGATCTGGTGCCCGCCGAGCCGCTCGACGAGATCCTCGCCGACTACGACACGTGGCTCGCCGAGCGGCCGCGCGAGCTGTGCCGCAAGGTCGTCATCGAGCTGCTGGCTTGGCAGTTCGCCAGCCCGGTGCGCTGGATCGAGACGCAGGACCTCCTGTTCATCGAGGAGGCCGCAGGCGGACTCGGCATCGAGCGCTTCGTCGAGATCGGCGTGAAGTCGGCACCGACCGTCGCCGGCCTGGCCACCAACACGCTCAAGCTGCCGGAGTACTCGCACAACACCACCGAGGTGCTCAACACCGAGCGCGACGCTCCGGTGCTGTTCGCCACGGACACCGATCCCGAACCGGAGCTCGAGGACGAGTCCGCGCCGACCCAGGCCGCCGAGTCGGCGCCTGCGGCGGCCGCGCCTTCCGCTCCTGCCCCCGCAGCGGCCCCGTCCGGCGGTCCCCGCCCGGACGACATCTCCTTCGGTGCCGACGACGCGACGCTGTCACTCATCGCCCTGTCGGCCAAGATGCACGTCGACCAGATCGAGCCGTTGGACTCCATCGAGTCGATCACCGACGGTGCGTCCTCCCGACGCAACCAGCTACTGGTCGATCTGGGCTCCGAGCTGAACCTCGGCGCCATCGACGGTGCGGCCGAAGCCGACCTGGCCGGCCTGAAGGCTCAGGTCACCAAGCTGGCCCGAACCTACAAGCCTTATGGCCCAGTGCTTTCCGATGCGGTCAACGACCAGCTGCGGACCGTGCTCGGACCGTCGGGCAAGCGCCCCGCTGCCATCGCCGAACGCGTCAAGAAGGATTGGGAACTCGGCGACGGCTGGGTCAAGCACGTCACGATCGAACTGGTCCTCGGTACCCGTGAGGGCACCAGCGTCCGCGGGGGCAACCTCGGTCACCTGCACGAGGGCGCCCTGCCCGACGCGGCCACGGTCGACAAGGTCGTCGACGCGGCGGTCGCCGCCGTCGCCGCCCGTCGTGGCATCGCGGTGTCGCTACCCTCGGCCGGCGGTGCAGGCGGAGGTGTCGTGGACTCCGCGGCGCTGACCGAGTTCGCCGACAAGGTCACCGGTCGCGACGGCGTGCTCGCCTCGGCGGCCCGGCTGATCCTCGGCCAACTGGGTGTGGATGCGCCCGTGAACGTCGGCGAGAAGGTCAGCGATGCCGACCTCATCGACCTCGTCACCGCCGAACTCGGTTCGGACTGGCCACGTTTGGTGGCGCCGACGTTCGACGGCCGCAAGGCGGTGTTGTTCGACGACCGTTGGGCCAGCGCCCGTGAGGACCTCGCCCGGCTGTGGCTGAAGGACGAGGACGAGATCGACGCGGACTGGCAGCGGCTCTCCGAGCGGTTCGAGGCCGCCGGTCACATCGTCGCCAGCCAGGCGAACTGGTGGCAGGGCAAGGCCCTGGCTGCCGGACGCAACGTGCACGCGTCGCTCTACGGACGCGCCGCCGCAGGTGCGGAGAATCCCGGCACCGGGCGCTACAGCGACGAGATCGCCGTGGTGACGGGTGCCTCGAAGGGCTCCATCGCCGCGTCGGTGATCGCGCAGCTGCTCGACGGCGGGGCCTCGGTCATCGCCACCACCTCCAAGCTGGACGACGACCGGTTGGACTTCTACAAGGAGCTCTACCGCGACAACGCTCGCTTCGGCGCGACGCTGTGGGTCACCCCGGCCAACATGGCCTCCTACAGCGACATCGACGCCCTGGTCAGCTGGGTCGGCAACGAGCAGTCGGAGAACCTTGGGCCGAAGTCGATCCACCTCAAGGACGCTCTGACCCCGACGTTGCTCTTCCCGTTCGCGGCGCCGCGCGTCGCGGGCGACCTCTCCGAGGCGGGTTCGCGTTCGGAGATGGAGATGAAGGTTCTGCTGTGGGCCGTGCAGCGGCTCATCGGCGGCCTGTCGCACATCGGCTCGGAGCGCGACATCGCCTCCCGGCTGCACGTCGTCCTGCCCGGTTCGCCGAACCGCGGGATGTTCGGCGGCGACGGCGCCTACGGCGAGGCCAAGTCCGCGTTGGACGCACTGGTCACGCGCTCGAAGGTCGAGACGTCCTGGTCGCAGCGAGTGTCGTTGGCGCACGCCCTGATTGGCTGGACCAAGGGCACCGGGCTGATGGGTCACAACGACGCCATCGTCGGCGCGGTCGAAGAGGCCGGCGTGACGACCTACACGACCGAGCAGATGGCGTCGATGCTGCTCGACCTCTGCGACGTCGAGTCGAAGGTGGCGGCGGCCCGCGAGCCGATCCACGCCGACCTGACCGGTGGGCTGGGCGAAGTCGACATCGACATGGGCGCGTTGGCGGCCAAGGCCCGCGAGGACATGGCCGCCGAGAGTACGGCCGCGTCCGACGAGGACCTCGACGGCGCCACGATCAAGGCACTGCCGTCACCTCCCCGGGGGTATACGGCCGCGCCGCCACCCGAATGGGACGACCTCGACATCGACCCGGCCGACATGGTGGTCATCGTCGGCGGGGCAGAGCTGGGGCCGTACGGCTCGTCGCGCACGCGGTTGGAGGTCGAGGTCTCCGGCGAACTGTCAGCAGCGGGCGTGCTCGAGCTGGCCTGGACCACCGGTCTGGTCAAGTGGGAGGACGATCCCAAGCCGGGCTGGTACGACACCGCGTCGGGTGATCTCATCGACGAGGGTGAGCTGGTGGAGCGCTACCACGACGCCGTCATCGAACGGGTCGGCATCCGCGAGTTCGTCAGCGACGGCGCGCTTTCGGCGGATCACACTGCGCCGCTGCTGGTTTCGGTCTTCCTCGACAAGGACTTCTCGTTCGTCGTGTCGTCTGAGGCGGACGCCCGCGGTTTCGCGCAGTCCGATCCCGAGCACACCCTGATCGCACCGATCGCCGACACTGGCGACTGGCAGGTCACGCGCAAGGCCGGTACCGAGATCCGGGTGCCGCGCACGGTCAAGCTGTCCCGCACGGTGGGTGCCCAGATTCCCACCGGGTTCGATCCCATGGTGTACGGCGTGAGCGCGGACATGGCGGGCTCCATCGACCGGGTGGCGCTGTGGAACCTCGTCACCACCGTGGACGCGTTCCTGTCCTCCGGCTTCACGCCGGCAGAGCTGATGCGCTGGGTGCATCCCAGCCTGGTCGCCAGCACGCAGGGCACCGGCATGGGCGGCTTGACGTCGATGCAGGCGATGTTCCACGGCAACCTGCTGGGTCAGAACAAGTCGAACGACATCCTGCAGGAGACCCTGCCCAACGTCTTCGCCGGACACGTCGTGCAGTCCTACATCGGCAGCTACGGTGCGATGATCCACCCGGTGGGCGCCTGCGCCACCACGGCCGTCTCGGTCGAGGAGGGTGTCGACAAGATCCGGCTCGGCAAGGCGGACTTCGTGGTCGCCGGCGGTTACGACGACCTGACGCTGGAAGCCGTGATCGGCTTCGGTGACATGTCGGCCACCGCCGACACCGAGATGATGCGCGCCAAGGGCATCAGCGATTCGAAGTTCTCCCGCGGAAACGACCGTCGGCGACTCGGATTCGTCGAGGGCCAAGGTGGCGGCACCATCCTGTTGGCTCGCGGTGATCTGGCCCTGGAGATGGGGCTGCCGGTGCTGGCGGTCGTCGGCTACGTGTCGACGTTCGGCGACGGCGTGCACACGTCGATCCCGGCTCCGGGTCTCGGTGCCCTCGGCGCGGGTCGTGGGGGCAAGCAGTCCCAGCTGTCGAAGTCATTGGCGAAGTTGGGTGTCGGTCCCGACGACATCGCGCTGATCTCTAAGCACGACACGTCGACCCTGGCCAACGATCCCAACGAGACCGAGCTGCACGAGCGGCTCGCTGCCGCGATGGGTCGGTCCCCGGGCAACCCGTTGTTCATCGTCAGCCAGAAGAGCCTGACGGGTCACTCGAAGGGCGGTGCGGCGGCGTTCCAGATGATCGGCATGTGCCAGATGCTGCGCGACGGAGTAATCCCGCCGAACCGGAGCCTGGACTGCGTCGACGAGGAGATGGCTCATGCCTCGCACTTCGTGTGGGTGCGCGAGACCTTGCAGATGCGGGACAAGTTCCCGATGAAGGCGGGTCTGATCACCAGCCTCGGGTTCGGTCACGTGTCGGGTCTGGTCGCGCTAGTGCACCCGCAGGCGTTCCTGGCGGCATTGAGCCCGGACCAACGCGAGGATTACCAAAAGCGTTCTGGAGACCGGGTTCTCGACGGCCAGCGCACGCTGGCATCGGCGATCGCGGGAGGGCCCGCGCTCTACGAGAAGCCCGCCGATCGGCGCTTCCACCACGATGCGCCGGAGAAGCGGTTGGAGGCCGACATGCTGCTCGATGCCGGGTCGCGGCTCGGCGAGGACGGTTGGTACGGGCAGAGGTGAGTGTGACGTCCGAGGCGCCTGCGCTAGCGTTCCTGCGATGAGCATCGTGGGAGTCGGAATAGACCTGGTCTCCATACCGGACTTCGCCGAACAGGTCGACCAGCCGGGCACGGTGTTCGCCGAGACGTTCACCCCGGGTGAGCGCCGCGACGCCGCGGACAAGAGTTCGTCCGCGGCGCGCCACCTCGCGGCGCGTTGGGCGGCCAAGGAGGCCGTGATCAAGGCGTGGTCGGGGTCGCGGTTCTCCAAGCGGCCGATGCTGCCCGAGGGGATCCATCGCGACATCGAGATCGTCACCGACATGTGGGGACGGCCCCGCTGCCGGCTCACGGGTGCGATCGCCGAGCACCTCAAGGACATCACGATCCACCTGTCCCTGACCCATGACGGCGACACCGCTGCCGCCGTGGCGGTGCTGGAGTCCGCCTAACCCCCTTTACTCCCGCGAGCAGACGCAAAGGGCCCTCATTCGTAGCGAATGAGGGCCCTTTGCGTCTGCTCGCGGGGAGGGGCGGGAGGGGCGGGGCACTACGCTCGTCGTCATGAGCGACGTCGTCGACCGGGTCAAGTCCGTCCTGCCATCGGTGCGCGCCGATCTCGAGGATCTCGTCCGCATCGAATCGGTGTGGGCCGACCCCGGCCGCCGTGGCGAGGTCGATCGCAGCGCCGCGATGGTGTCGAAGTTGTTGTCGGAGGCGGGATTCGACGACATTCGCACCGTCAGCGAGGGCGGTGCGCCGGCCGTGATCGCTCGCCATCCCGCGCCACCCGGCGCCCCGACGGTCCTGCTCTACGCCCATCACGACGTGCAACCCGAGGGCGACACCGCCCAGTGGGCCTCGGCACCCTTCGAGCCCACCGAACGCGATGGTCGGCTGTACGGCCGCGGCACCGCCGACGACAAGGCAGGCATCGCCACCCACCTCGCCGCCATCCGCGCCTTCGATGGTGACCTCCCGGTCGGCGTCACGGTGTTCGTGGAAGGTGAGGAGGAGTCGGGTTCGCCGTCCCTGGACGCCTTGCTCGCCGCCCATCGGGATCTTCTCGCCGCCGACGTGATCGTCATCGCCGACTCGATGAACTGGACCACCCAGATCCCGTCGCTCACGGTGTCGTTACGCGGCCTTGCGGATTGCGTGGTGGAGGTGGCGACCCTCGACCACGGACTGCACTCCGGAATGTGGGGCGGTGTCGTTCCCGACGCACTCAGCGTCCTGGTGCGCCTGCTCGCCAGCCTGCACGACGACGACGGCAACGTCGCGGTCGACGGGCTGCATCACGGCACCGCGGCCGACGTCGAGTTCCCGGCCGAGCAGGTGCGCGAGGAGACCGGGATGCTCGACGGGGTCACCGAGATCGGTACGGGTTCGGTCGTCGAGCGGCTGTGGGCCAAGCCGGCGATCACGGTCATCGGCATCGACACGACTTCCATCGCGAAGTCGTCGAACACGTTGATTCCTCGGGCCCGCGCCAAGGTGAGCATGCGCGTGGCGCCAGGTGGTGACGCCAGCGAGCACATGACGGCGTTGACCCGCCACCTCGAGCGGCATGCTCCATGGGGGGCGCAGGTGACGGTCACACCGGGCGACCTCGGGCAGCCGTACGCCATCGACGCCACCGGACCCGTCTACGACGCCGCGCGGGCGGCGTTCCGGCAGGCCTGGGGCATCGACGCGATCGACATGGGCGTCGGCGGGTCGATCCCGTTCATCGCTGCGTTCGCGGCCGCCTACCCCGAGGCGAAGATCCTCGTCACCGGCGTCGAGGATCCGGCCACGCAGGCGCACAGCATCGACGAGAGCCTCGATCTCGGGGTGCTCGAGCGTGCGGCTACCTCGGAGGCTCTGCTGTTGGAAGCCCTCGGACGCGCCACGCCGCGCTAGACCGCCAGACCGCTACACCGCTAGGTCGCGACGCAGCTTCGCCACGTGGCCGGTGGCCTTCACGTTGTACTGAGCGACCTCGATCTTGCCGCTCTCGTCGACGACGAAGGTCGAGCGGATGACACCCTGAACGGTCTTGCCGTACATGGTCTTCTCGCCGAAGGCGCCCCACTCCGTGAGCACCTTGCGCTCTGGATCCGACAGCAGGGGAAAGGTCAATCCCTGGGCGTCGCGGAACTTCGCGAGCTTCTCGGGTTTGTCGGGGGAGATGCCGACGACGTCGAGGCCGGCGTCGTCCAACTCGGCCAAGCTGTCGCGGAAGTCGCAGGCCTGTTTGGTGCACCCGGGCGTGGACGCCGCCGGGTAGAAGTAGACGACGACCTTGCGCCCCTTGAAGTCGCTGAGCTCGACGGTGTGGCCGTCGGCGTCGGAGAGGCTGAAGGCGGGGGCCTTGTCGCCCGCCGCGAGGCGAGGGGTCGGTGGCATGGGTGGGTGTCCCTTCGGTCAGCCGGTGCGCGACTGCGGTTGTGGGGTCGTCGCGTGGCTGCTCTAGGGTAATTCCCCAAGACGGCAACGCGATTGAAGGGGCTGACGTGGCGGACCGGGATCCCGACAAGATCAAGCAGGACATCGACGTGGCGCGCGAGCAGCTCGCGACCACGGTCGATGCGCTGGCGGAGCGGGCGAATCCGGCGCGGATCGCCGACGACCTGAAGACGAAGGTCCTGCAGTTCGTGACCAAACCCGCCGTGGCGGTCTCGCTCGCCGGGCTGGGCACGGTCGTCGTGGTGCTGGTGATCCGACGGATCAGGGACCGCTGACGGGCTGAGGGTCAGCGACGGCGACGGCCGAAGCGGAAGAAGTCGAGGAACGAAAATCCGGGGGGGTTGGCCGTCAGCCCGAGCCTCGAGCAGTTGTAGACCACCACGATCCTCGGCGCCTCGACGTCGTCGTTCTCGACGGTCGGAGGGGCGACGGAGGGGGCCGTACCTGCGGTCAGCATCAGCTAAGACCTCGTTCCTCGTTCAGAAATCATCGCGGCTCGCCGCCTTCGCGGCTGCAGCTAACAACGATCGTAGCACTGAAATCACATCAGCGGTGCTCGAGTTGAAACCATTTTCCCTGGTTGAACCATTCGGTACCGGCGGTTTCGGATACTTCGTACGAAAGAACCGATCATGGCCGGGTAATTTCAGCACACGTCGCTCGCACCGGCGGCGTAAACGGCGAGTTAATTTACTATACCGTCAGCCGCTATCCACCACGTGTTGTCGGGGGCGGACCTGTGGGTGGCTCGGGGAACACCCCGGCAATGAAAAATCGGGCCGTCGCCGACCCGATCGTTTCTGGTGCGCCGTCAGGGTTTCGAACCCCGGACCCGCTGATTAAGAGTCAGCTGCTCTACCAACTGAGCTAACGGCGCGCGAGAGAGACGATAACAGTCCCCGGGGCGCTGGGTGAAATCCCTATGTCGAAAGTGCGACGGCCCACGAAGCGATCGCGCTGTTGTCGTCGGATTCCCTTAGACTGCTGGCAAGTAAGTGGGAATCCCATGTGAAGTCCGGTTGGAAGGTGTATCGAGCATGTCGCAGGTCCAATCGGCAGCACGTCCGCGTCGGACGCGTACCTGGCTGGCGGCCATCCTGCTGGTCCCCGCCATCGTCCTCGGCGCGAGCGCCTGCAGCAGCACGCCCGCCGCGCCGCCGCAGCCCGAGACCATTGCTGACAAGGGGACGCCGTTCGGTGACCTCCTGGTCCCGAAGCTCTCTGCATCGGTCACCGACGGGGCCGTCGGCGTCACGGTGGACGCGCCCGTGACGGTGAGCGCAGAGGACGGCGTTCTCGGTGCGGTCAACATGACCGACGATGAAGGGGCCACCGTCGCCGGCCGCCTGAGCCCCGACGGTCTGCGATGGTCCACCACCGAGCCGCTCGGCTACAACAACAAGTACACGCTCAGCGCGCAGTCGTTGGGACTCGGCGGCGTGACGAGCCGGTCGATGACCTTCCAGACGCATTCGCCCGAGAACCTGACGATGCCCTACCTCATGCCCAATGACGGTGATGTCGTCGGCATCGGCCAGCCCATCGCCGTCCGATTCGACGAGAACGTGCCGAACCGGCTCGCTGCGGAGAAGGCGATCACGGTCACCACCAATCCGCCGGTCGAGGGTGCATTCTATTGGCTGAGCAACCGTGAAGTGCGTTGGCGCCCAGAGGGTTACTGGAAGCCGGGCACGACGATCGACGTCGCCGTCAACACCTACGGAGTCGACCTCGGCGACGGGCTGTTCGGCCAGGAGAACGTCACGACGCGTTTCGCCATCGGCGACGAAGTCATCGCGACGGCCGACGACAGCACCAAGACGTTGACCGTCCGGCGCAACGGCGAGGTGGTGAAGACCATGCCGATCTCGATGGGCAAGAGCAGCACGCCGACGAGCAACGGCACGTACATCATCGGTGACCGGTTCTCGCACCTGGTCATGGATTCCTCGACCTACGGCGTGCCGTCCAACTCGCCCAACGGATATCGCACGGAGGTGGACTACGCCACCCAGATGTCCTACAGCGGGATCTACGTCCACGCGGCGCCGTGGTCGGTCGGCAGCCAGGGCTACAGCAATGTCAGCCACGGATGTCTGAACGTCAGCACCAGCAACGCGCAATGGTTCTACGAGAACACCAAGCGCGGTGACATCGTCGACGTCGTCAACACCGTCGGCTCGGTACTGCCCGGAACGGACGGACTCGGTGACTGGAACGTGCCGTGGGAGCAGTGGAAGGCCGGCAACGCCAACGTGTAGGCCTGATCTCCGAATCGGACCCGCGCACACGGTGCGACGGGTCCGATTTCGTTGGTGACCCCCCAATGCAGAAGGTCGGAGGACGTAAACGCCCTCCGACCTGCGGGGTGGCTGACGGGGCTCGAACCCGCGACTTCCAGGATCACAACCTGGTGCTCTACCAGCTGAACTACAGCCACCATTGCCGCCGAGGCGGCCCGTCGATCTTAGCCGGTCGGTCGGTCGGTGTCCGAATCGATGGGTCCACCATCGGCGGTCGGCGGTCCGAGTTCCACCGCGACCGCGGCGATGTCGCTGGTCGAGGGACCGGGTGGGGCGACGAAGGCGGTGCTCCGGTAGTACTTCAACTCGCGAATCGACTCGTGGATGTCGGCGAGGGCGCGGTGGGCCAGCCCCTTCTCCGGCTGCCCGAAGTAGATGCGCGGATACCAGCGGCGGCACAGTTCCTTGATCGAGCTGACGTCGATCATGCGGTAGTGCAGGAAGTCGTCCAGCGCCGGCATGTCGCGGGTGATGAAACCGCGGTCGGTGCCGATCGAATTGCCCGCCAACGGTGCGGTCTTCGGCTGCTTGACGTGGCCCCGGATGTAGTCGAGCACCATGGCCTCCGCTTCTGGCACGTCGACGGTGGAGGCCCGGACCTCCTCGGTGAGACCCGACTTCCGGTGCATCTTCGCGACCACGTCGACCATGCCGTCGAGCGCGGCATCATCGGCGTGGATCACGACGTCGAGGCCGTCGCCCAGCAGGTTCAGTTCCCCGTCGGTGACCAGGACGGCGATTTCGATGAGTCGGTCCGACCTCAGGTCGAGCCCCGTCATCTCGCAGTCGATCCATACCAGTTCGTCACGCACAACCGTCAACAGTATTCGCACGATCCGACGCGGCTGCCCAGACCCTCCTCGATCGGCCCCCCCGACCAGTAATGTCCCCCGGCATGAGCACCGAACCGACTGCCACCCCCGCGCAACAGATCGCGGCTGGGTACGCCGTCGAAGGCCAGGCCCTCGTCCTCGGCTCGATCGTCGTCGACGGGGTCGTGGACCCCGGCGCGCAGGTGCGGATCCCGCTCGCCACCGTCAACCGCCACGGCCTGGTCGCGGGGGCGACGGGCACCGGCAAGACGAAGTCACTCCAAGTCATCGCCGAACAGCTGTCGGCGGCCGGCGTGCCCGTGGTCATGGCCGACGTGAAGGGCGATCTGTCGGGATTGTCGCGACCCGGTGCGGTCGGAGAAAAGACCACTCAACGCGCCACCGACACGGACGACGACTGGACGCCGACGGCCTTCCCGGTCGAGTTCCTGTCCTTGGGCACCTCGGGCATCGGCGTCCCGGTGCGCGCCACGATCACCAGCTTTGGCCCGATCCTGCTGTCGAAGGTGTTGGGGCTCAATGCGACTCAGGAATCCACCCTCGGCCTGATCTTCCACTGGGCGGACCAGAAGGGTCTGTCGCTGCTCGATCTCAAGGACCTGCGCGCGGTGATCCAGTTCCTCACCAGCACCGAGGGCAAGCCCGAACTCAAGGCGCTCGGCGCGGTGTCGCCGACGACGGCGGGCGTCATCCTGCGTGCCCTGGTCAATCTCGAGGCCGAAGGCGCCGACACCTTCTTCGGTGAGCCGGAACTCGAGCCGAAGGACCTGATGCGCTTCGATGCGCAGGGCCGCGGCGTCATCACCCTGCTGGAGCTCGGCGCGCAGGCGGCCCGGCCGGTGATGTTCTCGACGTTCCTGATGTGGGTGCTGGCCGATCTGTTCACCGCGCTGCCGGAGGTCGGCGACGTCGACAAGCCCAACCTGGTGTTCTTCTTCGACGAGGCCCACCTGTTGTTCAACGACGCGTCGAAGGCGTTCCTCGAGCAGGTCGAGCAGACCGTCAAGCTGATCCGCTCCAAGGGGGTCGGGGTGTTCTTCTGCACGCAGCTCCCCACCGACGTGCCCAACAACGTCCTGTCGCAACTCGGTGCCCGCGTGCAGCATGCGCTGCGCGCGTTCACCCCCGACGATCAGAAGGCCTTGACCAAGACGGTGCGCACCTACCCGAAGACCACCGTCTACGACCTCGAAGAAGCGCTCACCTCGCTGGGCATCGGTGAGGCCATCGTCACCGTGCTGTCCGAGAAGGGCGCCCCCACCCCGGTGGCGTGGACCAGGATGCGGGCCCCGCGTTCGCTGATGGACACCATCGGTCCCGACGCGATCACCGCCGCCGCCAAGGCCTCGCCGCTGCAGGCCGAATACGGCCAGACGATCGACCGCGAGTCCGCCTACGAGCGGCTCAACGCCAAAGTCGCACCGCCCGAAGCGCTCCCGCCGCCGCTGCCCTCGGGTGACGGAGGACTCGCCAGCGCCTCGGGACGCGGCAAGATCGCGACGCCCAAGGAAGAGCCCGGCGTGGTGTCCGAGGTGCTGCAGAGCTCGGCATTCAAGAGCTTCCTGCGGTCCGCGGCCACCGTGGCCGGCCGCGAGATCACCCGCAGCGTGTTCGGTACGGGCCGCCGGCGCCGTTAGTCGCCGCCGAGCTTCTTGTAGACCGCTCCGACGATCGGGGTGACGATGGATCGCGGCGCGTAGCCGCTGGCCACCGACATCGCCTTGGACGTCACGCCGGGCACGACGCGCATCTTGTTGCGCTCCAAGCCATCCAGTGACAGCTTCGCGGTGTGTTCGGTGGAGATCCACAGGAAGTCGGGGATCAGCTTGTCGACGAGGGACTGCTCGTCGGGGTTCGGCAGGTCGGTGCGGACGGGGCCCGGCGCCAGCACGGTGACGTGGATTCCGAGGGACTTCACCTCACCGCGCAGCGACTCACTGAAGGTGTTGACGAAGGCCTTGGAGGCGGCATAGGTCGCGTTGTTCGGGATCGGTGAATTTCCCGCCGCGGAGCCGGAGATCAGGATGCCCCCTGCACGCCGAGCGACCATTCCCGGCAGGACGGCCAGCACCAGATCGTGGACGCCGAGGACGTTGAGTTGCACTTGCGCCTTCTCGCCGTCGACGTCGAGCTTCGCCACCGGGCCGAACGTCGCCGTGCCGGCATTGGCGCACAGGATGGACACGTTGCGCTGCGCGAGCTCGTCGCAAAGCGCCGCCCGCTGACCGGGATCCACCAGATCGACCGGCCGGACTTCGACGGTGACGCCGTAGCGCCCGGTCAACTCGTCGGCCAGAGAGGTCAGCACGTCTTCGCGGCGGGCGGTGATGATCAGGTGGTGCCCTCGGGCGGCGAGCTCGGTGGCCAATGCCTCGCCGATGTTCTGAGAGGCGCCGGTGACGACGGCGCGCGCGTCGGGGCTGGGAGCGGGTACGGACATGGGCCCAATCGTAAGTACCAATAGAGTGCGTTCATGACCAACCCCGCGGGGTCTCGCACCGCGGGCCGGCTGCCGGTCGTCGCGTGGGCCCTGTGGGACTGCGGAGCGACCGGCGTGAACGCGATCGTCGTCACGTTCGTCTACTCCGTCTACCTCACCCAACAGGTGGGGGTGGGGCTGCCGGGGCCGACGACCCCCGCAAGCTGGCTCGGCCGGGTGCTGACCATTTCCGGGTTGTTCGTCGCCCTGCTGGCCCCGGCGACGGGGGTCCTGGTCGATGCGCCGCACCGCCGCCGCACCGTGCTGGCCATCCTGACCGGTGTCGTGGTGGCGCTGACGTCGGCCATGAGTCTGATCCGCGCCGACTATCACTATCTGTGGCCGGGTTTGGTGCTGCTCGCGTGTACGGCCGCGTTCAGCGACCTGGCCACGGTGCCCTACAACGCCATGCTGCGGCAGTTGTCGACCCCCGGCACGTCGGGCCGTGTTTCCGGGTTCGGTTCGGCAGCAGGCTATTTCGGAAGCGTGATGCTGCTGCTCATCGTCTACCTGGGGTTCATCGCCGGTGACGGGGACGCGCGCGGGGCGCTCTCGCTGCCCAGTGACGACGGCCAAAACGTCCGTGCGGCCGTCCTCCTGACCGCCGCGTGGTTCGCGCTGTTCGCGCTTCCACTGTTGATCACGTCGAAGGTCGTCGACACCGGGGACCGTCCGCCAACGGTCGGGGTACTCGGCGCCTACCGGGCGCTGTGGGCCGAGGTCAAGGGGGAGTGGCGCCGCGACCACCACGTCGTCTACTACCTGGTGGCCAGCGCCGTCTTCCGCGACGGGCTGACAGGGGTGTTCGCCTTCGGCGCGGTCCTCGGTGTGACGGTGTTCGGAGTGTCACCCGCCGACGTCCTGTTGTTCGGCGTGTGCGCGTGTGTGATCGCCGCGGTCGGGGCCGTCATCGGAGGTCTGCTCGACGACCGCGTCGGGTCGAAGCCCGTCATCGTCGGATCGCTGGCCGCGATGGTCGTGGTGGGGCTGACCCTGCTCAATTTGTCTGGTGTGGTGGCATTTTGGATCTGCGGGCTGCTGCTGTGTCTGTTCATCGGGCCCACCCAGTCGTCGGCGCGCACGATGATGATGCGGATGTCCACGGAGGGTAAGGAGGGGGTGGCGTTCGGCCTCTACACGACGACCGGCAGGGCGGTGTCGTTCCTCGCCCCACTGTTGTTCTTCACCTTCATCGACGTGTTCGGCACCGATCGCGCGGGGCTCGGCGGATTGGTGACCGTGCTGGTGCTAGGACTGGTCGCGATCGTCGGGGTGCGGGTGCCGGACCGGTCGCGCTAGCGACTACCCAGCGACGTGCACAGCGTCAGGCCGGTACCGGTGGTCTGCTGGGTCTCGGTGCCGTCGATGGTGATCGAGCACGTGAGCTCGTGCCCGACGTTGACGATGCTGACGCTGGCCGAACTGTTGGCTGCCCCGGCGAGTTCCACTTCCTTCGTCCACGGCAGCACGACGTTGAACTCCGTCTGCAGCACACCGCCGGTGTCGAGGTAGAGGATGCTGATCGCCCGGCCCTCGCCGGCGACCGAGTAGACGACGGTGTGCGTGCCGCTGGGCTCGACCGAATCGGTCGGCGGGATGACACCGGGTGTCGTCGTCGGCGCGCTCGTCGGGACGCGCGTCGTGGTCGGCGTCCTCGTGGTGGTGGACGGCGCGGCCGCGGTGGGCTCGAGCGGTGTCTGTGGCGGCGCTACCAAGGTGTTCTGCTGGGAGCTGTTCACGACGACGAGTCCGACGACCAACCCGAGCACGATCACCAGCGCGGTCCCCGCCAGCACCCACAGCCACCGCCGCGGTCCGCCGGGCCTCGGGGGTTCGGGCGGTGCTCCGCCAGGGGGGTTCGGGGGACCGTAGTGGCCCGTGGCGGGGGAGTCGTACCCGTAGGGCGAGTAGGCAGGCAATTGCTCGGTCGCCTTCGGCGCCTCGTATGGCGGTTGTTGGCCGTAGGGCGAGCCGGGATAGGCGGGGTAGTGGTAGGTCCCCGGATGCTCCTGACCCCATCTGTCGGGCCGTGATGGATCCGTCATCTCCACCTCATGTCTGCAGGGTACCTGCGCGCGAGAGGGGCGCGCCGGGGCTCGTTTCGATGGGCGGCGGGCGGCGGGCAGTGGTTTACCGCAATTGACGGGCGGGTACACGCAGCCGACGCCGCAGCGGCGGTTCACGAACATGGAGGCTCGGCATGCGAGGTAGCGGAATCATCGGCACGATCGTGCTCGTCTGGCTGCTCATCGGCGTCTTCGCCGCCTACCAGCGGGACTACTTCAAGTCCACCGAAACGAGCTGTGCCACAGCGGGAAGCATCGCGCTGACCGTGGTCGCGGGTCCGCTCAACTACGTGGGCGCCAACCCGAAGGTGGCCGACTGCAACGTGAACGTTCCGCAGCCCAGCCAGTAGCGTCGCTAGCCGCGGCGGGCGGGCGCGAGCGCGGCGAGCGTCATCGCCCTGAGCACCGCGCGCGACGATTCCCGCACCGCGCCCGGTCGCACGCTGTGCGGGGTGGAGTTGATCAGCCCGAAGGCGGCGTGCGCCATCAGCCTCGCATCGCCCTCGTCCACACCGGGGTCCAGGCGACGGAGCACGTCGACCCAAATCTCGACGTACTGCCGCTGCGCGCGCCGCACCTGGCGCTTGGCGGCGGCCGGTAGGTGGGCCAGGTCGCGGTCCTGGATGCGGATCAGATCGGGTTCGGTGAACGCGAAATCCAGGTGAAAGTCGACCAGACCGTCCAGCGCGGAGGTCGGTTCGGCATGGGCGGCGACGACCTCGCGCGCGCCAGCCAGCAGTCGGGTGCTGATGCCGACGAGGAGTTCGACGAGCAACGCTTCCTTGTTGGGGAAGTGACGGTAGACCGCCGGGCCCGTCACACCGGCCGCGGCGCCGATGTCCTCGAGCCGGACGGCCAGGTATCCGTGTTCGGCCACGAGACGCTCCGCTGCGGCGATCAATTGGGAGCGACGGTCCGACTTGGCCTTGCTGCGTCGGGTCACCGGCGCGGTCGACGGTGGGTTCTGCACCATCCCGCCCCTCCCGCGCTGGTAGACATTTCGGTTAATGGTCACTAACATACCACCAGTTAGTCGTCATTAACTCAAATGGAACGGGTGGGCATGGCAACGCTCGTATCGCATCGAGACCAGCACGTGGCGTTGGTGGCCGAGCTGCGGGAGAAGCTCGCGACCGCGGCGCTCGGTGGTTCCGAACGCGCGCGCGAACGTCATGTCGGCCGGGGAAAGTTGTTGCCACGCGACCGGGTCGACGGTCTCCTCGACCCCGGCAGCCCGTTCCTGGAGGTTGCTCCGCTGGCCGCCGACGGCATGTACGACGACGAGTGTCCCGGTGCGGGGATGATCGCCGGCATCGGCCGGGTCTCGGGCCGGGAATGCATGATCGTCGCCAACGACGCGACGGTCAAGGGCGGCACGTACTACCCCGTCACGGTGAAGAAACACCTTCGCGCCCAGGAGATTGCGGCGCAGAACCGCCTCCCGTGCATCTACCTCGTCGACTCGGGCGGCGCCTTCCTCCCGCGCCAGGACGAAGTCTTTCCCGACCGCGAGCACTTCGGTCGGATCTTCTTCAACCAGGCCACCCTCAGCGCCCAGGGCATCGCCCAGATCGCCGCGGTGCTCGGTTCGTGCACGGCCGGCGGCGCCTACGTCCCCGCCATGAGCGACGAGGCGGTGATCGTGCGCAACCAGGGCACGATCTTCCTCGGCGGCCCGCCGCTGGTGAAGGCTGCCACCGGCGAGGTGGTGACGGCAGAGGAACTGGGCGGCGGCGACCTGCACGCCAAGGTCTCGGGCGTCACCGACCATCTCGCGCAAGATGATCGCGACGCGTTGCGGATCGTGCGCAACATCGTCGCAACGCTCGGTCCGCGATCGGCCACGCCGTGGGACGTCCGGCCGACGGTCGCCGCCACCGCCGATCAGACCGAGCTCTACGACGTCGTGCCCACCGACTCGAAGGTGCCCTACGACGTGCACGAGGTCATCACCCGCATCGTCGACGGCGGCCAGTTCACTGAGTTCAAGGCCGAGTACGGTGCCACGCTCATCACCGGTTTCGCCCACATTCACGGCCACCCCGTCGGGATCGTGGCGAACAACGGCGTGCTCTTCGGCGAATCAGCCGTCAAGGGAGCACATTTCATCGAGCTCTGCGACAAGCGCTCGACGCCACTGCTCTTCCTGCAGAACATCGCCGGCTTCATGGTCGGCCGCGACTACGAAGCCGGTGGCATCGCCAAGCACGGCGCCAAGATGGTCACCGCCGTCGCCTGTGCGCGGGTGCCCAAGCTGACCGTCGTGATCGGCGGTTCCTATGGCGCGGGCAACTACTCGATGTGTGGGCGCGCGTATTCACCCCGCTTCCTGTGGATGTGGCCGAACGCACGGATCTCGGTGATGGGCGGCGAGCAGGCCGCGTCCGTCCTGGCGACCGTGCGCGGTGACATGGCCGCCGACGAAGAAGAGGCCTTCAAGGCGCCCATCCGCGAGCAGTACGAACGGCAGGGCAATCCGTACTACTCGACGGCCCGACTCTGGGATGACGGCGTGATCGATCCCGCTGACACCAGAACGGTTGTCGGCCTTGCTCTTTCCATCGTCGCACAGGCTCCCCTCGAGCCCGTGTCCTATGGCGTGTTCAGGATGTGACCGGGTGACCATCAAGAGCTTCGACACCGTCCTGGTCGCCAATCGAGGCGAGATCGCGGTCCGGGTCATCCGCACGTTGCGCGCTATGGGAATCCGGTCCGTCGCCGTCTTCAGCGATGCCGACGCAGGAGCCCGCCACGTCGCCGAGGCCGACGAGGCGGTGCGCCTGGGTCCGGCGCCCGCACGACAGAGCTACCTGGACATCGACGCCGTCGTCGCTGCGGCAGTCCGCACCGGCGCGCAGGCGGTGCACCCCGGGTACGGATTCCTTTCGGAGAACGCCGATTTCGCGGCCGCGCTGGCAGATGCGGGCATCACGTTCATCGGGCCGCCCGCCCACGCGATCGCGACCATGGGTGACAAGATCACCGCCAAGGACACCGTGGCGCGCTTCGGGGTGCCGGTGGTACCCGGTGTCGCCCGCCCCGGCCTGACCGACACCGAACTGGTCGCCGCCGCCGACGAGATCGGCTATCCCGTCCTAGTCAAGCCGTCCGCAGGTGGCGGCGGGAAGGGCATGCGCATGGTCGAGCGGTCGGCTGACATGCCCTCCGCCTTGACGAGCGCTCGTCGCGAATCGGCCGCCGCCTTCGGTGACGACACCCTGTTCCTGGAGCGATTCGTGTTGGTGCCCAGGCACATCGAGGTGCAGGTGCTCGCCGACGGCCACGGCAACGTGATCCATCTCGGCGAACGTGAGTGCAGTCTGCAGCGCCGCCATCAGAAGGTGATCGAAGAGGCGCCGTCACCACTGCTCGACCCCGCCACCCGTGCCCGCATCGGTGCGGCCGCATGCGATACCGCCCGCAGCGTCGCCTACATCGGAGCGGGGACCGTCGAGTTCATCGTCGGTGCAGCCGACCCGGACGAGTTCTTCTTCATGGAGATGAACACCCGGCTGCAGGTGGAACACCCCGTGACGGAGGAAGTCACGGGGTGGGACCTGGTCGAGTGGCAGATCCGCATCGCCGCCGGGGAAGAGCTCACCGCTCGCCAGGACGACATCGTGATGACCGGACACGCCATCGAGGCCCGCGTATACGCCGAGGATCCGGCCCACGGCTTCCTACCGACGGGTGGTGCCGTGCTGGCCGTCCGCGAGCCGCACGGGCCGGGAATACGGATCGATTCCGGTCTCTTCGCCGGCACCATGGTCGGCAGCGACTACGACCCGATGCTCGCCAAGGTGATCGCCCACGGCACCGACCGCGCTCACGCGTTGCGCACCCTCGACCGGGCACTGGCCCGCACCGCCGTCCTCGGCGTGGCCACGAACGTCGACTTCCTCCGCTTCCTGCTCGCCGACCCCGACGTTCAGCGGGGGCGGCTCGACACCGGACTGCTGGATCGGCGGGTGGAGGACTTCACGGGAGCCGCGGCCGGGGACGAGGAGTTCGCCGCCGCCGCGGCCTATCGCTGGCTACGCGGCTTCGAGGCGGCCGCCGGGGACCTGTGGTCGGTGCCGTCGGGATGGCGGATGGGCCAGCGGGCGGCGACCGTGCTCCGCTTGCGCTCGGGCGAGCGCACCGACCACGTTCGCATCGTCGGTCATCCCGATGCGGCCACGGTGACCGTCGAAGACGGTGGAACATGCACGTTGACAGCGTGTCTCGACGGGGATGCGCTGACCGTTACCCTCGACGGCCGACGGGCCCGCTACCGCGTCGCCGACGCCGACCACCTGATCTGGCTGGCAGGGGATGACGGAGTCGTCCGGCTCGAGGAGTTGCACGAGGCTCCGGTGCGGCCCGACGACGAGCACAGTGGTGACGCCGAACTGGTCAGCCCGATGCCGGGTTCGGTCGTCGCCATCGGCGTGGAGGATGGGGCGACGGCGACGGCGGGCACGGTCGTCGTGACCGTGGAGGCCATGAAGATGGAACACACGCTGTCGGCACCCGTCGACGGTGTCGTCGAACTACTCGTCGCCGTTGGCGATCAGGTCAAGGTGGGCCAACCGCTGGCTCGTATCACCGCCCAACTGGAGGAGTCTCAGCCATGACTGACTTTCTGTCCACCGGCACGCTGCCCGACCACTACGAGCAGCTGGCCAAGACCGTCCGCGACTTCGCCAGAAGCGTCGTTGCACCCGTGTCTGCGAAACACGATGCTGAGCA
This sequence comes from Mycolicibacterium sp. TUM20985, assembly GCF_030295745.1. Taxonomy (NCBI): domain Bacteria; kingdom Bacillati; phylum Actinomycetota; class Actinomycetes; order Mycobacteriales; family Mycobacteriaceae; genus Mycobacterium; species Mycobacterium antarcticum. Next base: position 1,778,085 of record NZ_AP027291.1, read on the forward strand.
CTCCTTTCCGTACGAGGTGGTCTCGGGAATGGCGGAAATGGGGCTGTTCGGGCTGCCGTTCCCCGAGGAGTACGGCGGCATGGGCGGTGACTACTTCGCACTCTGCCTGGCCCTCGAGGAGTTGGGCAAGGTCGACCAGAGTGTCGCCATCACTCTCGAGGCGGGGGTGTCACTGGGCGCCATGCCCGTCTACCGCTTCGGCAACGATGCCCAGAAGCAGGAGTGGTTGCCGCTGTTGGCCAGTGGCAAGGCGCTCGGTGCGTTCGGGCTCACCGAGGCGGGCGGCGGCACCGACGCCGGGGCCACCAAGACCACGGCCAAGCTGGACGACGGCCACTGGGTGATCAACGGCTCCAAGCAGTTCATCACCAACTCGGGTACCGACATCACCAAGCTGGTGACCGTCACCGCGGTGACGGGCGAAGTCGATGGGCGCAAGCAGATTTCGTCGATCCTGGTGCCGGTCCCGACGGAGGGTTTCACGGCCCAGCCCGCGTATGACAAGGTCGGCTGGAACGCATCGGATACCCATCCGTTGAGCTTCGACGACGTGCGCGTGCCCGAAGAGAACCTACTCGGCGAGCGTGGTCGCGGCTATGCCAACTTCCTCCGGATTCTCGACGAGGGCCGCATCGCGATCGCCGCCCTGTCGGTGGGTGTCGCTCAGGGATGTGTCGACGAGTGCGTGCGCTACGCCAAGGAGCGTGAGGCGTTCGGCGCCGCGATCGGCACCTACCAGGCCATCGCCTTCAAGGTCGCCCGCATGGAGGCCCGGGCCCACATCGCCCGTACGGCCTACTACGACGCGGCCGCACTGATGTTGGCGGGCAAGCCATTCAAGAAGGAGGCCGCGATCGCCAAGATGGTGGCCAGCGAAGCCGCCATGGACAACGCCCGCGACGGTACCCAGATCTTCGGCGGCTACGGGTTCATCAACGAGTACCCCGTCGCCCGGCACTACCGGGACAGCAAGATCCTCGAAATCGGTGAGGGCACGACCGAAGTGCAGTTGATGCTGATCGCGCGTCAGGTCGGACTGTGACCGACAAGAAGGTCGTCGTGCAGCGGGGGCTGTGGTTCGAGGAGTTCGAACCGGGGGTGCTGTACCAACATCGGCCGGGCCGCACCGTCACCGAGGCCGACAACGTCCTGTTCACCACGCTCACGATGAACACGCAGGCGCTGCACCTGGACGCCGCCTTCTCGGAGGCGTTGCCGCCGTTCAACCAACGGCTGGTGAACTCCATGTTCACGCTGTCGACGCTGGTCGGTCTGTCGGTCGCGCAGTTGACGCAGGGCACCATCGTCGGGAACCTGGGGTTCAGCGACGTCGCGTTCCCGAAACCGCTGTTCCATGGCGACACCCTGTACGCCGAGACCGAGGTGACCGACAAGCGGGAATCCAGGAGCCGGCCGGGGGAGGGCATCGTGACCTTCGCGCACACCGGTCGCAACCAGCACGGTGACGTCGTGGCCACGGCCTCGCGAAAGACGATGGTGCGCAAGCATCCTGGCGGCGATACGGCGGGAGTGGGCTGATGGCGCTCGCCGACAACGGGCCGGGCTGGCTATTCTGCCCGGCCGACCGCCCCGAGCGGTTCGAAAAGGCCGCCGCCGCAGCGGACGTCGTGATCCTCGACCTCGAGGACGGCGTTGCGGCCAAGGACCGGGAGTCCGCCCGCACCGCGCTGCTGGAGACGAGACTCGACCCCGGCCGGACCGTCGTGCGGGTCAACCCGGTGGGCACCGCCGATCACGCCCTCGACGTCGCCGCCCTGGGACGCACCGAGTACCGCACCGTGATGCTGGCCAAGAGCGAGACTCCGGAGCAGATCGGTTCGTTGGCTCCCCTCGACGTGGTGGTCTTGATCGAGACCCCCTTGGCGGCGCTGTCGGTCGCCGAGCTGGCGCGGGTGGACAACGCCGTGGCCGTGATGTGGGGCGCCGAGGACCTGTTCGCGGTCCTGGGCGGCACCGCCAACCGCCACCCCGACGGCAGCTATCGCGATGTCGCGAAACACGTTCGCTCGCAGAGTCTTCTCGCGGCCAAGGCCTACGGCCGGTTGGCGTTGGACTCGGTGTACCTCGACATCAGGGATCTGGAGGGGCTCCGCGCCGAGACCGATGACGCGGTGGCAGTCGGCTTCGACGCGAAGGTCGCCATCCATCCGACCCAGGTCGCGGTGATCAGGGCCGGCTACACCCCGACCGCCGAGCAGGTGCGCTGGGCGCGGGCCGTCCTCGACGCGGCGCGTTCGGAGCGGGGCGTGTTCCAGTTCGACGGCCAGATGGTGGACATGCCGGTGCTGCGTCGCGCTCAGCGGATCGTCCACCTGGCTCCCGCCGAATAGCCCGCTACTTCTGCTTCGCAGCAGCCAATCTGGCTGCGAATTCCGGTGATTCGATGGACTGCGCCTGAGGTCCGAGCTCGATGTCGACTGCCATGCGGTGTTGTTCGGTGTCGACGGTGCCGGGATTGGCGGTCGCCCGCATCGACGCCTTAGTGGCGATCACGACGTCACGCGGTGCCGACGCGGGTCCCGCCGCCAGTTCACGCGCCGCCGCCACGGGATCGTCGGAGACCTGCAGCGCCAGTCCGTACCGCACCGACGCCTCGGCGTCGAATCGCATCCCGAACAGCAGGGAGGCGCGCGCGACCTGCGGGCCGACCGCACGCTGGAGCATCCAGGTGGCGCCCCCACCGGGGTGGATGCCGAGCTTCTGGAACCGCGGGTCGTACAGGGCGGCCGGACCCGAGATGCGGACGTCAGCCGCGAGCGCCAGGTTCAGCCCGGCCCCGACGGCGGCTCCGTTCACCGCGGCGATCGTCGGCAGCGCGCAGTTGGCCACGGCCAGGAAGCCGTCGTAGATCACCCTGAGGCCGTCCGCGGCCGCCGCGCCGAGGGCCGTCAGGTCGGCACCCGCGCAGAACGCCTTACCCGCACCGGTGACGATGACCGCGTGGACGCCGGGATCGTTCTCGGCGGCGTCGACCGCGGCGCGCAACGCCGCGGAGATCTCCGCGGTGACTGCGTTGCGGCGATCGGGATCGTTGACCGTGATGAGGGCGACGCGGTCTAGGACCTGCGTCAGTACGAGATCGGGCACGAGGTCGAGGGTAGTGACCGGCCGTGATGTCGTCGCGACCGGCCACGGCGCCACGACGACATGCGTAGGCTCAGGGGTGAGCCGCTTCGTCGTCGACGATGAGTCGTGCGGAATCCCGTGCGAGTGACATCAACGTGGATTCGATCCGACTGTCGTTTCGCTTCGCGCGACGGCGTTCTCCAATCGAGAAGGATCGCTTGATGGCCCGCAATCATCGCGCATCGTCGTCGGCGGTCGGGGCGTGACCGCCGCACCGTCGCGACGCACCGCGAGCCCCGTCCGCCTGACCCTGTGCAGCCAGCTCGGCCGCCGGGTCGACGGCGCGTGGTGGCCGCACTCCAACCGGCTGGCCAGGGAGCTCCCAGAGCTCGTCGGGGTGCTGTACGGACGGCTCGGTGAAGTCGTCGACATCTCGGTCAACTGGTCGATGTCGGAGAACCTGCCTGATCTGAATTCGCGGCACTGGCAGAACAAGCATCAGCATCTGATGACGGTGACGGGTCGCGATGCCTGCGCCAACCTGCTGATCATCCCGAGTCTGACACCGGGGACGTTGGCGGGGCTGCTGCTACGGATCGCGGCGGGACTGCCCCTGAGCGCCGAGCATCAGGCGACCCCGCTGTTCCGCACCGCCGCCGAGATCCTCGACGCGGCCAGGGGCGACGGAGCTTTGCCGCCGGTACCCGTGCCAACCGACGCGGGCCGGGCCAGAGGCCGCCGCAAGGCGACGCCCTAGCCGACCGATACGCCTAGCTCACCAGCGACAACGCGTGGGCCCGCCGGAGCTTGCCCGACGGCGTCTTCGGGATGACGCCCGGCTGGAGCACGACGACGTTGCGAGGCCGGACGTCGACGTCGGCAAAGACCTCGTGGGCCACCTGACGCTCGATGCGGCGCACCTGCACGGGGTCCGCGAAGTCATTGGATTCGACGGCGACGGCGAAGGTCTCCCGCGACAGGCCGGCATCCAGGCGCACCGCCACCGAACAACCCGGTCGCACACCCGAGACGCGGGTAGCCGCACGTTCGATGTCGGTCGGGTAGATGTTCTTGCCCGCCATGATGATGACGTCCTTCACCCTGCCGCAGACGACGATGTCGCCGACCTCGGTCAGGTAACCCATGTCGCCGGTGTCGTACCAACCCATGTCGTCCTGCGCTCCGATGAAACCGGCCATCGTGATGTAACCCGTGGTGACCGGCTTGCCGCGGACCTGGATCACGCCGACCGCGCGGGTGGGCAGCACCCCGCTGTCCTCGTCGACGATGCGTGCCTCCAGGCCCTCGATCGGCTGACCGAGCGAGACCAGGCGTCGGGTGTTGCCCTTGGTGGCGGGAACGGCGCGATGCAGCACGGCCAGCAGATCGGCGTCGACTTCGTCGACGACCATCCCCGCACCGCACTCGGTGAACGACACGGCGACGGTCGTCTCGGCCATGCCGTAGGCCGGCACGATCGACTCCCGCCGCAAACCGAACGGGGCACCCGCCTCGCACAGATCTTCGACGTCGGCCGGGTCGACCTGTTCGGCTCCGGAGAGTGCCCAGCGCAGCGACGACAGGTCGAACTGACCCGCGGTGGCCTGCCTGCGTAGGCGTTTGGCCAGCAGGTTGTAGGCGAAGTTGGGGGCCGCCGTCATGGTGCCCTTGTACTTGTCGATGAGCTTGGCCCACAGCAGGATGTCGTGCAGGAAGTCCATCGGCGTGACCTTGACGAGCTCGGCACCGAAGTACATCGGCACGGTGAGGAAGCCGGTCATGCCCATGTCGTGAAAGCACGGCAGCCAGCTGACGATCACGTCGGTGTCCGGGTCGAAGTGCGCGCCGACGAACATCGACTCCGCATTGGCCACGATGTTGGCGTGGGAGATGCAGACGGCCTTCGGAAAGCCGGTCGAACCGGAGGTCAGCTGCATCAGCGCGAGGTCGTCGTCGGCGGTGGCCACGGGGTCCACCGCGTCGTGCACCAGCAGGTCCTCCACGGTGAGCACTCGAATTCCGCGCTCGGCCAGGACTGGCGCCGCGGGCATGAACGGATCGGAGACGATGACGACTCGCGCCTCGATCATCCCGATGACGTCCGTCGTCTCCTGTGCCCACCGCATCAGGTCGGTCCGGGGAGTGGGCTGGTGCAGCATGGTCAGGCTGGCGCCGCGCATCCAGATGCCTTGCGCGACGGGGGCGATCTCGACCGGTGCGCCGGCCAATACCGCCACGCGATCCCCGTGTCCGATTCCCGCCGCCGCCAGTCCACCTGCGATGCGTCGCGCGCGCTCGTGAACTTCACCCCAGGTGTGTCGCACGGGTGTCCCAGGGTCGCCCGTGGTCATGCCATTGCGGCTACTGACTGCGTTGGCGAACATGGTGTCAGTGAATGTGCTCACAGGAATCCTTCTGGCTTTGGCGCGTTGGCGGCGATGCAGGTCATGATCGTCGAGCAGTCCTCAGTCGAGCACCTACGAGAGGTAGCGCGGGGACTAGGCGCCAGTGCCGCGGCGTGCAGCACGGAGGACATCATCCTCGACCCTCGCGGGCGGTGATGACAGCGGAAGTGTGAACTCCTCTGGCTAATGCCGCGGGGCACGCGGATCCGGGCGATTGCGGTATCTGGGTCAGTCGGACGCCCTGACTGTACAGAATGAGGCCCTGAATAGAGACCTGGCCCGTCACCGAGGTACCGATCGATGCCGCACCGTCACCTCGCCTCGACCAAAGCAACGCCGGGAGGTGTTCGCTAGCTACTGCACACGTCATCACGTTGCCCCTGATTCCTGGTCGGCATCGAAGGATGGTTCGTCATCCCGTGCATGGTCTCCGCCGACGGCCCGTGCGGCGCGGCGACGCGCCGTCGGTGACCAAAAAGTGATGGCGGGTGCAGGATGGTCGGATGGACATCTCCAAGTGCACCGCACTGGTCATCGAGGGCCGCCGCGGCGTGCAGGCCGGCCTCGCCGACGGTGTCACGGCCCTCTACCCACGACTCGCGAACTAGTGGGCGTCCTGCGAACGCCCGACGACCGATTCGAGCGCCTGCCCGGCCATCCGTTCCCGCCGAATTACGTCCAGGTCGCCACCAAGGGCGTCGACGCCCTCCGCATGCACTACGTGGACGCGGGTCCCGCGGACGGGCCGGTGGTCCTGCTGCTGCACGGCCAACCGACGTGGTCCTACGTCTACCGCAAGGTGATCGGGGTCCTCGCCGAGGCCGGAATGAGGGTGATCGCTCCCGACAACATCGGCTACGGTCGCTCCGACAAGCTTACGGACGCAACCGATTACACGTTCGCGCGTCATGTCGACTGGCTGCACGACTTCGTCACGGCACTGGACCTGCGCGAGATCACCCTCGTCGCGCAGGACTGGGGCGGACCCCTCGGGTTGAGCGTGCTGGCCCGCGATCAGGGCCGCTTCGCCCGCGTCGTCGCCACCAACACCATCCTGCACACGTGCGACCCCGCGCTGGAGGGCCAACTCACCTGGGCCCACCACGGAGTGGGCGACGGCAGGATGATGTTGCAGGAGACGCTGTTGGACTACGTGGCGTTCTACCAGCGGGCGCCCGACATCGTGCCCAGCCTCTTCTTGAACGCGGTCGCAGGTCCGCTGCCCGAAGACGTGCGGGCCGCCTACGACGCCCCCTTCCCGAACAAGTCCTACAAGGCGGGTCTGCGTCAGCTCATCGCGCTGATCCCGCTCACCCGCAACGATCCGGGCGCGGCCATCGGCCGCGCCACCATGGCCGTGTTGGAGCAGTGGGAGAAGCCATTCCTCACCGCCTACTCCGACGGGGACCCCGCGACCTGCGGCTGGGATCACGTCTTCCAGCAGCGCGTTCCGGGTGCGCGCGGGCAGAACCACGTGAGCATCACCGGTGCCGGACACTTCGTCCAGGAGCAGCGCGGCGAGGAACTTGGCCGCATCGTGGCAGACTTCGTGGCTCACACCTCGCCGCCGACCACCTGAGAGCGGGCTAACACCCTCGGGCTAGGACTTGCGAAGCAGTGCTGCCGCACGGACGTCGTCGCCGACGCGCAGCGCGATGTGCGCCTCCCCGCCGCGGCGGGCATATCCGATCGTCACCTCTTCGCCGTACCTGATGGGTTTGCGGTACTCGACAACCGCCCGGTACGGCGCCTCGCACAGATCTGGCTCCAGGGCCATCACCTCGTGGATCGCGTGCCAGTAGGCGGTGTTGGTGACGTGTTGAAAGATGTCGATGTCCGTGCGGCGCAAGCCAAATGGAGCCACGGTGTCGAACTCGTCGGGATTCTGGAGCCACGGCCGCCACTTCAGGCGGTGCTCGTCGGCAGTGCTCGCAAACCTGTCGATGAGGGTCTGGGTCACCCGGGAGGGCGTCAGGGTGTCCTTGTTCATGCAAATCCAGAAGCCCTCGGTCTGGATCCGGCCGCCCTCGGCGCCGACCAGGTCGACCCGCATGGTGCACCACCGCGTCGACAGCGCCGAGCACCACCGGCTGAACGTCACGTCGTTGGGCCACTCGATCGGCTCGATCACGTCGATGACGGTGCGGTTGACGATCCAGTGCGGATGCGCCTCGGCCTCTCCGGCGTCGACGAGGTTCTCCGCACCCACCTCCTGGATGTAGCGGGCCACGCCGTCGAGGCGCAGGTGGAGGTGCTCGTCCATGTCGCTGGTCGCCACCGGCCATGACGTCCGGTAGACGTAACCGTCGGCAGGGAGGGCGCGCAGAGGGCGGTCGACTTCGGGATTGCTCATTGCGTTCCTGTGTACCCGACTCACTCGTCCAGCGGATCACCCGTGACGACGTCGGTGATGGTGATGTCGATGGGTCGGCGATCGGCGGGCGAGTGGCCCAGCAGCTCGGCGATCACCTCGATGGTGGTGGCGCGGATGTGGCCGGCGAGCTCGTTGAGCGGTGTGCCGTAGCTGCCGGTGATCTCGATCAGCACTCCGAGGAGGGTGTCGGACTGGGTGTCGATGTCGAAGACGATCCGGGTGGGTGCGCACAGAAAGCGTTGCCGCAACACGATGGTGAGGGTGCTGCGCAGGACGTGGTCACTGATGAAGATGCGGCCGAGGCCAGGCCGCCCGGGCGGCGTCTCGGCGAGGAGCATCTGCCCGCCCGGGCGGGCCGTCTGCCGGACCACCGAGATCACGCGGTCGGCGATCGCATCCCAGCCGGGTTCGGGGGCGGTGCGCAGGTATTCGATCGCCCGGAAGAGCGGATCGGAGGGAGTGTTCGGAGAACTCATAGCCACCGTCCCAGCCGGGTTCGAAGGGTGGCGGTGGCGCGGAAGTGGTGGCCGCGTGCCGCGCGTAACCGGTGCAGCGCCGGACCGTACCGGTGTACGACGACCTCGAAGGCTTCCCGGTCACCGAGCGAGGCGGCCGTGAGGATGGCGTTCTCGCCAGCGCCGGCAACCCCGTCGCCACCGGCGTCTGCGGGCACGCACCCCTCCAGGTAGTTCGGCATCGGACGTCCCCGTGGGACGTGGACACGTCGATCCTAGAGCCGGACCCATCTGCGGCAGTATCGAATTGCGCCGCATCCGCAACCCGGGAGTGCGATGGTGATGTGAGCGGCTTCACGTCGATGCGACGTTCGGATTCCAGCGTCGCGCCCGACGGAACCTACGACATCTCGCGCGAGATGGCTCGCCGCATCCCGGCGGGACGGAACACGACGGAAGGAATCGATCATGGGCATCGTGGACAAGCCAAGAACGCCGCCGAAGACGCCATCGGCAAGGCCAAGGAGGTCATTGGCGACGTGACGGGCAATGAGAAGCTGGAGGCCGAGGGCAAGAAGGATCAGGGCGTCTCCGGAGTGAAGAAGGTCGGCGAGAACATCAAGGACACCTTCAACAAGTAAGCGCCTACCTGCCGGACCGCGAAACGCCTTCCTTCTGGCGGCTTGGCGCGGTCCGGCAGTTCCCCGAACGGCATCACAGCCGATGACCCGAGTAGAGAAAGGACGACGATGACGAGCTCGCTGGGAAAGACCACGATCGCCGATGCGGTCGTGTCGAAGATCGCCGGTATCGCGGCTCGCGAGGTCAGCGGTGTCTACGACCTGGGCGGCGGGGCGTCACGCGCGGTGGGCGCACTGCCCGGACGGATTCCGGGCGCCACCGTCGATCATTCGCAGGGTGTGTCGGTCGGGGTCGGCGAGAAGCAGGCCGCCGGTCACGCGGGTGCAGTGACCCGTGTGTTTTTTGGGCAAGGGGATGTGCGGATGAGCGTGCCCGACGACGCCGACGTCATCGCCGCCACCGTCGCCGCGGTGCCGGGGGTGGCCGCACTGCATGCCGGAATGTTCGGTGAGGCCGCCATGTACCCGCCCGGTCACCCGGTGCCCGGGATCCGTGCCAACGCCGACGGTGGCACCGTCGCGGCGGCGTCGTGACCGCGGCGCGGTGGGATCGCTACCCGGATCGGGCCGCCGCCCGGCGCGCCGCAGCACTGGCATTGCATCCGGATCGTGGCGGTGACGCGGCGGCCTTCGCCGAGGCACTGGCCTCGATCGACGAGCACTTCAGTTCGCGCCCTGTGATCGTCGGGCGAGGGGGTGGGCTGCGGCGGACACTGCGGCGCATCCTCCGCCGACGTCGATACATCCAGCTTTGACATCAGGGCAATGCGCGCCAGAATCACTGGCGCGCACTAGCACTCGTAGGCTTCCATGACCGGATTGCCCTCGTCAGGTTTTCAGGACCTGAGCGAGCAACTGCGCCTCGAGGGCGTCGACGCCAAAGACGCACCGGCGGCAGCACCCCCCAAGAAGCTGCCGCCGGATGCGTGGAATAGGTGCTGCTATTCAGCAGCCTTCTGACGCGCTTCGGCGGCTTTCTCTGCGGCCCTTGCCGCTTCAGCCTCGGCTTCCTTCGTGGCCACATCGCGCTGCGCCTCGGCCTTGTCCTGCTGGGCGCGGCCTTCCTCTCGGAGTCCGTCGCGGCCGCTGACGATCCCGACGACCTCCTTGGCCTTGCCCTTGACGTCCTCGACGACGCCCTTGACCGCTTCTTCAGGTCCGCTATCACCCATGATGTATCCCTTTCCGAAACTGTTCGGGGGCTGAGTACCCGAAGTGCATCGATCTTGAACATCGCCTGGTCAGAACCCACGCTCGGCCCGCCTGGCACGGGTGCGCGAGTGGCGGCGGACCGGGCGCTGGTCATCGTCGGGTTCTTCATGTCGTCTCTAGGTCTTCTGTCAGAGCATCACCTCCGTCGACCGACGCTGGGGCGTTCTTCGCGACGCGGGCTCGGGGGAGACCGTTGCGTCGCCCGGACTTTGGGTTTCGTTGGCCAGCGAGACGGCTGTGCCGCCGTTGCGGTTGCCAGCCACCAGTCTGAATGAGCTCCAGACATGTTGATGTGGCTGCTCGTTCGGCATGACCGGGCGGCAAGCCCCGCGGCGACCTCGTTGTACGCGCTGCCAGCACTGCACACGACGCGCAACCACTCGGCCCGGACGATTGCCTCCGCCTCGTCCAGTACCTCACTCTCCCAGGCGATTTGGCTATCCTGCAGCACGGTCGGCATCTCTGTCACCTCCATGCCTTCGGGCAAGGACCGGGTTAGGCGTTGATCACGGTGCGTTCGTTGCTGCTTGCGATCTTGATTCGACGCGGTTTGGCCTTCTCCGCGACGGGGATGGCGAGGCGCAGCACGCCATCATGGTAAGTCGCCGTGATCTGCTCGGTGTCCAAGGTTTCGCCGAGGAACACCTGACGGGTGAATACGCCGCGGGGGCGTTCGGCAGCGACCATTTCGCGGTCCTGATTGAGTGCGGAACGCTCGGCGTGCACGGTGAGCACGTTGCGTTCCACGTCGAGGCTCAGCGAGTCGCCCGAGACGCCGGGCAGGTCGAATTCAACGATGAACTCGTCGCCGTCGCGCCAGGCGTCCATCGGCATCACCGCGGGCCGGGCGGCTGTTCCTGCCGCCTGCTGGGCCCAGCGGTCGAGATCACGGAACGGGTCTGTACGCATCAACATCATCTCCACCTCCAGTGACTGTGTGTAGCAGATCTCTGTCGTCTGCCATAGATTTTTATATACCACTGGTGGTAGCTTGGCCGCAACCAAATCTTCAAGAAAGAGAAGTCACTGTCGGTGCACGAATCGAGCGCCCGCTCGGCGCGGGGGGTGTACGGCATTTCCGTGGCGTCGGAGTTGAGTGGCCTGGGCCCACAAACGTTGCGGCTCTACGAAACTCGAGGTCTGCTCACTCCGGCCCGCAGCGAGGGCGGCACTCGTCGTTACAGCGACGACGACCTGGACCGCCTGCAGCGGATCACCGAGCTTCTTGCCGCCGGCATCAACCTGGCCGGTATCTCGGAGATCTTCACCCTCGAGGCTCGCAACAGCCAACTCGAACACGCGAACGCGAGGCTCGCTTCGGAGAATGCCCGCTTGGTGGCATGGCGCGACTCTCGCTAGCCGATATGGATCCGTGCTCGAGCTTGACGGCGCCATGCCTCGCACCAGTTGTCCACAGTTGGCGTTCCATCCCGCATCCACGAAGAACGCGAACTGAACAGAGCCGAACTCGACGCGCCAACGGAGGCGGCCGAAGAGCCAGCCATCCCCGGCCCAGACCCAGACCCAGAGGCTGACCTGGGCCCGGACCCCGAACCCCCGCCTTTCTAGCGAGGGCTTGCGCTGCCGATGCGTCCCTGCCATTGATGCTCAGGCGGTGACGTTGGAACGCCGTCGATACATCCGGAACTTCCGGCGGATGCGGGGTTCTCGGCGGACCGTGCTTCGCCGAGAACCCCACACGGTGATTACCGAGCTGGCTGTTCGGCAGGTAGTAGTGGCGTCGACGGAGTGGCCGGGCCCGGAGCCGGAGCGGCGCCGCCCCGCTGTTGATCGGGCGCGGGTCGGTCGACACCCGGGCCGCCTTGCACGCCGGGAGCCGCGGGAGCACCGGGGGCCGCGCGGCCGGCCGGACCATCCGGTCCGCCTCCACGGGGTCCTCCGGGTCCTCCGGGTCCGCCGGGTCCTCCGGGTCCGCCGGGCGGGGGAGGCGGCGGACCACCCAGGCACTGCGGGCCGTCCGCGGCGTAGTGGGAGGACGCGCCGGCCCGTCCCACCTCGAGGGCCGATCCGCCAAACAGTCCGGCGCCCAGGATCCCGCCGATGAGCAGTCCTGCGATCCCGGCGCCGACGGCGACACCGATGGGGTGCCGGCGGACGCGTTCGCCGGTGCCGTTCCAACGAGAAGTGGGCCCCTCTTGCCGATCGGCAGCCGCCACCTCGGGCGCCTTCAGGTCCGCGGTGTCGTCAACGTCGTCGCTCATGTGTCCTCCATCGATTGGGTCGTTACCGCCACGACGTTGCTGGCCGAAGTTGAAACGAAGCTGAAGAAAGCCCGTCGACCGCGGTTCCCTCACATTCGCTTCAGGAACGGGCGCCCGCCGCGGGTGACAATGGGTGCATGATCAGCCGGGCAACGACGCGCCCCGAACTCCGAGCCAGAGTCTTGGTAGTGGAGGACTCCGAGACCATCCGCGAGATGGTCAGCGAAGCCCTGGAGCACGCCGGGTACGTCACCGGAACCCGGGCTGACGGCGAGGGGTTGGAGGACGCGCTGCGGGGATTCCGCCCCGACCTCGTCGTGCTCGACGTGATGATGCCCGGCCGCGATGGGTTCGCCTTGATCAACGTGGTTCGCGATTTCGACGACACCGGGATCGTATTGCTCACGGCACGTGACGGTTTGGACGATAGACTGCGCGGGCTCGATGGTGGGGCCGACGACTATGTGGTCAAGCCGTTCGAGCTGGCGGAATTGGTGTCGCGGGTGGGCTCGGTGTTGCGGCGACGGGGCCGGCTGCCATCGGCGGTACAACTCGGCGACCTGGTCCTCGACGTAGACGCCGGCACGGCCACCCGCGCCGGTCACCCACTGGACCTCACGGCCACCGAGTTGCGGCTGCTGTCCTATCTCGCCGACCAGCGGGGCCGACTCGTCAGCAAGGAGCAGATCCTGACCGCGGTGTGGGGTTACGACGCCTACGACCCGAACCTCGTGCAGGTCTACATCAGCGCGTTGCGCCGCAAACTCGAGGTGCACGGTCCGCGAATCCTGCACACCAGCAGGGGAATCGGATATCAGTTGCGGCCAACCACCTCGTGACCGAGACACCGTCGCTGCGTCGCCGCGTCACGCTTGCCGTCCTGGCATTGCTGGCGTCGGTCCTCCTGATTCTGGGCGTCGCGATCGACGTGACCTTCGGCGCCCAGGTCCGCCGCGACCTCCACGACCGGCTGGTGGCCAGCGCCACGCGCGCCACCGCCCTGGTTGAGGCGGGAACGTCCCCGCAGGATGTCTCGGCCCAACTCAACGGCGGAAGCATTCGGGCCCTCGTGATCACCCCCGATGGCCAAGCCTACGGCGATCCCGCCATCAGTCCCGACACCGTCGCCGGGCCCGGGACACCGCTGCCGCCGCCACCTCCGCCCCCGCGGCCTGGCCCGGCCGACCGAGCTGACCGACCCGACCGACTCGACCGACCTGACCGACCCGGGCCGCCGCAGCAGCCGCTGCCGCCGCCCGACGAGACGAACACCGCGCTGGTGCAACCACTGCCGACTGGCGGACGGCTCATCCTGGTCGCGGACACCACGCAGAGCACGGCGGCACTGCGTGACCTCCGCGAACTGATGATCGGCGCGGGGGCGGTGACCCTCGTCCTGGCCGCGTTGCTGCTCTTCGCCGTCGCCCGCGGAGCGCTTCGGCCGCTGGAGAGGTTGACGGGGGTGGCGAAGGCCATCGCCACGGGCGACCGCGGACGCCGCTTGCAACCGGACCGTCCGCATACCGAGTTGGGTCGTGCAGCAGCAGCTTTCGACGACATGCTCGACGCGCTCGAAGCCGCCGAACGCCAGGCGCAGCAGGCGGCCGAGGCGGCCCGGCGCGCCGAGTCTCAGACCCGCGACTTCCTCGCCGACGCCGCGCACGAACTGCGTACGCCGCTGGCTGGCATCCAGGTCGCGGCCGAGCAGCTGGTGAACACCTCGCCCGAGGCGCCACCGGCGGCCCGGCGGCGCGCCCAACTGCTCCTTGCCGACGCGCGTCGGGCCGGCCGGCTCGTCAGCGACATGCTCGATCTGAGCCGTATCGATGCCGGACTACCGCTGCGCGTCGTCGAGACTGACCTGGTGGGGATCGCTGACGACCAAGTCCAGCGTGCCGACATGCTCGCCCCGCGAGTGGCGGTCACCCGCACGGGCCTCAGACGCCTCGAGGTGCGGGCGGATCCGCAGCGGATCGGGCAGATCATGTCCAATCTGCTCGACAACGCCCGCCGCTACACCCCGCCCGGGGGCCGCATCACCGTGCACGTCGAGCAGTCCGGTGCCGATGACGCGCGACTGACCGTCACCGACACCGGGCCCGGCATCCCCGCCGCCGACCGCACCCGTGTCTTCGAGCGCCTGGTGCGTCTGGACTCCGCGCGCGATCGCGACCACGGCGGCGCGGGCCTGGGGCTGTCGATCGCCAGATCGCTGGCGCGAGCCCACGGCGGCGACCTCACCTGCGAACCGCACGACACCGGCGCGCGGTTCACGCTGACGCTGCCGTTACGTGGCCAGTAGCGCGTCGACACCGATGTAGGTCGACGACTCGTAGACGGCCCCACGTCGGCCGATGACGACCCTTCGGACGACCAGTAAATTGGAACGATGCTGAATCAGGTGACGACAGTGGCCACGCAGGTGGGCGAGTCCGTGCTCGGGATCGTGGGGATTCGCGTGGGTACCGAGGAACCGCCCCATACCAGCGAACGGCTGACCGACGCGGTGGAGATCCGCCGCTACCAGCCGCGCATCGCCGCCGAGACGACCGTCGAGGCCGATGAGGAGCGGGCGCGCAACGAGGGTTTTCGCCGGCTGGCCGGCTACATCTTCGGCGGCAACCGAGGCGCCGACAAGATCGCGATGACGGCACCCGTCAGCCAGGCCTCGACGAAGGGTCAGAAGATCGCCATGACCGCTCCGGTGTCGCGCTCCGGCAGCGATGCCGAGGGTTGGGTCATCCGGTTCTTCATGCCGTCGAAGTGGACGATGGCCACCCTTCCCGAACCGAAGGACGATCGCGTCCGCCTGGTCGAGGTACCCGCCGAGACGATGGCCGTCCTGAGGTTCACCGGTGACCGTGGCCAGGCCGCGGTGGCAGCGCGATCCACCGAGCTATTGGACACGCTGCAGGCCAAGGGTATCGAGCCGCTGGGCGATCCCGTGGCGTGGTTCTACGATCCGCCGTGGACGGTGTCGTTCCGTCGCCGCAACGAGATCGCCGTCCCGATCCATTCCTAGCTGACTCGCGCTCCATGTCGGCGCACGACGAAGCCGATGGCCGTGCAGACGACGAGTCCGGCGGCGACCGCTGACGCGGTGGCGAGCAATGGCGATTCGCGACCCGCGGCGCCGATCGCGGCGGCCACCAGCGCCCACACCACGGCCGCGACGTAGCCGGGGGTGGCGTGCAGCGCCACGGTGAGGGCCACGGCGGCTGCCGTGGCGGCCACAAGAACCGCTGCCTGCCAAGCTGTTCCGTTGGCTGAGACGCCCGACTGGATCAGTGCGGCGGCGACGTTCACGAAGACCGCCACACTGCTCCACCCGAGATAGAGACCGAAGGTCAGCGTGGCCAGCCGGCGCAGCCAGATCGGGCAGGTCAACTCCTCGGCGTGGCGCACCAGCAGCCGCATGACGTCGATCAGCGCGGCGACCATGACCGCGAACACGACGACGGTGAGCCACAGCCAGTCCTGAGCCGCGACGATCAGCCAGATGCTGAACCCGGCGAACGCCACGGAGGCTCCCATCAGCGCCCTGGTCTCCCAGGGCGCGCCCAGCCCCCATCGAAGCACCGTAATGGCGGTGACCGCGGATAGCAGCGTGATCAAGCCCCAGATGGAGAACGCCCATCCGGCGGGCGTGATCAGCGCTTCGTTGGTGGCCCCGGACTCCAGGAAGTCGCCGAAGAACCGGCTGATGACCAGTGGTGACGCGAGCTGGGTGAGTGACAGTAGCGCGGCGATCCAGCGCCAAGTCGTCGCCGTCGAAAGATGCTGATCTGTAGTCACTTTCATCCTCTATTCGTGGAGTGGACGGTCGGGTCGACGCGGGCCGGCCACCAGATCCTGGGCCCGATGAGGGTGAAGAGGGAGGGAATGATCACCGTGCGCACCAGGAAGGTGTCCAGCAGGATGCCGAGACCGACGATGATGCCGATCTGGGTGAGCACGATCAGCGGCAACACACCGAGAACGGCGAACACGGCCGCCAGGACGATGCCGGCGCTGGTGATCACTCCGCCGGTGGCGGCTACCGCGCGCACGATGCCCTCGCGGGTGCCGTGCGCGTGGGTCTCCTCGCGGGCGCGGGTGACCAGGAAGATGGTGTAGTCCACGCCGAGGGCGACGAGGAACAGGATCGCGAACAGCGGTGTGGTGTTGTCCAGGGCGGGAAAGCCGAAGACGTGCACGCTCGCCCAGCCGCCGAGGCCCAGGGCGGCCAGGGCGCTGAGCACCGTCACCGCAACCAGCACCACCGGCGCGAGCGCCGCTCTGAGCAGGACGTACAGCACCAATAGGACTACCGCGAGGATGGCGGGGATGACGACACGCTGATCGCGCTGCGCGGCGTTGCGGGCATCGAGCGCCTGAGCATCCGGGCCGCCGACGAGCGCGCCGTCGTCGGCGCCATGGACCGACTCCCGAAGGGTGTCGATGACCCCGAACGCGGTGCCGGAGGCGGGTGCCGCGTCGATGACGACCGAGTATTGCGTCAGGCCGGTGTCGGACCGGCCGGCCTCGGTGACCGACACGACCCCGGGGGTGGTGTCGATCGCCCGCTGGACCGCTTCGGCGCGATCGGTGTCGGCGATGACCGTGGTGGGAGCGGTGAGCCCGCTGGGGAAGTGTGCGGCGAGCGTGTCGTAGGCGGTGACCGATTCCGCCTTGACGCGGAACTGCTCGGTCTGGGAGAGGCCGATGGGGGTGCCGAGCAGCCCGGTGCACAGCACGGCCAGCAGCGTCAGCGACACCACCGCGACCCGGCCTGCGTGGTTGCCGACCCACGCGGCCAACCGGTACCACGCTCCGAACTGCTCCGCCTCGTGTTCACCTGCGCGTTGAGGGATGAACGGCCAGAACAACTTCGGTCCAAACAACGCCAGCAGTGGTGGCAGGGCGCCGAGCACGAAGACGGCCGCGACCAGAAGTCCACACGCCGCCTGCGCGCCGAGGCTGCGGGTGGAGGGCACGACCGCCAGTAACAAAGTGAGAAGCGCCAGGACGACGGTCGCGTTGCTCGCGAGGATCGCCGGTCCGGCGTGCCGCACGGCCGCACGCAGGGCGTCACGGTGAAGGGCATTGCGCGCCAACTCTTCGCGGTATCGCGAAATCAGGAGCAGCGCATAGTTCGTGCCCGCGCCGAAGACCAGCACGCTGGTGATGCCGGTGGTCGAGCCGTCGGCGGTCAACCCGGTCAGGTTCGTGACCACGCCGCCCAGCCCGGCGGCCGTTTGGTCGGCCACCGCGATGACCGTGAGCGGCACCAGCCACAGGACGGGTGAGCGGTACGTCACGATGAGCAGGAGGGCCACCACGGCGGCGGTCACGGCGAGCAGGGTGAAGTTGGCACCGGAGAAGGAGTCGGCGATGTCGGCGCCGAATGCCGGTCCGCCGGTGATCTGCAGCTGGAGGCCTCGTGGCGCACCGTCATTCGCTGCCGAACGCAGGTCGTTGACCCTGTCCGCCAGATCGAAGCCGGAGAGGTCGGATGGAGTGGGAACCGGTGCCAGTGCCACCACGCCGTCCTGGGACGTCGACGCGGGCGGCCCGCCGGGCAACCCGGCCGCGGCCAGTACGCGCTGGCGGGCGGCGTCGACGGCCGCCTCGTCGGCAGGTGAGAGGGGAGCGCCGTCAGTGCGCGACGCCACCAGGATGACGGGCGCCCGGTCGCCCGAGGGGAACTCCTTGGCGAGCGCGGCTGCGCGGGCGGACTCGGCGGACGACGGCACGGGAACCGGTGATTGGTCGGCACCGGAGTTCTCCCCGGCGAACGCCATCAACGCACCGGCGGCCACGGTGATGAGCAACGCGATCACCCATGACCACCGCGCGGTCACGGCGGCGGAGAATCGATCCCAGAACACCATGTCGAGAGTATATTAAGATTATTAACGATTAATCAACTTAAGGAAATGTTACGTGGAACGCCCATCGCCGCCCGGTCGCGATGTCGTCGAGGCCCTGATCGTGTCCGACGTCCAGGCCCTGTCTGCCGAGTCCGACGAACTCGGTCGCGTGTTCTGCGCGCGGCACGGCCTGAGTGCCAACGACTTCCGCGCGCTCCTCCACGTCATGGTGGCGGAGAGCGACGGCACGCCACTGACTCAGAGCCAGTTGGGCCAGCGGGTCGGTGTGTCGGGTGCCGCGATCACCTATCTCGTGGACCGGATGGTCGAATCGGGTCACCTGACGCGTGCCGCCCATCCGTCCGATCGGCGGAAGGTGCTACTGCGCTACGCCGATCACGGCAGTGCCGTGGCCCGTCAGTTCTTCACCCCGCTGGGGCGCCACGCCGAAACTGCCATGGACGAGTTCACCGCCGCCGAACTGACGATCGCCCACCGGGTACTGACGGCCCTCATCGGCTCCATGCGGGCCTACAACGACGAGTTGCACGAATCGTGATCAGGTCCATGCCTTTTCACGCCAGCGCCAGCTGGAATCACGAAGAAACTCGGCGAGTGTGCGGGGCGGCCTGCCGAGCAATTGCTGCACGTCATCGGTCAGCGGCTGGTTCTGACCCAGGCGGGTGAGCGTGTACACCGCCGACATGAAACCGATGGTGTCCCAGCCGACGTGGCGGCGCGCCAGTCGTGCGGCGAAGCGAATCAGTCCGGGCCGGGTGTAGCGCACCGGTCGGCCCAGCGCGGCCGTCAACTCGGCGGCGACCTCCGCCATGCTCAACGCCGCCGGGCCGGTCAAGTGGTAGACGGTGTTGCGGTGCCCGGCCGGGGCGCGCACCACGGCCGCGGCGACTTCGGCGGCGTCGCGGGCGTCGAGGAACGTGGTCAGACCCTTGCCCGCGGGAATGAATAGCTCACCGCGCTCGACGATGTCGGTGCCGTGCGTGGAAATGGTCCGGTGCAGGTTCTGCATGAAGAAGCTGCAGCGCAGCACCGTCCAGGTCATCGTGCTCTGCCGCAGTGCCTCCTCGACCTTGTAGTGCGGGATGAAGCGCGCCCTGTCGGCGCCGAAGACCGAGACGTATACGACGTGACGACAGCCGGCCCGCTCGGCAGCGTGCAGGAACGGGATGATGGCGGTGCGGGCGGCGCGGTTGCCGGGCAGCGGGAACAGCAGGAACAACGTCTCCACACCCGCCAGCGCCGGCGCCCACGTCGCCGGATCGAAGAAGTCCATCACGACGGACCGCGAGGTTTGGGAGTGGCGGCTGGCGATCCGCCACGGCGTCGGACCCGGCGCCTCGGTGAGCAGGTCGACGAGCTCGTGGCCGACATTGCCGGAGGGTCCCGTGATCAGCAGCATGAAGTCCACAGTGCCACACCGCCACCGCTGCACCCACGATAATTGTCGACTCGGTCAGTTAACCGGTTTGGTCACAATCGCGTCAGATATCGGGCCCTTCGGAAGGCGTTCCAGAGCAGGATCCGCAGTGCGGTCATCGGCCTGGACCTCGCGAACGGTTGGCTCATGCGACTTCGAAAAAGGTTGCTTCACAGTTCTTTTGACGGAACATCGGGCGGAGTGGCCGCCGGTCGGCTGGAACGCGGCGTTCGACGGTGCCGTCGCGTTCCGGCCCGCGCCGCGGAGACCGCCGAATCGGGGTCGACGAGGTAGCCAGGCGGCCGTCTCGGACGGAGTGACGGAACTGATGAGGCACCATGGCGACGAACGCCGGCGACCGGCCGCGCAGAAGCCGTGCGGCACGAACCCGTCGTCGCGCGACCGCCGTCCGAGGGAGGCCGCCCGTGCTGCAACGGATCGCGTTGCTGGCCATCGACGCGCCCCGCCGCGTTCTCGGCGTCGCCGCGCTGGTGATGGTGGCCGCCGCCGTCTTCGGCATCCCGGCCGCAAACAGCTTGTTGGCGGGGGGTTTTCAGGATCCGACCGCCGAATCGTCGCGTGCCGCGCAGATGCTCGCCGACGAGTTCGGGCAGCCTGCGGTGCAGATGATCGTCATGGTGACCTCACCCGACGGCGTCGACGGGTCTGCCGCCCGTGCTGCGGGACTGGACGTCGTCGACCGTCTCGAGAGGTCACCGGACGTGGTGGGGCTCGTGTCGGCGTGGACGGTGCCGCCGTCGGCGGCCGCGGAACTGATCAGCACCGACGGCAGGTCGGGGCTCATCGTGGCGGGAGTCTCCGGAGGCGAGCAGGAAGGGCCCGGGCGCGCGGAAGCCCTTGCCGACATGGTGTCTGAGGTGGTGGCTCCAGCGCACCCCGGCGTATCGCTGTCGACCGGTGGCTCGGCCATGGTGTACGCCCAGATCACGTCACAGACGCAGCGCGACCTCTTGATAATGGAGTCGATTGCGTTGCCGATCAGCTTCGCCGTGCTCGTCTGGGTCTTCGGAGGGGTGCTGGCGGCGGCGCTGCCGATGGTGGTCGGCGGCCTGGCGGTCGTCGGATCGCTGGCGATTCTGCGACTGCTCGCCACGGTCACGGACGTGTCGATCTTCGCGCTGAATCTGTCGACGGCCCTCGGTCTCGCGCTCGCCATCGACTACACGCTGCTCATCATCAGCCGTTATCGCGACGAGCTGGCCGAGGGCGTCGGGCGCAACGAGGCGCTGCTGCGAACCATGCTCACCGCAGGGCGCACCGTGGTGTTCTCGGCGACGACGGTCGCGCTGTCGATGGCGGCGATGGTGATCTTCCCGATGTACTTCCTCAAGTCGTTCGCCTACGCGGGCATCGCGACGGTGGCACTGTGCGCGGTGGCCGCGCTGGTCATCACCCCGGCGGCGATCGTTCTGCTGGGACCGCGGCTCGACGCGTACGACGTGCGCCAGGCCATGCGACGCCTGCTGCGTCGCGGGGATCCGGTGGTCACCCCGGTGCAGGAGATGTTCTGGTACCGGTGGACGACACTGGTCATGCGGCGGGCGCTGGTCTTTGGCGTGACGGGCTCGGCCGTCCTCCTCCTGCTCGGCCTGCCCTTCCTGGGCATCAAGTGGGGCTTCCCCGACGATCGGGTGCTTCCGGACTCGTCGTCCGCCCGCGAGGTCGGTGACCGGATGCGGGACGGTTTCGAGGAGAACTCCGATTCGGCCGTGACGATCGTGCTACCCGACGTCACCGGGCTGACCGCGGCCGACCTCGACGGTTACGCCGCCCGGCTGTCGACCGTGGACGACGTCGTGGCCGTCACCGCGCCGTCGGGCATGTTCTCCGACGGAATCCGGGTAGGCCCGCCGACCGGGGTCGCCCGGATGACCGATCGCGGCGCGTTCCTCACCGTCGGGACCAACGCGCAGCTGTTCTCACCGGCCTCGGAGACCCAACTCGATGCCCTGCACGCGGTGGCCACCCCGGGTGATCGGGCCGTGGAGTTCGCCGGCATGGCGCAGGTCAACCGCGACAGCGTCGAGGCGATCACCTCACGTTTGCCGGTGGTGTTGATCATCATCGCGGTGGTGACCTTCGTGCTGCTGTTCCTATTGACCGGCAGTGTGGTGCTCCCGGCCAAGGCCCTGGTCTTGAACGTGCTGTCGCTCACGGCCGCCTTCGGTGCGCTCGTGTGGATCTTCCAGGACGGTCACCTGGCCGCGATGGGAACCACGCCGACCGGAACGCTGGTCGCGAACATGCCGGTGCTGCTCTTCTGCGTCGCCTTCGGATTGTCGATGGACTACGAGGTCTTCCTGATCTCGCGCATCCGCGAATTCTGGCTGGCGAGCGGGCGCACCCGGGCGGACAACGACGAGAGCGTGGCGCGCGGTCTGGCACGTACCGGGCGGGTGGTCACCGCCGCCGCCCTGGTGATGTCCATCTCGTTCGCTGCGTTGATCGCTGCCCAAGTATCGTTCATGCGGATGTTCGGGGTTGGTCTGACGTTGGCCGTCCTGGTCGACGCCACCCTGGTACGGATGGTCCTGGTACCGGCCTTCATGCACTTCCTCGGGCGCTGGAACTGGTGGGCGCCCCGACCGCTCCGCCGCCTTCATGAGCGGGTGGGGCTCACCGAATCCGCGGTGCGGTCATGACCGGCTACCGGGCCGAGTCGAAAACTGACGCGGAAGTCAACCCAACCCAACCGCTGCGGGCTCCGAATGCCGTACGACATGCTGATCGGATCGACTATCAGGGACCGAGGAGCGCTGCGTTGGGGGACATGACGGATCGAGCCGCCGAGGTGTCGTCGGTGAGCGTGACCGGAGGTGTCCGTTGAGCGGCAGCGACCGTGCCGCGAACGCGCTGGCGTCACCGCGGCCGCACCGACGCGCGCACCGCGGCCCGGTCCGCGTCACCTCGGGCGACTGGCGCGCCGGCGTCCGCGCGAGGGTGGGCGCCCACCTATCCGACTTCGTGACCACCCGATGCCTTGCGGAGCTCGGTGAGTCGAACGTCGAGGTCGCGGGCGACGTGCTGAGTCAATTCGTCGACGGTGGCAAGTACGTGCGGTCGACGTTCATGTACGTGGGCTGGCTGTGCGGTGCATCGGACGACGAGGCGGCGTTGCGCGCGTCGGCCAGCCTCGAGCTGTTGCACGCCTTCGCCCTCATCCAGGACGACGTCATGGACGAGTCGGCGCTGCGGCGCGGCCGTCCCTCGGCCCACGTCGCATTCGAACGGTGGCATCGGGACCGGCGGTTGACCGGCTCGTCGACGCGATTCGGCGAGTCGGCGGCCGTGCTGCTGGCCGATCTCTGCCTGGTGTGGGCGGCGAAGATGCTCCGGGAGAGCGGTATCGGCGCCGAGGCGCTGGCCCGGGTGCGGCCAGGCTACGACGACATGCGCGTTGAGTTGGCGGTCGGTCAGCTCGCTGATTTGAACAACGATGCGCAGTCGTTTCCCTCGTTCGACGAGGTGCTCGACGTGCTGCGGAGAAAATCGGGTAACTACACCGTTCGACGCCCGTTGGAGATCGGAGCAGCCATGGCCGGATGTGCGCCGGAGGTCATCGACGCACTCGGCGGGTATGGCGCCGCCATCGGCGAAGCGTTCCAGCTGCGCGATGACGTCCTGGGAGTGATCGGCTCCCCGGATGTGACCGGCAAGTCCGTGGGCACCGACCTGGTGGCGCAGAAGGCGACCAGCGTGGTCGTCGCCGCCCATCAACTGGCCGACAGCGGGCTGCGCCGCCAACTCGCCGACCTGATGAGCAGCCCGGCGCTCACCCCCGCCGACGCCGAGCATTGGCAGTCCCTCATCATCGCCAGCGGTGCCCTGGAGTGGATCGAGCACCGCATCGACGAGCGTCTCACGCAGGCCGTGGAGTGTCTCGCCCACGCCGGCATCTCGCCGACGACCCGCACCGCACTCGAAGACATGGCCGTCTACTGCACTGAAAGGGCCGCATGATGCGCACCGTCAAGGGAAGAACCGATCGCGTCGTCGTCGTCGGAGCCGGTCTGTCCGGGTTGTCGGCGGCCATGCAGCTCGCCGGACGCGGATGCCACGTCACCGTGGTGGAACGGGGTGACCATCCCGGCGGCCGCGTCGGCCGGGCGGACATTGGAGGCTACCGACTCGACACCGGACCGACGGTGCTCACGATGCCCGACATCATCGACGACGCCTTCGCCGCCCTCGGCGAAAAGCTGGTCGATCGCGTCGAGCTGCTGTCGGTTCATCCCGCGTACGACGCGCTGTTCGCCGACGGAAGCGCGCTGAAGGTTCACACCGAGCCGACGGCGATGTTCGCCGAGATCGAGCGGTTCGCCGGGCGGCCGGAGGCCGACGCCTACCTTCAGATGCGGGCCTGGCTGACGAAGCTGTACGAGACCGAGTTCGACGGTTTCATCGGCGCCAACTTCGACTCGCCACTGTCCCTGCTGACCCCACAGCTGGGCAAGCTCCTGGCGATGGGTGGTTTCCGCCGCTGGGAGAACGTGATCAGCAAATTCCTGAGCGACGAGCGACTGCTTCGCGTCTTCACCTTCCAGGCGCTCTACGCGGGTGTGCCCCCGCAGAGCGCGTTGGCGGTGTACGCGGTGATCGCCTACATGGACACCATCGCCGGGGTCTACTTCCCGCGCGGGGGCATGCGGGCCCTGCCCGACGCGATGGCTGCCGCGGCCGCCGATGCCGGTGTCGAATTCATTTACGGCGCAACGGTTTCCAAGCTAGAACGCACCGGGTCTCGGGTGACCGCCGTGGTGACCGACCAGGGGCATCGCGTGGCAAGCGACGCCGTGGTGCTCACGACCGAACTCCCCGACACCTACCGGCTGCTCGACCACACGCCGCGTCGCCTGCTGCGCCTGCGTCCGGCGCCATCGGCCGTCGTCGCACAGGTCGGCTGCCCCGCGGTCGACGACCGAATCGGCCACCACACCATCGTGTTCGGGGACGCCTGGAAGCAGACCTTCCGCGACATCATCACCGACGGACGCGTCATGGGGGACCCGTCGCTGCTGGTGACGCGACCCACCGCCAGCGATGCCAGCCTCGCCCCGCCGGGGCGCGATCTGCTCTACGTCCTGGCACCGGCACCGAATACCGAGGTGGGCACGGTGGATTGGGACGCCACGTCGTCGACGTACGTGGAGTCCATGCTCGACGCGGTCAAGACCCGGCTCCCTCAGCTCGATGGTGAGATGGAGGTGTTGTCGGTGGTGACGCCCGCCGACTGGGGCCGCCAGGGCATGTTGGCCGGTACGCCCTTCGCGTTGGCTCACACCTTCGCCCAGACCGGCCCGTTCCGACCGGCCAACACCGTGCGCGGTATCGACAACGTGATCCTGGCGGGATCGTCGACGGTGCCCGGGGTCGGCGTTCCCACCGCAGTGATGTCCGGCCGGCTGGCCGCGGATCGGATCACCGGAGCGTCGGTCGCGCGCCCGAGCCAGGAGGCATATCAGCGATGATCGGTTCTGAACTCGATGCGGCCGGGGTGCGGGAGCCGTCATTGCGTCAGGCGTACCGGCAGTGCCGCGAGATCAACGCCCAACACGGCAAGACCTTCTTCGCCGCCACCCGACTGCTCGCGCCTAGTCAGCGCCCCGCCGTCCACGCCCTGTACGGGTTCGCCCGACGGGCCGACGACATCCTCGACGACTTCGACACCCGCGACCACGAGCAGCGCGCCGAGCAACTGCAGAAGTTCTCCACCCAGCTGTTCGACAGCCTGGTGGAGGGGCGACCCTGCGGTGCCGATCCCACGTTGATCGCCGTCGTCGACACCGCGCGCAAGTACGACATCGGGTGGGACCTCTTCGACGACTTCCTAGCCTCCATGCGGATGGATCTGACCGTCACCGACTATCCGGACCGCGCCGCGCTGCAGCGCTACATGTACGGGTCAGCCGAGGTGATCGGGCTGCAACTGCTGCCGATCCTGGGCACGGTCGGTCCGCGCGAAGAGGCGGCGCCCCACGCCGCCGCCCTCGGCACGGCGTTTCAGCTGACCAACTTCCTGCGGGATGTCGATGAGGACCTGCGGCGGGGCCGGGTCTACCTGCCCGCCGACGAACTCTCCGCTCACGGCGTCGACCGCGACGTCCTGACCTGGTGTCAGAGCAACCGACGTACCGATGCCCGCGTGCGAAGCGCTCTGATGGAGCAGCACGCGATCGCGCGCTCGGTCTACGGCCAGGCACGGCTGGGCATCGACAAGCTGATACCGGCGTCGCGGCCCTGCGTCGACGTGGCGTTGACGTTGTATTCGGGGATTCTGGACCGGATCGAGGAGATCGACTTCGAGATCTTCACGCAGCGAGCCACGGTCGGTAAGGTCCGGCGCATCACGGTGGCGGGGGCCGGCATCGCAAGGGCATGGGGTGCGCGACTGCGCCACGGAAGTAGGTGAGTGTGGACCGCTGGCAGTACCTGCTGGTTCTGGCGGCGTGCCTGCTCTGCACCCTGCCGTTGGAGCGCTATGGCAAGGGCGTCTACCGCCAGCCGCGGCGTCTGATCACCTCCGTTCTGCCGGTCGCGCTGGTCTTCCTGATCTGGGACGCCATCGCGGTGGCCGCCGACGTGTGGTGGTACAACCCGCGCTACCTCCTGGGGCTGATCGCGCCCGGCGAGCTACCGCTCGAGGAACTGCTGTTCTTCGTGGTCATCCCGGTGTGCGGGGTGTTGACCTATTCGGCCGTCGACAACATGCTGCAGGTGCTCGATCGCTGGCGGGTGAAGGCCAAACAGCGATGATCGGTCTTGGCTACACGCTTCCGGCGGTGATCGCCGTCGTTGCGGTGGTGGTGCTGGAATTGCGCGTGCTGCACACGGGGCTGTTCCGGCGTCGGGCGTACTGGATCTCGATGGTCATCGTCACGGGTTTCCAGATCCCGGTCGACGGCTGGCTGACCAAGCTGAGCGCGCCCATCGTGCTCTACGACGAGCGGCACACCTCCGGTGTCCGCTTTCCCTTCGACATCCCCATCGAGGACTTCCTCTTCGGCTTCGCGATGGTGACTGCGGTCCTGCTGTTGTGGGAGCGTCGACGACCCCCCGAGGAAGTAGCCGAGCAGTGATCAGCCCGACCGACCGTTTGCGTGTAACGCTGCCCGCAGCACCAGGATTCACCGATGTGAGCGCCTTGGAACGGGTACCGCGCGTCGTCGTCGTCGGGGCCGGAATCGCCGGTCTGGCGGCCGCGGCGGGGCTCTGCGAGCGTGGGGTGAGGGTCGAGGTCCTGGAGGCGCGGGACTACCTCGGTGGACGCGTGGGTGGATGGCCCGACGTGCTGGCCGACGGCTCGGTGACGGCGATGAACCGCGGCTTCCATGCGTTCTTCCGCCAGTACTACAACCTGCGCAGCCTGCTGCGCCGGGCAGATCCCCATCTTTCGGGGCTGACTCCCGTCGAGGACTATCCGTTGATCGACGCGCTGGGACGGCTCGACACGTTCCGCGGACTGCCGCGCACTCCTCCGCTGAATGCCCTGGCATTCGCGTTGCGAAGTCCCACCTTTCGGATGCGCGACCTGGTGCGGATCGACGCCAAGGCAGCCGCGCCACTGGCGACCGCATCGGTCCCGCAGACCTACCACGACCTCGACGGCCAAGACGCCGAATCGTTCCTGCAGGACATAAACTTCCCCGCGGCCGCGCAGCATCTGGCGTTCGAGGTGTTCGCCCGCAGCTTCTTCGCCAAGCCGGCGTACCTCTCGGCGGCCGAACTGGTCACGATGTTCCACATCTACTTCCTCGGTTCCAGCGAGGGCTTGATCTTCGACGTCGCGAACCAGAACTTCGACGTCGCACTGTGGAATCCGCTGCGAAAGTACTTGGAGGGCAACGGCGTTGCATTCCACACCGGGCTCTCCGCCGAGACCGTCTCGACGGGCTCCGACGTCAGGGTGTCCTGCGGCGCGGACGCGGAGTTCGTCGCCGACGCGGTGGTGCTCGCCACCGACGTGGCCGGGCTTGCGCACATCGTCGCCGGCTCGCCGGACCTCGGTGACGCGCCATGGCGGGAGCAGGTGGCGGATCTGGGCACCGCACCACCGTTCGTCGTGCTGAGGTTGTGGCTGGACCGCCCGGTGCGGGCCGATCGGGCCGCGTTCATCGGGACGGGAGGCCGTCCGCCGTTGGACAATGTCAGCGTGCTCGAGAGATACGAACGAGAGGCGGCGGTGTGGGCCGCCCGGACCGGCGGGTCGGTCGTCGAACTGCATGCGTACTCGGTGACCGACCCCGACGAGGTCGTCCGTGACGCCCTGGTGGCGCGGATGCACGAGCTGTATCCCGAGACCAGCGGCGCGACGATCCTCGAGGAGCGGCTGTTACGCCGCGGCGACTGTCCGCGGTTCGCCCCCGGCGACTTCGCGCGACGCCCCACGGTGCAGACGCCGGACCGGCGGGTGGTGCTGGCAGGCGACGGCATTCGCGTCGACCTACCCGTGGCGCTGATGGAGCGCGCGGCCACCACGGGCCTGCTCGCGGCCAACCGTCTGCTCGGGGAGTTCGGGCTCGCGGGGCATCCGGTGCACACCGTCCCCAACCATGGCCGGTCGGCAGTGTTGCGCCGACTGGCAACACGGAAGAAGAATGACGACTCGAGATGAGCGCATTCGACGAAATTCGCGCCGGCGCCGCCAAGGCCTGGCCCTTCCAGGTGCTTCCGAAGCTCGACTGGGCGGCGCAGAAGCCCAGCTACGGTGACGCCAGCCCCGCCGTGATCCAGGCCGCGCTGCAGCGTGCGCAACGCCGTCCGACCGGCAACTGGTACCCCTTCGCGGAGAGTTCGAAGGTCGGCGCCAAGAGCGCCGGGACCAGCGTCGCCGGGGTGCAACTGGTCGCGTGGCGGGGAGCCGACGGCCAGCTGCTGGTGGCGCCGCGCGCGTGTCCGCATCTGGGCGCCGACCTGGCCACCGCGCCCGTGGACTGCGGGACGCTGGTGTGCCCGTGGCACGGTCTTCGACTGTCGGACCGGCGGCACGGCGCGTGGAAGCCGTTCCCGAGTCACGACGACGGCGTCCTGTGCTGGGTGCGGTTGGATGATGCGGGAGGCGAGACCCCGACCGACGCGCCCATCCTCTCGGTGCGGCCGGGGTCCCCGCAGTTGGCGGCCGTGACCCGGCTGGAGGGCGTCTGTGAGCCCAGGGACGTCGTGGCCAACCGGCTGGATCCGTGGCACGGCGCGTGGTTTCACCCCCATTCGTTCGCTCAGCTGGAGGTGCTCAGCGCCCCCGCCGCCGACGACCATCTACCCGACGAACTCGACCGCTTCCTCGTCGCGGTGACGTTCCGAATCGGTCGGCTCGGGATACCGGTGATCGCCGAGTTCACGGCTCCCGGCCCACGCACGGTCGTCATGCACATCATCGAGGGCGAAGGTCAGGGCAGTGTGGTCGAAACCCATGCCACGCCAGTGGGTTTGGATCGGGACGGGAGACCGCGGACCGCGGTCGTCGAGGCCACCATCGCGCACTCCGATCGCCAGAACTTCAGCAAGGGGATGGCGGTTGCGCCGCTGATCCGGCCGCTGATGCGAATGTCGGCCACGCGCTTGTGGCGTGACGATCTGGAGTACGCCGAGCGGCTGTACGAGCTGAGGTCCAGCCCTATCGGGTGATGCCCGCGGCATCCAGTAGGGGAACCTGTTCGACCGCCCACGGACTGATCGCCCACGGGATTCGGACGGCGCTGCGCAGCTGATCCCACGGCACCCAGGTGGAGTCCATGACCTCCGCGGGGTCGGCGTCCACCGGTCCCGCGGCGCGCGCGGAGAACACCGGGCACACTTCGTTCTCCACGACGCCGTGCGCATCGGCCGCCCGATAGCGGAAATCGGGCAGCACGCAGGACAGGTCGACGATGTCGACGCCCAATTCCTTGCGGGCCCGACGCACGACCGCCTCCTCCACGGGTTCCTCGGGTGCGGGATGGCCGCAGAACGAATTGGTCCACACGCCGGGGAAGGCCCGCTTGTCCAGTGCGCGCCGGGTCAGCAGCACCCGGCCGGCATCGTCGAACAGGTAGCACGAGAAGGCGAAGTGCAGCGGGGTCGAGCCGTCGTGAATCTCCGACTTGGGGGCCGTCCCGATCCTCTGACCTGCGTCGTCGAGGAGGACGACCAACTCATCGTTGGTGACTGTGTTCAGGGACATGACCGCGACATTGCTCCTACGAACGAGGTTCCATCACTGCTATCGATGGATTCGTCACCGCTCAGGGCTTGGACTGGTCCGCGGGCTAGGGAATACGTACGAGCAGGTTGCGGGCCGCTCGGGTGACCAGGCTGCGGTCGTGTGTCATCACGAAGTCGAACCGTCGATCGGCGTCCGAGTTCACGTCCTCGCCGTCGACGAGGCGCTCCCGCGCGATCAGCGCGACGGAGGTGTGAGCGCCAAGGGCGAGGACCGTCCACTCCTGGCACAGCGGATCCTCGGGGGCGAGGTGGACCCCGCGGACGCCGTGGCCGAGGTCGACCGGCATCTGACGGCCGAACACCGCGACCAGCGGGCAGCTGCCGGCCAGCTGCCGATAGCGGCGAGCGGTGACTCCCGTGTAGTTGCTTACGTCCTGGAGTGCGGTGAACACGAGGGGTGTCTCGGTGGCGTGCTTCACCGTGCTCTCGATCTGGCGCGAGAAGGCCGTCAGCGTGGCCTTGCGGGCAGTCCGGACCGGGGTCCTGGCTGCGACCAGATCGAACGGCGAGCCTGGGTCGACGTCGCATCGTTGCGGGGGCGCACTCCACGACGATGCTCCTGGGGCCGTGCGCATCAGCGGTTCCGGGTGGCCGAAGCGGTATCCCTGACCGAGGCTGGCGCCCAGGGCCAAGGCCTGCTCGAGGTGCTCGTCGTTCTCGATGCCCTCGGCGAGAATGATGGCGCCCGTTCGTTCTTCGTGTGCGAGCACCGCGGCCAGCGTGCGGGCCTGGGTGTAGCGCGGTTGGGCCTGCACCAGCCGCAGATCCAGTTTGACGACGTCGGGGCGAACGACGTCGAGCAGCGCCAGGGAGTCGGGATGGGCTCCAACGTCGTCCAGGGAGATGAGGAAACCCCGGTCTCGGAGTTCGACGACCTTGCGCAGGAGGGCGCGGGGGTGGGCGAGTAGACCACGTTCGGTGAATTCGAACATCACGGCGAGTTGGTTGCCTGAGCGGTCCTTGACCTCGTCGGCCGACCGGCCGTGATAGGTCGTCGACGCCTCGCAGTTGATCGACAACATGGCTCCGGTGCCGAGCAGGTGGCCGGCGGCCGTGTCGATGGCGGTGTCGATGCAGAGTTGGTCGAGCGCCTGGAGGCGGCCGTTGGCCCGGGCCCTGTCGAAGACGGCGGTGGGGTCGCTGGCGATGGAACCGGTCCAGCGCGAGAGCGCTTCATAACCGATGACGACTTCGTCCGGTAGCGAGACGATGGGTTGGAAGACCGCCGTGAGCCCGCGCCCCGTCGTCGCGGCGGACATACCGTGGAGCGTGGATACCGTCGCCACCGCCGGGCTTCGTTGATCGTACGAACTAAAGGCCATGGTCCTCCGTCTCCGTTCGGCGGGTGATACCCAATGGGCGGAAGCGTCAAACCTCGGACTCGAACTCTTTCTGTTCGAAATAGACCACATCGTCCGCAGACCCGGATAGGCTCGGCGCTCGTGGACGTCGGCCTGAACCGTGCTCAACGCGAGTGGGTCGACGAGATCCGGGCCTTCCTGTACGACAACGTGTCTCCGGCGCTCGAGGCCGAGTTCGCCGAACATGGCCTCGAGCTCCTCGGCGGCGAGGTGTCGGCATTCCGGCGCCGGGTGGGCGAGAAGGGCTGGTTCGGGGTCAGCTGGCCGACCGAGTACGGCGGGCTCGGGCTGGACGCCATGCACCAGCATCTGTTGATGCGGGAGTTCGAGTATCGCGGTGTGCCCGGGCCCGATCTCACGGTCACGTCGGTGGCGCCGATGATCATCCGGCACGGCACCGAGCAGAACAAGCAGGAGTTCCTGGCGCCGATCGCCAAGGGCGAGATCATTTGTGCCGTCGGCTATTCCGAGCCCGACGCAGGAACCGATCTCGCTAGCCTGCGCACCCGCGCGGTGCGCGACGGCGATTACTGGGTCATCAACGGGTCGAAGATCTGGAACAGCGGCGCTCAGCGCAGCACGCACGAATGGCTGTGCGTGCGCACCGATCCCGATGCCCCCCGGCACCGCGGCATCTCGGTGATCATCGTGCCACTGGACTGCCCGGGCATCGAGGTTCGGCCGTTGACGGCGTGGTCCGGCTACCGCACCAACGAGGTGTTCTTCCGCGATGTGCGGGTGCCCGCGGCGAACCTGATCGGCCAGGAGAATCGTGGGTGGACCTACATCACCGGCGCACTGGACCTGGAACGCGGTGCGCTGACCAACGCCGGTGACCTACGGCGAGCGCTCGACGATCTGCAGCGGCTGGCGCGGCAACCGCGGCGCGACGGCTCGGTGCCGACGGACACCCCGGCGTTCGGGCGTCGTCTGGCGCAGGCGGAGGCCGACGTCGACGTGGCGATGCTGATGGGGCTGGAGGCCGCCGCCCTACTGGACACCGGCGTGATCCCCACCGTGGAGGTGAGCGTCGAGAAGATCTTCACCAGCGAACTGCGGCAACGCATCGCCGATCTCGCCATCGACCTGCTCGGGCCCGATGGCCTGCTGGTCCACCGCACCGCGGGCGCCCCTGCCGACGGCGTCTTCGAACGCCTCTACCGGGCTGCGCCGCTGATGCGCTTCGGAGGCGGCGCCAACGAGGTACTGCGCGACGTCATCGCCCAGCGGGGGCATGGCATGCCCTCCTACGGACGTTGAGAGCAAGGGATCGAGCGTGCGACTGATACCCCACGACGACGAACGCGAGTTCACGTCGATGCTGCGGCGACTCCTGTCGACCACTGCGGAGTCCGCGCGATGGGCGGCGTTGGCCGACGCGGGCGTCCTCGGTCTCAGCCTCCCGGAGCGGTACGGGGGTTCGGGCGCCACCCTCGCCGATCTCGGAGCGTTCAGCGTCGAGGCCGGCCGGCACCTGTGCCCGACGATCGTGCATGGCACCATCCATGCCGGGCTGGTCGTGGAGGCACTTGGCACCGACGACCAGCGCGGCACTCTGCTACCCGAGCTCAGCAGTGGGAAGCTCAGTGCGACAACGGCGTTGTGGTCACCAGTCGATGCGGGCATCGTGGCACCGGTCCTCGAGGCGCGCCGACGAGGTGATGCCTGGACACTGCACGGGGCCGTGGACTTCGTGCTGGACGCCGAGATGGCGGACCGGGTCGTCGTATCGGGTCGCGACGCGACCTCGGGTCGCACCAGTGTGTTCGTCGTGCCAAGGGAATCCGCGGGGCTGCGCGCCGAGACGCTGACGCTGATGGGTGCGCGTGGCGCAGCGCGGCTGTGCTTCGACGGTGTCACGGTCGACGACGGCCACACCATGGCGGGCCACGGTAGCGAGGTGACCGACGAACGGTTGCAACGCCTGGCGGATACGGCGACGGTCCTGCTGTGCCTCGACCTCGTCGGCACCAGCGAGGCGGCGTTGCAGCGCACCGTCGACCACACCGTCATGCGTCGGCAATTCGGTCGGCCGATCGCCTCGTTCCAGGCCGCGCAGCATCTGGTAGCGAACATGCACATCGCCGTGGCGGCGGCGCGGCTGGCGGCATGGGCGGCGCTGTCCGCGCTCGAGGAAGGGCACCCCGCCCGG
The DNA here is from genome assembly GCF_030295745.1 of Mycolicibacterium sp. TUM20985. Lineage (NCBI taxonomy): Bacteria > Bacillati > Actinomycetota > Actinomycetes > Mycobacteriales > Mycobacteriaceae > Mycobacterium > Mycobacterium antarcticum. The sequence continues at coordinate 1,811,502 of NZ_AP027291.1, forward strand.
CGTCAAACCGCGGTGGCCCGCATGCACGCCGCCACCGCCGCCAAGTCCGTCACCCTCGACGCGCACCAATTGCACGGCGGCATCGGCTATGTCGTCGATACGGACCTGCACCTGTACTCCGAACGGGCGAGGGTGCTCTCGACCCTCGGCGGTGGCGCTGACATCGCGGCGAGCTGGCTGGAGGACGTGATCACGTGAGCGATGAGGGCTTGATCGACGAGGAGTCCGCCGCGCGGGTCGGGAGCGTCGCCGCGCGCGCCACCGGAGAGGTGCACCGATTGCAATGGCAGCGCTGGGCGGCATCGGTCGGGGACCACAACCCGCTCTGGTTCGATGCCGACTACGCCCGCGCCAACGGCTACGCCGACGTGATCTGCCCGCCGCTCTACCTGCAGTACGCGGTGCTTGGCGTGGCGTCGCTCGACAGCTTGCGACCGGACGGGTCCTCCGGGGCCGTGTCCGGTGGCCTGGCGTTTCCCCGGGCGCCGCGGCGGATGGCCGGCGGCGAGACCACCATCTTTCACCTCCCCGCCTACCACCGGGACGACGTGGAAATGGTGCGCGTCATCGAATCGATCGTCGAAAAGCAGGGTCGCTCAGGACGATTCGTACTGGTGACGTGGCACACCGACTATCGGAACCAGGACGGCGACCTGCTCGCCGAGGCCACGACGTCGATGATCGCCCGACCGTGAGGAGGCCCGGATGACGACGACCCAGCCCTACTTCGAGGACGTCGAACCCGGTGACGTGATCACCCCACTCGCCGTCACCGTCGATGCGACACAGATGTTCTTCTTCAGTGCGGCCACCTACAACGGTCACCGCATCCACTACGACAAGCACTGGGCCACGTCCGTCGAAGGTTATGACGACGTGCTCGTGCAGGGACCATTGCAGTCGGCGCTGCTGGCCCGCGCCGTGACCGACTGGATCGGAGGGCGCGGACGGTTGATCCGCTACTCGGTGCAGAACCGCGCCGTGGCTCATCCCGGCGAGGAGTTGACGTTCGGGGGCACGGTGATCGCGAAGCGCATCGACGAGGGAATCGGCCTGATCGATCTCGAGATCGACGGGCGTCGCGGTGACACCTTGCTGATGCCCGGCACGGCGACGGTCGCGCTGCCCCGCCGCGACGGGTCGTCGTGACGGCTGGGGCGGGGTTGCGCGGGGCGGCGGCCATCGTCGGGATCGCCGAACTGCCGGCGCAGCGCAAGCAGACCCGGCCCGCGCTGTTCACCCTCGACCAGTACGCCGCGCTGGCGGCGATGGTGCTCGACGACGCCGGCCTCGACGCATCGAACGTCAACGGTCTGATCTCGCACGGCGTCGCGGAGTCGGAGCTGTTCGCACCCGCAACGCTCAGCGAATACCTCGGTATGCCAGTCGATTTCGGGGAGCGGGTGGACCTGGGCGGAGCCACCTCGGCCGGCATGGTGTGGCGGGCGGCCGTGGCCGTCGAACTCGGCTTCTGCGACGCCGTGCTGGCGGTCGTACCCGGGTCGACGACGATCCCGCAGTCGCAGCGCCGACCTCCGACCGAGCCCGCGTGGTACGGGGCGTCGAGCAACAGGTACGGGTCACCGCAGGCGGAGTACGAGATTCCCTACGGGAACGTCGGTCAGAACGCGCCCTACGCCCAGATCGCCCAGCGCTACGCGGCCACCTACGGTTACGACCCCGCCGCGCTGGCGAAGATCGCCGTCGATCAACGCACCAACGCCTGCGCGCATCCGGACGCGGTGTTCCACGGCAAGCCGATCACCATCGACGAGGTGTTGAGCAGCCCGGTGATCGCCGATCCCATCCACATGCTCGAGACCGTGATGCGGGTACAGGGCGGCGCGGGCGTCCTGATCGTCAACGCCGAGCTCGCGGCCCGCTCCCGGCACCGTCCGGTCTGGATCAGGGGATTCGGCGAGCACATCTCCTTCAAGACGCCCACCTACGCCGAGGATCTGATGGTGACCCCGGTGGCGCGGTCATCGGAGCGGGCCTTCGACATGTCGGGCCTGACCCGGGCCGACGTCGACGTCGCCTCCATCTACGACTGCTACACGATCACCGTGTTGATGAGCCTCGAGGACGCCGGGTTCTGCCCCAAGGGTCAAGGGGCGACATGGATCAACGACCACGACCTCACGTTCAGGGGGAACTTCCCGCTCAACACCGCTGGCGGTCAACTGTCCTTCGGGCAGGCCGGGATGGCCGGTGGCATGCACCACGTGGTCGACGCCGCACGCCAGGTGATGGGGCGTTCGGCGGTAGCGCAGGTGCGCGACTGCGACGTCGCGTTCGTCACGGGTACCGGCGGCATCATGAGCGAGCAGGTCGCCCTCGTCCTGGAAGGCGACTGACGTGTCCGAACCGCTACCGCTGCCCGAACCCACGCCGGTGTCGGCCCCGTACTGGCACGCCCTGACCGAGCACCGCATCGTGATTCAGTACTCCCCATCGCTGGGCCGGTACGTGTTCTACCCACGGACCCTGGCGCCGGGCACCCTGGCCGACGATCTGCAGTGGCGCGAGATCGACGGGGCCGGAACGCTGTTCACTTACACCGTCGCCGAACGCCCCACCGGTCCGCCGTGGTCGGGGCGTGCGCCCCAGCTCCTCGCGGTCGTGCAGTGGGACGTTGGACCACGTGTCAGCACCGAGCTGGTCGACGTCGAACCCGACCGGATCCGAATCGGAATGCGGGTGGAGCCGGTGTTCCACGACGTCCCGGAGGCCGGGTTGACGATGTTGCGCTACCGGCCGGCCTGACCGTCCGGTGGCTTCTTGCGCCTGACCCTGCGCTTGCGCTGGGCGGCGAGTCGGTCCAATTCGGCGAGCAGCGTGTCGGCCCGGGCACACTCGTCGGCGTAGTACTGGGCCGACCAGTTCAGCACGGCCACGGGATACGCCCACTCCGGTACGGGTGCAGCACCTTCGGCATGATCCAGCGCGAGCACCCTCATGCGTTCGGACTGCGCGCGGTGCGCCAACACCACCTCACGCAACTTGGCCGGATCCGCGGTATGACCCAACCATGCCCGCAGCATGATGCCGTGCTTGAGCACCGCCGGCTCGGGGTCGGCCTCGGTGGTCCACGCGGTGACGGCCTGCTCACCCTTGGCCGTGATCCGGTAGACCCGCTTCTCGCGCTCACCACGCTTGCGTTGGGTGTCCTTGTTCTCGTCCAGTCGCGAGGCGACCAGTCCGAGGTCCTCGAGTTTGTGCAGCTCGCCGTAGATCTGGCTGTAGGAGGGGGCCCAGTAGAAGAACTTCAGACTCCAGTCGGCCCAGCGCTTCATGTCGAAGCCGGACAGTTCCTGACCGAACGACAGCAGGCCCAGCACCGCGTAGCTCGTCGCCCGCAATCGCGTCTGGGGCGCGCTCTGATCCTCGGCCATGGCGCCACCCTAGATCAGGCCACGCGCGGTGATGCCGACATTTCGGCCCGCCGAGCACACTGTTTCTGATAGAAACAGGTCACCCCCAAGAGGAGACCATGGACGACGGTGTACTCGCGATGCTGCGGACACTCGACGACGCCTTTCCGGCAGTCGAACGAATGACCGCCGCCCAGGCGCGCGCCGCGGTGGCGGCGCGGCGACAGCCGGTGCGCAACGTCGACGACGCGATATCGGACGATCGCGTGCTCGACACCCTCGCCGGCCCCATCCCGGTGCGGGTCTACCAACCGGCGATCGGTACCGCGCCGCGGCCGGGTGTCGTGTTCTATCACGGCGGTGGTTTCGTGCTGTGCGACATCGACAGCCACGACGGCTTCTGCCGCGCGATGGCGCGGCATGCCGGGGCTGTCGTCGTCTCGGTCGGCTACCGGCTGGCTCCCGAGCATCGCGCGCCTGCCGCGGCCGAGGATGCCTACCTGGCCTTCGACTGGGTCGTGCGGCACGCCGCCGACCTCGGCATCGACCCGCGCCGCGTCACCGTCGCCGGCGACAGTGCCGGCGGCAACCTCGCCGCGGTCGCGTCGATCCTGTGCCGGGAGTACGGCACGGCGATGCCCGCCGCACAGGTCCTGCTCTATCCCCTTCTCGATCCGGCGTGCGATACCCTCAGTCAACGGCGCCGGGCGACCGGATGCTTCACCACTCGCGCTGCGCTGCAATGGTATTGGGAGCAGTACCTCGGCGAGACCGGTGTTCCTCAGCCCCCGCACCTCGTCGCCCCCGCCCTGGCGGTGACGCTGGAGGGTCTGCCGCCCACGGTGATGGTCACCGCGACCCTGGACCCGCTCCACGACGAGGGGGTGGCCTACGCACGCCGACTGCGCTCCGACGGAGTCCCGGTGCTGCACCGCGACTTTCGGGGACTGTTCCACGGATTCCTCACCATGATGGACTTCCCACCGGCGATCGCCGCGCGGGACGTGCTGTGGGCAGATCTGCGCGGCGCGTCGGCGACGCCCACACCCGAGGCCGTGCGATGACGGCCGCGTACCACGACGTGATCGTCGTCGGCGCCGGTTTCGCCGGGCTGTACGCGGTGCACCGGGCCGTGGCGGCAGGACTGTCGGTGCTCGGGATCGATGCCGCGGACGGCGTTGGCGGCACGTGGTACTGGAATCGATACCCCGGGGCGCGGTGTGACGTCGAAAGCGTCGACTACTCATACTCGTTCGACGAGGAGCTTCAGCAGACGTGGACCTGGAGCGAACGCTTTGCCAGCCAGCCGGAGATCCTCGCCTACCTCGAGCACGTGGCTCGACGATTCGACCTGAC